>NZ_CP017641.1:5365000-5665500 GCF_001983935.1 Fuerstiella marisgermanici | reverse complement strand
ATCTTCCGCGGTCGCATTGTGGATGTTGGCGAAGACCACGTGATGGTCGAAATTTCAGGTCGCGAAGGCAAAATTGAAGCTTTCATCGACCGAATGCGGGAATTCGGCATCCTGGAAATGGTTCGCACCGGCCGAATAGCCATGCTTCGCAACGCCACAATTACGCAGGATCTGCCTCCGGACGTTATTCCGGAAGTTTCAGATGCAACCGCCTCCTGACCTGACCTGCCCGCTTTGTTGCGGTATTCTGGCTCGCGCAGCCAGAAGGAATTCTTCACCACGACCGCCCGCATTCCGCGATGGCGCGGGTGAAGACCGTCGGATTTTCAAGGCTGAGCTGTTTCTTTCGTCGCTGTGACGGACGTCGTCAGCCATTTTTTGTTTCAACACACTACTCATCGATACTAGGAATTACGTTCATGGCAGCCAAGGTTTATTACGACGACGACGCGGATCTCAGCCTTCTGAAAGACAAAACGATCGCGATCATTGGCTATGGAAGCCAGGGCCACGCTCAGGCTCAAAACCTTCGCGACAGCGGCTGTAACGTCATCGTCGGTCAGCGCCCCGGCGGCCCGAACTATGACCTCGCCAAAAGCCACGGTTTCGAACCCATGTCCGCTGCTGATGCGGCCAAGAAGGGCGACCTGGTCAACATTCTGCTGCCCGACGAAATTCAGGGCGACGTTTATCGCAACGACATTAAGCCGAACCTGTCCTCCGGCAACCTGTTGATGTGCTCGCACGGCTTCAATATTCACTTCGGCCAGATTTTGCCACCAGAGGGCGTCGACTGCGCATTGGCCGCTCCCAAAGGTCCTGGCCACCTCGTCCGCAGCGAATACGTCGCTGGCGGCGGTGTTCCCAGCCTGATCGCTCTTAGCGACGGAGCGTCAGAAACATCACGGCAGCTGGCGTTGGCCTACACCAAGGGCATCGGCGGTACTCGCGGCGGCGTGATTGAAACGACATTCGCCGAAGAAACAGAAACTGACCTGTTCGGCGAACAAGTGGTTCTGTGCGGCGGTGTATCTGCATTGGTGAAAGCTGGCTTCGAAACGCTTGTGGAAGCGGGCTATCAGCCGGAAATGGCTTACTTCGAATGCATGCATGAGCTGAAGCTGATTGTCGACCTGTTCTATCAGGGCGGCTTGAACTACATGCGTTACAGCGTTTCAAATACCGCAGAATACGGTGACTACACCAGCGGTCCTCGAATCGTGACGGAAGAAACCAAGGCAGAAATGAAGCGAGTTTTGAATGACATTCAGTCGGGCAAGTTCGCTCGTGACTGGCTGCTGGAGAACAAAGCTGGTCAAGCTTCGTTCTTCGCGACTCGCCGTCGAGAACGCACTCATCAGATTGAATCGGTCGGAAAAGACCTGCGTCGCATGATGACCTGGATTGATTCGAAGGAAGTCTGAACATGAACCACCCCCTCCCGCAATTTATTGTGGGTGGGGGCGAACGAGCGAAGCAGGTTCGGGGGAGGGCCGAACGTCGCTTCGAGGCCTGCTGTCTGCACGAACCCCCTCCCGGACGTTGCTTCGCAACGTCCGACCTCCCAGGCGATACGCTGGGAGAAGTGGTAACTTCGACGCACAAGTGTGGCCGCCATTGTGGGCCTGACAGACCTCTTAACCGAAAGGCTAACCATGATTGACTCGACAACTCGCCGTTCATTCCTCGCGTCTTCCGTCGGACTTCTGGCGGCTGGCGTTGCCAGTCAATCTGCAGCCGCGATGGCATTTGCAGCAGATCCAAAGTTCAAGATTAGCCTTGCTCAATGGTCGCTGCATCGAGCCATAAAGGGCGGCAAGCTCGACAACCTCGACTTCGCCGCAACCACGAAAAAAGAATTTGGCATCGAAGGCGTTGAGTACGTCAATCAGTTCTTCAAAGACAAGGCCAACGACAAAAAGTACCTTGCCGAGATGAACAAACGAGCGGCCGACAACGGCGTGACTCAATTGTTGATCATGATCGATGGCGAAGGTCAGTTGGGTGACGCCAGCCTGACCAAACGAGCCAAAGCCGTTGAGAATCACTACAAGTGGGTTGAGGCCGCTAAAGAACTTGGCTGCCATTCGATCCGAGTTAACGCGGGCAGTTCCGGCAGCCGCGAAGAACAGATCCACCGAGCCGCCGATGGGCTTCGAGCACTCTCAGAGTTCGGCGACAAGCACGGCATCAATGTAATTGTCGAAAACCACGGTGGCCTTTCATCCGATGGCGACTGGCTCTCAACTGTCATCAAGAAGGTCGACCACAAACGCTGCGGCACCCTGCCCGACTTCGGCAACTTCGGAATCAACCGCGACAAGGGCGAGTGGTTCGATCGCTATCGGGGCACAGAATTGCTGATGCCGTACGCCAAAGCAGTCAGCGCCAAGACCTACGACTTCGAAGAATCCCGTCCGTTCGTGACGATCGATTCTCGCTGGCAGAAGGAAACGGACTACAAGAAGATGATGAAAATCGTGGCCGATTCCGGGTACACCGGCTGGGTTGGCATCGAATACGAAGGCGGCAAGCTGGATGAATTTGCCGGCATCAAAGCCAGCAAGAAACTTCTTGAACGATCGATCGCTGAGCTGGGCTAGAGTTAGCCCGTTCCGCAAGCAAACAATACGCAGGTTAGAAGCCCGGCTTTTTTAGAGCCGGGCTTCTTTCGCAAATACTCGGCCAACAATCGGCGAGGACTCAATGTCAGCTTCCCGCATCTTCCTCGACAATAACGCCACTACCGTCATTCTGCCGGAAGTTGCGAAGGCGATGTCAGAAGCGTGGACGACGGCCTTCGCCAATCCTGGCAGCCAGCACAGCTTTGGCCGCGATGCTCGTCGCGTTCTCGAAGACAGTCGCGATGCAATCGCGCAGATTCTGGGAGCCGATCCGACTGAGGTCATCTTTACCAGTGGCGGCACCGAATCCATTAACGCTGCCATCAATGGGCTGACTCTGGGACGCAAAGGCGTCATCGCGCTGACGGCTGGCGAGCACCCCGCGACTGCAGCCGCTTGCGAACGAGCTCGCCAGAACGGCTTGAAGCTGTTGAATCTGACGGTTGATTCGTCCGGACTCCTGCAGCCCGAACAGTTCGCGAACCTGCCGTGGGCTGAATTGAAGCTCGTCTGCGTCATTCTGGCTCACAACGAAACTGGAGTGATTCAGGATCTGACTCAGTTGTCTGACCTATGTGAACAGCATCGCGTACCCCTGTTAATCGACGCCGTGCAAGCCGTGGGCAAAATTCCAGTCAACTTCCACAAACTCAAGGCCACGGCCCTGGCATTTGGGGCTCACAAGTTTCACGGCCCGCGTGGCATTGGCGGCCTTCTGCTTCGACGCGGTGTGCAGTTGCCGCCGTTGCTGGAAGGCGGACATCAGGAGTCGGGGCGCCGAGCTGGCACGGAACCCGTTCCGCTGATCGCTGGCATGGCCACGGCGTTAAGATGCTTTGACGCCGATTGCGAAGCACGCATGCAGCGCGTCCAGAAGCTGCGTGATCAGTTGCAGCAGGCACTTTGTGAAAGCAGTGCTCCGACTGTCGTTCACGGGAGCGATGCCCCTCGTTTGCCCAACACGCTCAGCATCGCCTTCCCCGGCGTCGACGGAGAAGCCATGCTGGTGAGTCTGGATCTGGAAGGCATCGCCTGCTCACTCGGCAGTACTTGCGCGAGCGGATCGGCCGAACCCGCGCCCGCGTTGCTGGCCATGAACATTGAACCGGCCATCTGCACCAGCTCCGTGCGTTTCAGTGTCAGCGACCTGAACACGGAGGCCGAAATCGCAGACGCGGCCGCTCGCATTGCGAATGTTGTCAGCCGGCTGCGTGAGCAGCGCTGAGAAATTAGCAGATTGTCCAGAGACAGCCTTGCACGACCACAAATGCGTACCGATAATCCCGGAAAGTCAATGAGACTGAGTCTCAGTCGCCGCAGCCAGCAAGCCAACAGCCAGCCACGCTCGGACCATCGATTCCCTCCCAACTGGAGGGGCGAACTCCTTTTGATGTATTCCTGAGCTGGAAAACGCTATGAAAACTCGTAATCGTGCCGACCGAAAAGCAGGTTTCACGTTAATTGAGCTGCTTGTCGTGATCGCCATCATTGCGATCCTGATCGCCCTGCTGCTGCCCGCTGTCCAGCAGGCCCGCGAAGCCGCTCGACGAATCCAGTGTAAGAATAACCTCAAGCAAGTCGGCCTGGCGTTGCACAACTATCTGGACACCTATTCCGCGTTTCCGCCGGCCTTCGTGTCTGATGTCAGTACGACCAATACTCCCGGCGGAGAATGGTCGATTCTCGCGCGGCTGATGCCATACCTGGAAGAAAGTAACCTGTATCAGCAGGCGGACCTGTCGCGATCGTACGAAGACCCCTCGGGCGTTAACGACGGCATCGCGATTCAGCGGATGAAGGCGTACATTTGCCCCAGCGAAGTGAATGATCGTCAACGCACTAGCAGCAGCGGTGTGGCTGAGCACTATCCCATCACGTACGGCTACAACGGCGGCACATGGCGTGTCTGGACCAACGCAACTCGCCAAACCGGCGACGGTGCCTTCGCGCCGAATTCGAATTTTGGCACACAGCATTTCACCGACGGCACCAGTAACACGCTCGGCTTTTCCGAAGTGAAAGCGTTTACTCCCTACAACCGCGATGGAGACCAGGGAACCGCCACCGTTCCATCGGCGCCCGTCGATGTAGAAGCGCTGATTGCAGGCGGTGGCAGCAACAAAGCGAACAGTGGTCACACAGAATGGGTTGACGGACGCGTCCACCAAACAGGATTTACGACAACGCTTCCGCCAAACAGTAAAGTTCTTGTGCCCGGAGGCGATCGCCCCGAGGAAGGTGACTACACATCCTGTCGCGAAGATAAGACCTGCACCACGCCAACATACGCGGCTGTCACTTCTCGCAGTTGGCACATTGGCGTCGTCAACTCGCTGCTGATGGACGGCTCGGTTCGCAGCATCAGCGAGAACATTGACCTGGGAACATGGCGAAACCTCGGCCAACGCAACGACGGCAACGTTGTGGGCGAATTTTAAGAGGTATGAACGTCATTGCCCGCCGCTCAGCCGTCGCGGGCGCGCTGACCGACTGCGGAGTTCATTTCAAAAACCTCGAGCCCCGCTGCATTCCTGGGGTCACCAACTTCAGCATTCGGCGTGATCTGGAAACTTGCTGCCACAGCGCGCCATACCGGGCGAAATATGACTCGAGCATGCTTCGAGTGTTCGACATGGCTACCGGTTTATGACGGCTCACGCTTCATCTGCCCGAACATAGTCTGAGCCGGATTTGTAAGTTCCCTGTGCGTCGGAACGGGCTTCTTCAGGCTTGTCGGGGATCGCAGTAGCGCCGGCAGGCGCACGGCCTGCGGGTTGAGGCAACTGAGGGCGGATTCGGTTGTGATCAGGGTCCAAGCTGATTGATTCCCACGCGAACACGCATACGCGGCTTAATAGTCGTATCGCATTGGCGTACGCGACCCTTGGCGAATGGCCGTAGGCAAGCTGGCGATTGAAGAATATTTGAGTGATCCGACACTGTTCCAGCAACTCCTCATCAGCGATGTCCCTGCCGTTAGACATAAAACGCACCTGTTAATTGCCTGGGCGCGCCGGAGGTGGGACGTTGGAAAACCACTTTCGTAACAAACAAAGTCAGTGAAATTCGGGAATTGAAGGCGTCCTTAAAGCGAATCTCGCTGACTTGTGGCCGCGGAACAAACATTTCGGACTGTGAAGGCTGTTTCCCACGAGCCCAAACCGTCCACAACAAAAGGGAAACTGCTCAAGTTGGCGAGGATCACAGTTCGTGAAAATCGCCTGCCTGACAGGACCTGACCTTGTGTCCACGAATTGTGGCCGCCACCATCGCCATTCTGTCTGGTCGGTGGTGGGGTGACCGAGGTTCGTTGAATTTGGTGGTCAACGGCGTTACTTTTCGTGCCAGCGGAGGACCAAAATGCTGCCTTCTGTGTCTCGGTTGCGGCGAAAGCCGCCGAGGCGATCGGCCGCATTTTCCGCGAGCTGCCGTTATGGTGGAGGGACGGGCAGTTGGCCTAGACACATCAACTCGCGACGAACGGCACCAGCTTGTTTCAGGCGTTAGGGAAATTTGCAACCAGGCACTCAGCCAGCATTGTCGCAATGTGGGTTCTGGCTTTGGTCGTTTCGTTTGTCTACGTGCCGAAATGGTCCGACGTCGCGGAAAACGGTGAATTTGCTTTTCTGCCCGAGGATTCGCCCAGCATCGAAGCTCAGCGGCTGTTCCGAAAATACTTCCCCGATGCGACAGTCTTTAGCAATGTCGTGTTGGTCGTGCGGCGGGAAACATCCGACGAAGGGCTGCGGCAGGAAGACTTGGGATTCATCAATGACTCATTGATTCCGCGTCTGAGCAGGCGATTTCAACTGGACCGTGTTACCGGTGAAGCACTGCCGCCAGAGGAACGTGATAATTCCAGACCATTGCTGGTGCGAAAACTGGTGTGGCGCGGGACGCCGAATATCGGGCCACTGTACACAAGCCTGGACCGCAAAGCGTCTTTGATCGTGTTGGAATTGCAGACTGAGTTCCTTGATCAGGACAACGAAGAACTGATCGAACAAATCGAACAGGAGATCGCGGCATGGCGACGCGTGGCGGTGCGACCTTCCGAAGACAATGCGGAAGACGGCGAGTCCGATTCTGATGATGCGATCCCGCCTGGCCTGGACATCACGTTTAGCGGTACCGCCACATATGGACGCGACGCCATCAGAGAAGCGAACGAGAGCGCCGAGTCGACCGAACGATGGACTGTTATTCTTGTTGTTGTTTTGTTGCTGGGGATGTATCGAGCGCCCCTGCTGGCTCTGGTGCCGTTGCTGACAGTGGCCGTCGCGACGGCACTATCATTAAACCTGCTGGCGATTGGTGCTGAGCTGGGTTGGATTCGTGTCTTCACCGGCATCGAACCGTATGTCACGGTTTTGGTGTACGGGGCCGGCGTGGACTACTGCCTGTTCCTGATCGCTCGCTACCGAGAACTGCTGGACAGCGGCAGCAGTATTGAAGACGCCATCAGTGTGGCGTTGGCCAAGGTCGGTTCTGCATTAGCGGCGAGTGCGGGCACAACGATGTGCGGCATCGGCATGATGTCGTTTGCCGAGTTCGGTAAGTTCCAGCAGGCGGGCATTGCAATTTCGTTCGGTCTGTTTATCTGCCTGGCAACGTCGCTAACGCTGGCTCCCGCAGTGCTGCGTATCTTCGGGCGGTTCGCCTTCTGGCCCAACATTCCTGCTCGAGAAGCCAGTCGTGGCGAATGGGTGGCTCAGCGCAGCATGCTTTCACGCGTGCTGAAACTGCGCGTGTTGAATGCCGGCTGGCGCAACATGGGCCAGCTTCTGCTTAAGAAGCCAGCCACGCTGTGGGCGGGCAGTGTTCTGATCATGCTGCCATTCGCAGTCACGGGCATGTTCCTGTACGGCCATCTTAGCTACGGTCTGCTGCAGGACCTGCCTCCCACCGCCGACAGCGTTCGCGGCGCGCGAGCGTTGCAGGCTCATTTTCCTGGCGGCGAAGGCGTGCCGGTGCGAGTGCTTCTTGATGTACCGGGGCAGGATTACACCGCAAGAACACCGAAGCCGCCGGCTGATATCACGGAGCTGACAGAGCGAATTCTGGAAGCGAAAGACGTTCTTGGTATCCAGGCAGTGCGTTCCATCGCGGATCCCACTGGCGGCCGAGACATCGGAATATCGCAGCGCCTGCTGCGTCCGCGAGCGGTCAGGGAGTACGCCACAGAAGAAAAGCCATCGGTCACACGGATGGAATTAATCTTCAAGAACGATGCGTTTGCACGCAGCAGCATCGACGAGTTTCGCAATATGCGTGAGAAGTTACCGCAAATGCTTCCGGAATCGATGAAGGGAGCAAAGTTGTATTTCGCGGGTGAGACGGCGAGCCTAAGCGATTTGAAGTCGGTCACGGATCGCGACCGGACGTCCATCAATTCTTTGGTGGCGGTCGTCGTCTTTGCCATCTTATGGCTACTGCTGAGACGTCCGTGGATCTGTGCGTATCTGATGGCGACGGTACTGTTCAGCTACTTTGCGACTCTTGGTCTGACCAACCTGTTTTTCTGGGCGATGGATCCCTCCGGCTTTGCCGGGCTGGACTGGAAGGTGCCCATGTTCCTGTTCACGATCTTGATCGCGGTGGGTGAAGACTACAACATCTTCCTGCTGACTCGCATTGACGAGGAGACAAAGGAACACGGTCCGATCGACGGAATCATCGTGGCCCTGGAACGCACGGGCAGCATCATCAGCAGTTGCGGCATCATAATGGCGGGCACGTTTTCATCGCTGATGGCAGGCAGTCTTCTGGGCATGGACCAGCTCGGTTTTGCTCTGGCACTGGGCGTGATTCTCGACACGTTTGTCGTCCGCCCTGTGATGGTACCCGCGTTTCTGATCCTGCTCACTCGCTATCGCGAACAGAAAAAAGCAGCGCAGGCGTAGCGACAAGCGGTTTGCCTGAAATCGGAACACGAAGAAGCCCGGCTTTCTGAAAAGCCGGGCTTCTACTGTTTGGAGCAATTCAAACTGACTTTTGGTCGACTATGGGACCAGCAGGATCAGACCAGTGACCCACAGAAATTCCGTTGCCGCTGCTTCTTCGTTAAACGGAATCTGATACCTGAGCTTCGGAGCCCATTCGCCTGGCTGGTAATAGCCCAGAGCGAATTCACGCGACTTCGGCGGATGCAGCACCATCTGGTACGGCAACCCAACGGCTTGTCCAAAGAAACGTCCGGAGGACACAAACGGCTGAATCCACGGCTTGTGGGTGTGTCCGTAGCGTTCGAGGCCGACGTCCTGGAAATACAGTGGGTGATACCAAAGGTTCGTCGGTGCCCACTGCAGAACTGTTCGCGGAGCTTCCGATTCGAAGTACGGTCCGTTGTCCATCCGATCGTAGAAATCGGTCGGTAGTTCTTCTTTCTCCCAGTCGCCCCATGCGTAATCGAGAGTGGGCTGAATGTTGGTCAGCTTCCGCAGCATCGGGCCTTTTCGCTCGCCGTCGTTCATGTCGACGACACCTTCGTCCTGTTCCTCGCTGGCGGCAACCAGCAGGATTGGCATTTCGTAGTCATCGGGATCGAAGCGTTCGAGTTCCGGGTCGTGGAACTCGAAAAAGTGACTGAGGAATCCGCCGGGCTGTTTCACTTTTGTGGTGCCACGACGGCTGTTGTGTTTGACGATGTTTCCGTCTGCCCGACGGTATTTCTGAACGTTTCGTCCCTGTCGCAACGGTTGCAGATCGCTGCTTCGTTCAGTGATCGGGCCAGTGCCGATCGATGCGTGCGGCAATGCTGGGGCGGGCGGTACCGACAAGGTGTCCGGCGTTGGAGTTAGGTCGGCGATCTTCACGACGCCTGTGGTCGAATCGTCGCCGTTGGTCAGCAGTACGTTGTTGACCGTCATATCACTGGACGACGACAACTGCTGAATGAGTGCCTGTCGTCGAGCGGACCGCTCTTCGATGAATGCGGTGCGGCTTTCTGAAACAGCCTGTTGTGTGGCGATGGGCGTTCCGACAAACGACGACACGGGCGGCTGATTGATCGGTTCCAGCCACGGCAAATCGTCGTCTTCACCAACGGCCGAACCGGCAACTGCAGCACTTAGTCCGGCGATGCAGCACAACCTTGCTGTGAAGCGAGACGCTGTGCGCAAGCGGTTTGCCGATGCCTGCAGCTTAGCCGTGACTGTCTGAAGAATGCTCGACCGAGTAATTCGGTGCTTCCTGAGTGATTGCGATATCATGTGGATGGTTTTCCCTAACCGAAGCCGCCGAAATCTCGATGAATCGAGCCTTCGTTCGCATATCCTGAATCGTATTAACTCCGACATAGCCCATGCCGGATCGCAGTCCGCCCGTGAGTTGGTACAGCAATGGCTGCAAACCGCCCTTGTACGGAACTCGCCCTTCCACTCCTTCGGGAACCAGCTTGGAACTGTCCTTGCTATCCACCTTACTTTGGCGGTAGCGTTCGCTGCTTCCCTTCACCATTGCTCCCATCGATCCCATGCCACGGTATCGTTTGAAGCTTCGCCCCTGGTAAAGAATCATCTCACCAGGACTTTCATCCACACCCGCCAACAAACCACCGATCATTACTGACCATGCTCCGGCGGCTAGTGCTTTTGTCATGTCTCCGCTGTATCGAATGCCGCCATCGGCAATGACCGGCACGCCTGAACCTTCCAACGCCCTTGCCGCATTGGCAATGGCCGTCAGTTGAGGAACGCCGACTCCGGAAATGATCCGCGTGGTGCAGATCGAACCGGGACCGATTCCGACTTTTATTCCATCGGCTCCAGCGTCCGCCAAAGCTTTGGTTCCTTCTGCCGTTGCCACATTTCCGGCAATGACATCGATTTCAAATTCCTTTTTTATCGCCTGAATGGTCTCGATAACGTTTTTCGAGTGCCCGTGAGCACTGTCGACAACGAGAACATCGACGCCTTTTTCGATGAGTTGAGTCACTCGGTCCAGATCATGGACGCCCACCGCTGCGCCGACACGCAATCTTCCCCGGTGATCTTTCGACGCCTGCGGAAACTGCACGTTCTTGTCGATGTCCTTGATCGTTATCAAGCCTCTCAGTTGATATTGATCGTCCACCAGCAGCAGTTTCTCGACTCTGTTTTCCAGCAGAATCCGTTCTGCGTCTTCTAAACTGGTGTTCTCCTGTGCAGTAATCAGCTTATCCTTGGTCATCACCTCAGCGACCGGCCGATCTCGCGATTCGAGGAATCTCAGGTCACGTCGCGTGAGGATGCCGACCAGCTTGCCGTCGACTGTAATCGGCACGCCACCGATATTGCGCTCGTCCATGATTCGCGATGCTTCACCGACGGTCGTTTCCGGCGGCAAAGTGACCGGGTCAACAATCACGCCGTGTTCGCTGCGTTTCACGCGATCGACTTCCATCGCCTGCTGTTCGATGGACATGTTCTTGTGAATGATGCCGATGCCGCCCAGTTGCGCCATCGAAATGGCCATTTCACTTTCCGTGACGGTGTCCATTGGGCTGCTGACGATCGGCACGTGCAGAGCGATGTTGCGGGTCAGTCGAGAACTGAGATCCACATCTGATGGCATGACTTCGCTGTAACCAGGTTCCAGCAGTACGTCGTCGAATGTCAGGCCCTTGTAGGCAACGCGTTCTAGCATGATATCGTCCTTCTGTTGTTCAATCCTGGCGGTTCAAGGCCTGTACGCTGCCCTGCTCTGGCTGGCGAATTCTGCGAAACGCCCTCAAGTGGTCGTCGTATGAGACTATTCTTTGGCTCGAATCGCCTCGCAAAACCGGTTTCCCAGTTTCACCAGCGTAAGTACGTCCAGAGCTTCTGCACGAGTTTCCAAATCCAGTTCCTGCTGCTGAATCAGTTCGTCGACTTCCGGCTTGCTAAGCTGCTTGCTGTACATTCTTACCAGCACGCTTCTCATCAACTTGCGACGGTGGTGGAACATGCGTCGCAGAAAGTCCAGAAAGAACTTCTTGTCGATGATCCGGTCGCCGCGACGATCGTGTCGCCAGATGCTGATGATGGCAGAATCGACTCCCGGACGCGGCCAGAATACCTTCGGCCCCAGACGACGCAGAATCTTCACGTTGCACTGTGACTGCATCCAAACCGACAGAGCTCCGTAGTTGGACGAACCGGGTTCGGCGATCATTTTTTCGCCGAGTTCCAGCTGGATGGTGCAGACCATCTTCTGCCACGGCAGGTCCGATGCGACTAGATTGGAGATCACGGGCGTCGCCACGCTGTACGGCAGATTGGCCACCAGCTTTAAATCGCTTTCCGGCTGCTCGTCCATCAACTTCGTCAGCAGCTCAGTGATTTCCGGAGCGATCGTGTTTTTGTTCTTCAGGATGTCCTGGTTGATCAGAGTGACATTATCGCAGTGTTCGGTGGCGGCCGTTGCCAGCGCAAACATATTTCGGTCGATTTCGACGCTGATGACCTTGCCCGCTTCTTCCGCAAGAAACGTGGTCATGCCGCCGGTGCCCGTGCCGACTTCAAGAACGACGTCTTCCTTTGTGATGTCGGCTGCGCGAACAGCGAACTCGATCAGGTTGATATCGATTAAAAAGTTCTGACCCAGGTCCGAGCGCGGGTTGAAGCCAAACTGCTTAAACAGTTGCATCAGGTGGGTTCGAGTTTGCCGGCTGGCGTCTTTCACAGATTACGTTTCGTGAAGTTGTAAATGCTGCCCTGGCTAACGCCGTTCAGCATCTTCGAGACATACTTGCCCAAAATATCCAGTTCAATGTTCACTCGCTGACCGATGTCACGTTGCCCCAGTGTTGTTACATCCAGCGTGTGAGGAATCAAGGCGACGGAAAACCGGTCGGCTTCGACGTTGACCAACGTCAGGCTGATGCCGTCAACCGCCACGGAGCCCTTGGGCACCATGAGGTTCGTCATTTCCGGGGGCACTCGAAACCACATATCGACCCATTCGCCGCTGCGATCGATTTGGTCGACAGTAGCGACGCCGTCGACATGACCCTGTACAAAGTGGCCGCCAAGACGAGCTCCAACGGCCAATGAACGTTCCAGATTCACCGTGCTGCCTTCGGCCAAATCACCAAGTGATGTTTTCGAAAGCGTTTCTTCGCCCGCTTCGAAATCCAGGTTGCCATCGGCAATCTGAACGACGGTCAGGCAGCAGCCACAGATGGCGATGCTGTCACCAATGGCAGTTTCGGTGGCAGAAAAACAGTCGTCGTTGGGCCTGATTGTGAGGCGCAGTCCGGCCGGTTCCTGTTTCAGGAGCCTGACAATTCCCTGTCCTTCGACGAGACCGGTAAACATGGACTGAATGACTGTGCAACAAGTGAGCGTCCAGCGGGGACGCCGCGAATGGAAAAACCGCCTTCAGGTTACTCCAGCAAGAGCAACTGCGGCCGATTGTTGCGGGGCGAGTTTATCAGGAATGTGTCGAATGTCATGCGACGAACCAGCAGAAGCCCGGCTTTTGCCAAAAGCAAGGCTGGACGACCGCCCCGCCAATTAGCGTGGTTACCGCAGGGCAAATTGGAGTTCGAACGCTTAGCGATTATCCCGCTGGATGTCTCTGAGAGCGGAATCTGCTGCAAATGCAGCGTCGATGGAGGCATGTTGCCCTGTATTTCAGAGTTATCAGAAGCGGGTTGTGCGTCGAATCTACGCTGAGGTGCGTCGTTACGTCGCGGAGGATTTCCGAAACAGCGGATTCACATATTTCCGCCACACGGCCTGGCACGGTCCTGCGAAGGCGAACCAACAGAAAATGACGGGGATCGTCATTCCGCCGATCGCAGAAAGCAGGGCCAGTGTGAAGACCAGCTGCAGCAATTGTTTGCGACCCTGGCTGCCTCGCAGCATTTGATTGAAAATGTGCGGGTAAGGGACGCGAGACACCATAAGCACGGCCGTTGCCAGCGTAATCAGCGGCAGAAGCACAGCAAGGGCGGGCAGAATAATCTCACCTGCCGGCTCAGCCCACGCTTTCTTGGTGAGTGAATCCACTCCGATCGGAAAACTGGCGATCACGGCCGCTGCGGCGGGTGACGGTAGGCCGCTGAAACCGCTGTGGTCATCTTCCTCTTCAGTTTCCACGTTAAACCGAGCCAGGCGAAGGATTGCGCAGGCCAGAAACAGGGCGGCGATCGGCCACAGCACATCAATTGGGTAGTCGAACGGCGCTGTGAACATCCGCTCGACGGTGGGAGCCGAGTCGCCCTTCAGTTGCAGCGTTTCCATCAAGCGATGGCGCGGGTCCGTCAGTTTCAGCATCATGAACGCGGGCGCAACGCCAAAACTGACGACATCGCACAAGCTGTCCAGCATCGCCCCAAAATCACTGGACTGATTGGTAAGCCGAGCCGCGCTGCCGTCGAGGGCGTCGAACAGCATTGCCAGAAAGATCAGCTTCGCCGCATTGACCATTTCCAATGCCGGGTCATAGCCTCCGACCACATCAAATGTGGGGCCGACGCGGGCCAGAATGGTGATGGCTCCGAAGCCACAAACGGCATTTCCCAACGTGAGAAGAGTGGGCAGCACGGCAAATGCTTTTTGCCGCGAAGTTTTCTTTGGTTTGACTTCTGGAGTGTCCACGCTGCTACCCGGTGTATTTGGCCAAAATCGACGAACCGGCCTGAACTTTGTCGCCGAGTTTGGTTTTGATTTCCAGACCGTCCTCGCGAGGAATTAACAGTTCCGTCCGTGACCCCAGTTTGATCATGCCGAACTGCTGACCGCGTTCCAGTGTATCGCCCGGTTTGACCCAGCACACAATTCTTCGAGCGATCGCGCCCGTAATCTGGCGAATCACCATGCCGCGATACGGAGCTTCCGTTTCCTCAAACAAAACGGTAAGTCGTTCGTTTTCGCGAGCTGATTCCGGACGCAGGGCGTTCAGGTATTTGCCCGGTTTGTAGGTGAGCCCGATCACTCGGCCCGCGACCGGCGTCCGATTGATGTGCACGTTGAAGATGGAAAGGAAAATTCCAATCTTCACTGCCGGGCCACCAATAAAGTCGTCGTGGTCCAGTTCTTCGATCTCAACAATCTTGCCATCGGCCGGCGACACCACCATGCCCGGCTCAGTTGAAATCGCACGATGCGGATCGCGAAAGAACCATGTAATAAGAATGCCGATCACGCCCGCCGCGATTGCCAGAATGGCCGCCACAACCTGCAGAGTGCCTTCCGCCTGTGTGGCCCACCAGCCGAATGCGGCCGCTGCGACAAAAAAGCCACCACCCATAAGCAGCAGTTCTGCCAGGCCGACTCGTGCGAACGGCAGTTTGTCGCGCCACGTAAACGGATCGTCTTCACGATCCCAGTACCAGCCACCCTGATTTTGATGGAACTTCAGGTCGCGCGGGTCCAGAACCGGGTGAGGACACGGGTTGAAGTCGCCTTTGCGGCATGCTTCCATCTTTTTGACGTACCCGCGCCGGAAGATACTCAGCCAACAGCGGCGAACCCTACCCCACGCCTGTTCGATGTGAATGACAACGCCACTGCCCGGTTGAATATCCTTCAACTGAGGGTCCATCGTCATCAGTTCGCGGCGACCGCCGGCCGCAGGGTCAGGAGTGTTGGATTGACGATCCGTCATCGGAGATGTCTGTACATAAGATGTGCAAAGCGGCTGGAAGTCAGAAGAATGGTCGCTGTGCCGCGCTCCGGTTTCTACCTCGGCGAACCTGATTCCCGAAGTTTGGACGTTGAGACCAGAGCGGCGCGGTCTGCGATTCGGGATCTGAAATCACAAATGGAGGCTCGCTCCGGCAATTTTTGCCAGTCACCACCCTGCTGCCGGGAAATGCGGAATCGATGCAGTTCATACGGGCCGAAAAACCAGAAAGGTTTATCTAACCGGCACTACGCGACCGATGAAACCAACGTGTCTTAAATCTGCGCGAGTCCGGTCAGTGGCCATCGTCAGTGAAGGCATCGAAATTATGGATCACGGAAGAGACGGAGGCGACCGGAGTTGGTCAGCTCAGTTGCTTTCGAAGTTTGGACTTCACGACGAAGTACCGTCAATATCCGGCGATATGCCCCGAAACGGTTCGCACCGTTCGACTGGCGAATTTCATCGCCCGCTCAGGAGGAGAGCTTTCATGCGAAAGTACGGAAAATGGTTACTCGTGCTGGGCATTCTGGCAGCCAATCCTGCCTGGGCCGGCGCCGAGGGAATTCCAGGGTTGCGGCAGGTTTTGCCACCGGCCCGATCGGTTCAGAAGCAGCACAATCAGCAACAGGCTCAGAAAGTTGCTGAAGCCCTCAAGCAGGCTCGCATCAACGGCTACGACCTGTCGGTCGAAGTTCGTGGTGAGACAGCTAAGCTGGACGGCAAAGTTCGCGACGTGACTCATCGAGCACGTGCCGAACAAGCGGTTCGACGAGTGCCTGGTGTCACTCAGGTTGTCAACAACCTGCGTTACGTGCCTGAAGGTCAGGTGCAACAGACGGCTGGTCGAATGACAGACGGTGCTCTGCGACCGGCCAGCTACAGCGAAGTCGAAGGCGGCAGCCGCGACATTCAGCGAATTCACTTTCAGAAGCCGGGCCGACAGGCTCAGCCAGCTCAGTCTGCCCAGCCGCAGCGAGCTGCTCAGCCACAAACGCGAACGCTTCCTGCTCCGCCAGCACTGGACTACCAGACTGACTTTGCACAGGAATCGCAGGCTTCGGAGCTGATCGTTCACAAGACAGCGGCTCAGCAACCTGCCGGTCGCAGTAATCAGGCGGTCGCTCAGGACATCGCATCATCACTGGCTGGCGTTGGCCTGGTTGGTTATGACGTCGAGATTCGCTACGAAGATGGCATCGCCACTCTGGCCGGCGACGTTTCAACGGTTCAGCAGATGCAGGAAGCTGGGCGAGCGGCTTCGGAAATTCCCGGCGTTCAGGATGTTCGTAACAACCTGAAAGTCAAAGGCCCGATTGCTCAGACAGCTTACGGTGCCGGACCACGACCTCAGGGTCAGGTTCGACCAGCTTCGATGATGGCTCCTGCCATGATGGGGGCACCAATGGGAGCTCCTAACGCTCCAATGGCAATGGGCGGAGCGGGCAACTACTCGAATCCGAACCTGCCTTCACACGCATGGCCTTCCTACGCGGCATACCCGAACTCAGCGGCGGTTTCTTATCCGAAGCAGTACAGTGCGAGTGCCTGGCCGTACATCGGGCCATTCTACCCGTACCCTCAGGTACCACTGGGATGGCGAGAAGTGTCACTGCAGTGGGATGACGGTCACTGGCAGCTTGACTTCGAAAAGAAGAAGAGTGCCTGGTACTGGTTGTGGCAGCCAAAGAACTGGCACAGCGATTGATCAGACCGTCCGAATAATCAGATACCGAACCAGAAGCCCGGCTTTTCCAAAAAGCCGGGCTTCTTTCGTGTTCGGCCGCAGCACTGCATCTCCGGGAGCCAGACCTATACATCACCCGCCGTACCCGCGATAATGCGAGCCACTTTTGTTTTCTGCCCACCAATTAGCTGCTCGCCGTTATGCCTTCCCCCCCTGCCCTTCGCGCCGCTGCAATGGCGCACTTGTCTGTCGCTTGCGTCTGGTTCGCGATGACTTCTGTCGCCGTTGCTGAAGACTGGCCCTGGTTTCTGGGGCTGCGTCACGACGGGACGTCCGCAGAAACGAGTGTCAATCTGGAATGGCCGGAGGACGGTCCCAAAGTTCTGTGGAAGCAGGAAATCGGCACCGGTTACAGCGCACCGTCGACTCTGGGCGAACGACTTGTGATTCACCATCGGCAGGGCGATAAAGAAATCGTGTCCTGCCGCAACGTCAACGATGGATCTGTCGTTTGGGAACATGGCTACGAAAGCGAATTCAGCGACCCTTACGGTTACAACAACGGACCACGCTGTTCGCCCGTCCTGACGGAAACGCATTGCTATACGCTGGGTGCAGAAGGCAGGCTGTGCTGCACCGACATGAAAACCGGCAAGGTCGTTTGGCAACACGCGCTGAAAGAAAAGCACGACTTGCCTCGTTGGTTTTTCGGCGTTGGCTGTTCACCGATTTTGGACGGCGACCGCTTGATTGTGTTTGTCGGAGGTCAGCCGAATTCCGGCGTTGTCGCCTTCAACACGTCAGACGGCAGCATCGCATGGGAAGCCGTCGGTAAGCAGACGTGGGACGGCGCGATCGACGCTCACACAAAAGAGCCCTATCGCTGGACGGGCAGCGAAATGGTGATCAGCTATTCATCACCGCTGATCGCCACCATCCACGGTCAGCAACATCTGCTTTGCCTTGTCCGGCAGGGATTGGTGTCGCTTGATCCCGCGACGGGTGAAGAGAACTTCCACTATTGGTTTCGGTCAAAGACGCACGATTCCGTCAACGCGGCACGACCGGTCGTGATTGACGACCAGATCTTTCTGACGGCCGCCTACGAGGTTGGTTCGGCGTTGCTGAAGGTGAAGCCTGACGGCAAGTCGTTCACCGAAGTCTGGCGCGACGAAGAAAATATGCTGGCTCACTGGTCCACACCGATCCACGTCGATGGGTTTCTCTACGGCTTCAGCGGTCGCCACGAAAATCAGGGCGAACTGCGTTGTGTGCGAGTCGAAGACGGAAAGGTGATGTGGGAATCCACCGGCTTTTCAGGCACCGCCAGCGACCTGGCTCGCGATCGCCAAACCGGAAAAATTATCGACCGCAAAACGGGCAAAGCGGTCCCGTTTCCGTACTTTGGTCGCGGCTCCCTGATTCAAGTGGGCGACAGGTTTGTTGTGCTGGGCGAACGTGGCACGCTGGCCGTGGTGCATGTCGATTCCAAAGAATTCAAGGAAGACCGCCGCACGTCCTTCGACGAAATCGGCTACCCGGCGTGGGCCGCTCCAGTGCTGTCCAACGGCCGACTGTACCTGCGCAGCGAAGACTGGTTGTTGAGCCTGGACCTGCGAGATGGACAAGTAAAAGCTGACAAAGCCGCCATCAGCGAACGCTAGTCGACACCAGTTTAGCGTTTGCTGTGTGTGGCTATTTGAGCTCCACTGCGGCCAGCTTCGTCACTGCGGAAACTCCGATTGTTGTTGGAAATCGGTGTGGCAATCGAGTAAACATGGAGCATTAGAACGCTTCAGTCTGTGGGCTTTTCCTTTGGCCTGCGAATCCAAACTGTCGGGAATGAGAAACATGATGCGAGCATGTGCGAAATTGATGGTTGTTATGTTGGCCGCCGCAGCGTCCAGTCAGGCCATAGCGGCCGACGAATGGCAATCGCTGTTTGACGGCAAGACGCTCACGAACTGGGACGGCGACCCGGAACGATGGAGTGTCGAAGATGGAGCCATCACGGGGAGAACTACCGACGACAACAAACTGAAGACCAACAGTTTTCTGATCTATCGCGGTGGTGAGTTCGATAATTTCGAACTGCAACTGGAATACAAAATCGTCAACGGCAATTCCGGCATCCAGTACCGCAGCTTTGAACTGCCCGATCGCGAATGGGGCATCGGCGGATATCAGGCCGACTTCGAAGCTGGCAAAACGTATTCAGGGATTTTGTACGGCGAACAGTTCCGAGGCATCCTGGCAAACCGAGGTCAGAAGACGGAACTGACGTCCGGCGACGATGGCAAGGTCAAAGTGAACGTGACGGGCAGCGTGGGAAAAAGCGCTGACATCCAGGCGAAGATTAAGGATGAAGACTGGAACAAGTATCGAATCGTGGCAGATGGCTACCACTTCAAACACTTCATCAACGACACGGCTACGATTGAATGTGTCGACAACGACATCAAGAACCGTCGAGCAACCGGGTTGCTGGCCTTGCAGATTCACGTGGGCCCGGCCATGACTGTTCAGTTCCGCAACATCCGCATCAAGAAGCTGCCTGTAAAAAAAAAGGTCGCGTTAATCGCGGGAACCCCTAGCCACGGCTTCGGAGCTCACGAACACAAGGCCGGTTGCATGCTGCTGGCGGAACAATTGAACAGCAGCGGCCTGAACATCGAAGCAGAGGTTTACACCAACGGCTGGCCAAAGGATGACAGCGTGCTCGACAACGTCGATTCCATCGTCGTCTACTGCGACGGCGGTGGGCGGCACCCGTTTAATGACCACGTGAACCGTCTGCAACAGATTCAAAATCGCGGCGTCGGCATGGCCTGCATTCACTACGGCGTAGAAGTTCCAATCGGCCCCGTGGGCGAAGCCTTCAAAAATTGGACGGGCGGTTATTTTGAAACTGACTGGTCCGTGAATCCTCACTGGACAGGCACTTTCGATGATTTCCCCAACCACCCCATCGCCAACGGAGTGAAGCCTTTCACTGTCAACGACGAATGGTATTACCACATGCGGTTCGCCGAAGATCAGGACCGAGTCACCCCGATTCTGACCGAACTGCCGCCAGCCAACACGCTGGTCAAGGACGACGGCTCACTCACACGCAAAGACGGTCCTCACAGCAACAATGAGTACGTCCGAGCGGCCGTCATTGATCGCAAGGAACCGCAGGCCGTGGCGTGGGCGAGAACTCGAAGCGACGGCGGCCGCGGATTCGGCTTCACCGGCGGCCACTACCATTGGAACTGGGGCAATGACAATTTTCGCAAGCTGGTTCTAAATGCGATTGCATGGACGGCTCACGCAGACGTGCCCGAAGACGGCGTGCCAACCCCGAAGGTCACAATCGACGACCTGTTGAAGAATCAGGACTACGACATGCCGGAAGACTTCAACAAAGCTCGTATTCAAGCAATGCTGGATGAGTGGAACGCAGCAAATTGAGCTGTGGAGGGAAGATCCTGAATCCATACGAATCACCCACTGCAAGCACAAACAGTTGCTCAAAGCGTCCATCTGGTGGCATTCGCACCGTGATCTGGGCGCAGACATTGTGGCTGATTTATGCTGCCGTAGTCGTTCGGCTTGAGCGAGCCGGCATTCTGGATTTCTGGACCGTAAATGCGGACGGACTCAATGATTACACCGCAACCGGGCATGTCGTTCTTGGTTTTGCCGCCGTTTCATTCCTGTGTGCCTTTTATGTGTTTCCACCTTTGGTGGTTATACTCCTGATCCGCCATTACTCGCCCCGTCCGATCGCACTCTGCGTTCTTGCCGAGCTTGCACTGGGGTTCGGTAATGTATACACGATGCAGGCTTGGTGATGAAAATAAACGTCCCAAGCTGTTCTTACGCCGCCGGGGCAACACACTCCGGGACAACATTCGAGTCATTTCGAGTCTTCGTATATCGTACGAAATTCGGCGCCCAGCAGACCTCGAATAGAGAGCCGAAAGCCTTGGCGGCTTCCGCTACGAATGGCACGAACTTATTCGCCACTCGTCTTGCGATGCAGAAACGGTATACTGAAGGCATGACTACGCTAACAGAAATCCTGAACGCCGCTCAAAGCCTGCCCTCGGGGGAACGTGCCCAGCTTATCGCGGCACTCTGGGACGATGTGTCTCCGACTGACTGGGTTCCTCCGGATAGTCATTGGGTGGCGGAGGCTGATCGCAGAAGCAATGCTTACGACTCCGGCGAAATGACTGGTGCCGTATGGGCAGACGTCCGCCAACGAGCCCGCCGCAAGGCTGGCCTCGATGGCTAACATTGTTTTATGTTCGGCTGCCGAAATCGACTACACCGAATCTCTGACTTGGTACGCAGAACACAGCACGGATGCTGCGAATGATTTCGATGCCGAATTCGATCGCGCGTTAGCTCAAATCGTTGCGGACCCACACCGCTTCCCCATGTGCGATGCCCGGCATCACTACTTCCTGCTTCGGCGCTATCCGTTTCGGATTATCTATCGCACTGTGCAGAAGGATATTGTAGTCATAGCGTTGGCCCACAGCTCTCGCGCCCCAGACTACTGGGCTGACCGGTAGCGCGCCGGAAACTGCCGCCCAGCAGTTTAGGATTTGACACTCGATGGGGGGGGACCGCTTTCAGGCAGATTTCAATTCTGCCCGGCTCCAACTCCTCACTACTCCGCCGATTCATACGTCGCACGGAACTCAGCGCCCAGTGCTTCCCACTTCGCCGCCATTTCGGTGACTCGCTGAGCGTGGGTTGCGGCCAGGTTGTTCTGTTCGGCTCGGTCGTTCGAGAGATCGTACAGCTCCCATGGTTCATCCTTCGCGGCGACGAGTTTCCAGTCGCCCTGCCGGATCGCTTTGTGGCCGTCGTGAAACCACCACAGATCGTCACGCTTGATCGTGGAGTCCTCTTCGAAAGCTGGTCGCAGGCTTTTCCCCGGCGGCGCGGGCACTGGTGTTCCCTTCCATTCGCTTAAACGATCCGCTCCGCAGACATCAAGAATGGTCGGCACGATGTCAATTACGTGCCCCGAGCCGTGTCGAAGTTCGCCTTTGGCCTGGATGCCGGTCGGCCAGTGCATAATCAGCGGCGTTGAGATCCCGCCTTCGTGAACCCACGTCTTGTGACGACGAAACGGTGTGTTGCAGGTTGTCGACCAACCGGGGCCGAGGCACAAATACGTGGCTGCAGACCCCATCGGAGCGTCTGGATCGTGGCCATCGTCACGTACCATGATTTCTGCGCTGGCGCCGTTGTCGGACAGGAAAAAGATCAGCGTGTCTTCGAAGGCGGACATGCTCTTTAGCTGACTCAGCACGCGTCCGATTTCCTGATCAACGCGATCGATCATCGCCGCGTGAATCGCCATCTTCGTGGCCTGAAACCGTTTCTGAACGGGTGTCAGCGTTTCCCAACCGACCGGGCGATTGACTTCCGCGTCACCCAGGATTTTTAAGTGATCGGGGAAGTGGTACGGCGGGCCAAGATCATTTTCGACGGCCGACAGAGACACATCCAGCAGCCCGGAATTCTTCTGCCGCTGATGGCGTTGGTCTCTAACGGCTTCCCAGCCTTCAAGATAGCGGTCGCGATATTTCGCAATGTCTTCCGGCAACGCATGTAGCGGAAAATGCGGCGCGGTGAAGGCGAGGTAATGAAAGAATGGCTTGTCGGCGTGATCCGCCTGGTGTTCCTTCAGGCACTTGATCGCATGGTCGGCGATCGCAATCGTACCGTAGAACCCTGATTCCTTCTTCACCGGCGGCAGGGGCTGATCGTCTTCCCAGTGCTTCGTCGGGTTGAAGAATCGGCCCTGGTCCTTCAACAGGTAGGAACGATCAAAACCGGCAGCGATTGGCATACCGTCGATATGCCATTTGCCAGAGTGGTAACTTCGATAGCCTGCCGGTCGCAGCATGTCGGGCAGTAATCGAGCCCATTTCGGTCGAGCGTTTCGATTGCCGCCTCCGCCACCACCGCCCGGCAGTTTGTCGCGGCCGACCTGTTGAGCGTAGTAGCCGGTCACTAGGGCGGCTCGCGTGGGCCAGCATCGGGCGGTGTTATAAAACTGAGTAAACTTCAGTCCGTTCGTGGCCAGCTGGTCAAGGTTCGGTGTTTGAATCTCCGAGCCGTAGCAGCCGAGGTCCGAATAGCCCAGGTCGTCTGCCATGATTAGCAGAACGTTTGGCCGGGAAGCCGCGTCGGCGGAGCTGCAGATTCCAACCAGACAGGCACAAACTGCGACGAGTCGAAACATGCACGGTACTCCCGAAAATTACTGGGGCGGAGGGAGCGAGCCCGTGTTGCCGTCTCTACGCTCCGTTGCCAATCAAATATTTGTCCACATTGTTGCTGACGATCACGCCGTAATTTACAGCTCCCAGCCAGCCAGACATAATGATGCCCACAGAACCGGCGTGAAACAAGCCGCCCACCTGTTCCGGCAAATTCTGGCTGACTTTTAGGCCTTCAAACTTGGTGCCGAATGACGATCCGGCGATGTGTCGAGTGTAGTGTTCAAACGTTCGCGGAGTTGCGGCTTCGATGTGATCCAGCTTTGCTCGAATGTCCGGCACGTACTGTTCCAGGCAGTCCAGAGTCGTCTCTTCCAGATCCTTTTTCGCCGCCTGGTAGTCTTCTTCTGACAGATCGGCCCAGTCGCGGTAGTTGGCATTTGTCGACGATACGATCAGCCAGCGATCGCTGCCGGGCCGAGTTTCCGGATAGTAAAAGCTGAATGTGCGACTGCTGACGTTCATGCTTAAAATGGCTTCTATGTCGAAGCCTTTGTGTTCGGAATGGAACAACAAATCGCCGACGCTTTCGTCGAAGCCTTCGCCTGGCTTCAAGGCCATGTAAACCTGGCAACTGCTGCTGTTCAGTCGCACGGCTTTTGTTTCGTCAACATAATCTTTGCTGAAGTGCTCCTCACCCGTCATGCGCAGAATCGTGGACTTGATGTTCGCATTGGACATCACCGCACGGCACTTGATCCGCCGCCCGTTCACCACAACCGCCTGGACCTTCTGATCCGGACCGACTTCGATTTTCTCCACCAGCGTGCGAATACGAATGTCGACGCCGTTGCCGACTAACTCGGCCTTCATTTTATTGACCAACGCATCCGTGCCGCCTCGAAACGTATACACGCCCTTGTGCATGAAGTTGGAAAACACGATGCCGTACGTGATGGCTGGGTCTTCCAATGTCGACCCGTTCGCGTACGTGATCGGTTCCATCAGCAGGCGCACAACATCGTCGCGTCCCGGAAAGAATTCTTCGAACAGTTCGCGAGTCGTCGTTTTCTGGTCGTCGTAGAAGTTCATGCTGCGAGCCTTGTCGAAGAACGCAGTGACTCGTTCTTCCGGCACGCCAAAGTCAGTTGTCAGCAGTCGCGTAAAATCTTTGCGGTCGAAGGTCGTGCGGACGGAAAACTGAGGGTTCTCGAATCGAATTCCCTTCAACTGCACGATCGAATCCGCGATATCCTGCGACCAGTATTTGCGGCAGCTTTTGATCATTCCGATCGGGAAGCCGTGCAGCGAAATGTCAAAGATGTGACCGCCGCGTCGCTTAAACCACGTGGCCATGCCGCCAAGTTGGTAATGGTGCTCAAGCAGCAGCACGGAATAGCCCTGCCGAGCAAGGACGTTGGCCGACGTCAGCCCGGCCAGTCCGCTGCCGATCACGACAACGTCATATTCGTCCTTCGCATTTTTTAGAAAGTCTTTGGCCATGGGTCTGGTCGCGTTTTCCGGTTTGCCGCTGAATGAAAGAAATCCGCCTTTTTTGAAAGGCGGGGCTTCTCAGCTGTGTGACTAGAGCAGTTTACCTTTTGTCGTGGACGGTTCGGGCTCGTGGCAAACAGCATTGATAGTACGAAACGCTTGTTCCGCGGCCACAAGTCAGCGTAATACGCTGTAGCGGCGGCAGCCTAACAGAATCACTTCCAGGACTTCAATTTGCCCCGGGAATTCGTGAGCACTTCTCGGCAACCGCTCAATCCTGGGAAGCTGCCTGGACAAACTTATCGGTGGTGTGATGACGCGTCATGTTGGCGGCCTATAATCTGCCACGCTCTGTTCCCGTCGAATAGCCTTTCATCCTTCGAGACCGTTCAAAATTGATGCCCGAAACCGAAATCGTCATTCGCGGAGCTCGCGAACACAATCTGCAGAACGTCAGCCTTTCGCTGCCCCGCAATAAACTGATCGTGATGACCGGCGTGTCCGGGTCCGGGAAAAGTTCACTGGCATTCGACACGCTGTACGCAGAAGGCCAACGCCGCTACGTCGAATCCTTGTCCACCTATGCGCGACAGTTTCTCGGCCAGTTGCCCAAGCCGAACGTAGATTCGATTTCCGGACTGGCTCCGTCGATTTCCATTCAACAGAAATCGACCAGCCGGAATCCGCGAAGTACCGTCGGCACGATCACGGAAATATTCGACTACCTGCGAGTCCTATTTGCTCGAGTTGGCCAGGGCTACTGCTATGTTTCTGGCAAGCCGATCAAGGCTCAATCAACCGATTCGATTATCGAAAGCATCGCATCGCTGCCGGAAGGAACTCGCTATTCAATTCTGGCTCCCATCGTCCAGAACCAGAAGGGCGAATTCAAAGATCTGTTCGAAGACCTGCTGAAACGAGGCCACCTGCGAGCGCGAGTTGACGGCGACGTCGTCTCCCTGAATGACGATTTGAAGTTGCGCCGGCACCACAAGCATACCATTGAAGTGGTGATCGACCGGCTTGTGGCCGGACCGGGCAACCGGAGTCGCTTGGCGGAAACAGTGGAAGCCGCGCTTAAGCTGGGAGACGGGCGGCTGATTTGTGCGCCCGAATTAGGTGCCGGCAGCCCGACGGCACCCGCAGCGGCAGGCCAATCGAAAGCTGATGCTACGAATCCAGTGAAGTCGTCGAAGAAGACTAAATCTATAGCTAAGGTCCCGCCAGGCGGCGGAGACCTGCAGGCTGATCGCCTCTACAGCGCCCACTACGCTTGTGCCGAAAGTGGGATGAGTTACGAGCCGCCGTCGCCTCAGTTGTTCAGCTTCAACAGTCCGCTGGGTATGTGCATGGACTGTCATGGCCTGGGCATGCGGCACGGGTTTGCTCAGTCGAGCGTCGTTGTTGACGAGAAGAAATCGATTCAAAACGGAGCGCTGCTGTTTCTGAAATCGCTCAAGAAGATCGGCCGGTGGCCTCGGCACTTTCTGGTCAGCGCCGCGGAAGCGATCGAAAAGATCGTCGGCATGGACGCGGGGACTCTGTTGAAGAGCAAGTGGAAGGACCTGCCTGAGCAGGCTCAGCATTTGTGGCTGTACGGAACGGGCGACAAGCACATCACGTTTAGCTGGAAGACTCGGGGCGGAGTTTACAAGCACGGAGGTACGTGGGAAGGCTGGGTGAATCGGCTTCTGGAGCAATACCGTTCCGTCAAGAATCCGATGCTGCGTCGAGCGATGGAAAAGCACCTGGAAGTGATGCCGTGCCCTTCGTGTGAAGGAGAACGGCTGAACAAGCAGGCTCGGCATGTGAAACTAACGTCCAACAGCGCGCGCAATGGCAAGCGCCCGTTGGAACTCAGCCTGCCGCAGGTGTGTGCTCTCAGTATTGAAGAGGCGTCCGAGTTCTTTGGTTCGCTTAAGCTGGATGCCACGCAGCAGATGATCGCCGAAGAAGCATTGAAGGAGATTCGCGGCCGTTTAGGTTTTCTGCTGCAGTGTGGGCTACACTATCTCTCGCTGGAACGTTCCGCTCCAACGCTGTCTGGTGGAGAGTCTCAGCGAATCCGCCTGGCCGGCCAAATCGGCTGTGGCTTGGTGGGCGTCGTCTATATTCTGGACGAACCGTCGATCGGCCTGCATCCGCGCGACAATGTGATGTTGCTGGAAAGTCTGCAGCACCTGCGAGATCAGGGCAACACGGTGATCGTGGTCGAACACGACGAAGAAACCATGCGTGCAGCAGATCATGTGGTGGACTTCGGGCCGGGACCTGGAGTGCGCGGTGGCGAGTTGGTGGTGGAAGGCAGTGTCAAGGATCTGCTGAAAAACAAACGCAGTCTGACCGGGCAATACCTGAGCGGCCGACTACAAATTGAAGTGCCCGAAACGCGTCGAGGCATGAAAGCAACTGCGCGGCAAAGCGCTACCAGTCGGTCTCAGGACAAAACAGAATCGGCGGCTAACGGCTCGTCGGTCTCAAACGCAAAACACTCCATCACGGTTAAGAACGCTCGCCATAACAATCTTAAAGGCATTGATGTTTCCTTTCCGCTCGGTCGCTTCATCTGCGTCACTGGTGTCAGCGGAAGCGGTAAGAGTTCCATTACCAACGATATTTTGTGGCAGGTGCTAAACCGCGACGTCAACAAAGGAAAGGGCGAACCGGGCAAGCATGATCGCATCAATGGGCTGACGAAAATCGACAAAGCCATCGACATCGATCAGTCGCCGATCGGGCGAACACCGCGCAGTAACCCGGCTACGTATGTGAAGGTGTTTGACGAAATTCGCAAATTGTTCACGGCGTTGCCTCAGTCAAAAATGCGAGGGTACAAGCCGGGGCGATTCAGTTTTAATGTGGCGGGCGGGCGCTGCGAAGCGTGCGAAGGGCATGGGGCGACCAAGCTGGAAATGGATTTTCTGGCCGACATCTGGGTGCCGTGCGATGTTTGTGAAGGCCGCCGCTTCAGCCATGAAACTTTGGAAGTGAAGTACAAGGATCATAGCGTTGCCGAAATTCTGAATATGGAAATTCGGGACGCTTTGGAACTGTTCGAAAACGTGCCGAAGATTCGCAACCTTCTGCAGACGCTGGTGGATGTGGGCCTGGACTACATGCAGCTTGGCCAGCCATCGCCCACACTGTCCGGCGGGGAGGCTCAGCGTATCAAGCTGGCTCGCGAACTGGGCAAACGTTCCACCGGTCAGACGTTGTACCTGTTGGATGAACCGACCACGGGGTTGCATTTCGCAGACGTCCACAAGCTGTTGGAAGTACTGCACGGGTTTGTCGATCGAGGCAACACGGTAATCGTCGTCGAACACAATCTGGACGTGATCAAAACGGCCGACTGGGTGATCGACATCGGGCCGGAAGGCGGAGCGGGCGGCGGCGAAATTGTGGTCGAGGGGACTCCCGAAGAAGTCGCTCGGTGTCGGAAGTCTCATACGGGGACCGCGCTGCGATCGGTGCTCGGCTTAAAACCGCTGAAAGGCGCAGCGAAGAACAATAAAGCGGCGGGACCACAGACTGATCCGTTCATCTTCAGCAAACGCATTCAAATTTCCGGAGCCTCTCAACACAATTTGCAACACATTGACATGGAAGTTCCGCGCGGGGAAATGAGTGTCTTCTGTGGCCCCAGCGGCAGTGGCAAGACATCTCTGGCAATGGACACGCTGTATGCGGAAGGACAGCGGCGCTACGTGGAAAGCCTGTCGGCGTATGCTCGGCAGTTTCTGGGGCAGATGCCAAAACCGCGAGTCGACAGCATTCAAGGATTGAGTCCTGCGATCGCCATCGAACAGAAAACCGTCGGCGCGACTCCGCGTTCAACCGTTGGCACCGTGACGGAAATCTACGACTACCTGCGAGTGCTGTACGCTCGACTGGGAGTCGTGCATTGCCCAACATGCGGCAAAGAAGCCACGAAGCAAACCACGGATGAGATTGTGGAGGCGGTTCTGCGGCTTGGAGGAAAGGACAAGGACGGAAAACGGAAATCACGGAAGAACGCTGGATCTGTTCGAGCCATGTTGCTGGCTCCGATCACTGTCGATCGGCAAACACCCTACGAAGCTGCGTTTGAGCGTTTGCAGAAGAATGGATTTGCTCGAGTCCGAGTTGACGGAGTGACGCACAGTCTCGAATCACCACCGGACATCGATCACCGTCGGGAACACGAAGTCGAAGTTGTGGTGGACCGCATCGTTGTGGATTCCAAACAACGCGGTCGCATCACGGATTCTGTCGAAGCGGCGTTGGATGTTGGCAAGGGCGTGATTCGAGTCGTCGTGGCCGACACCGCCACTGATGAGGCTCAGTGGGAGGACCACGTCTTCAGTTTGCACCTGTCATGTCTGGATTGCGGCTACAGCTACGACCACCCGACGCCTCAGCAATTCAGCTTCAATAGTCCGTTGGGTTGGTGTTGGTCGTGCGAAGGGCTGGGGACGGAGTACGGCGCGAATCAGTCGCTGCTGGTTACGAGTCCAGAGCGTTCATTGTGGGACGGAGCGATCGGCGCATGGCCCAATCCGCAGACGAATGCGGCCTTTGGAATGTTGCTGCAGGCGATCGGAAAAGAATTCGCGATCCCGTTGGACGAGCCATGGTATCTGCTGACGCCCGAACAGCAGCGAGTGATTTTGTACGGGAATGAAGATCGCTGGATCAAAGTAGATGCCGACGGCCCGGCGGCACCCGCACCGGCAAGTAAATTAAAGGCGGATGATACGAATTCAGTTATGCGGACTGAAGAGGGTGAATCTGCGCCAGAAGTTCCGTCGGGCAGTCGAGGGCTGCAGTTTCGTTACCGAGGGCTGTTTCCCACAATCGAACTGGCAGCACGGTTGTCGTTCTCACATCGCCGTTCGCTGCTGGAGATGGCGGGCGAGAAGGACTGCAGTGTGTGCAACGGAACTCGCCTGCAGGAACTCACCGCTGCCGTGCAGTTGAAGCACACGACTCTTCCACAGCTTTGCAAGATGCCGCTGGCCAAAGCACTGGAGTTTCTGAAGTCGTTGAAGCTCACGAAAGCTCAGAAACAAATTGCCGGAGACTTGCTTAACGAATCAGTGCACCGGTTGACGTTCCTTGTCGATGTTGGGCTGGACTACCTGACGATGAATCGTTCGATGCCGACATTGTCCGGCGGAGAATCTCAACGTATTCGCCTGGCTGGACAGGTCGGTCGGTCGCTGACCGGAGTGCTATACGTTCTGGACGAACCGACAATTGGTTTGCATCCGCGTGACAACGGCCGACTGCTGGCAGCGCTGAAGCGTCTCCGCGATCTTGGCAATACGGTGCTGCTGGTGGAGCACGATCGTGAGGTACTGGAGGCGGCTGATCGGTTGTTTGACTTCGGGCCTGGAGCCGGACGGCTTGGGGGCAACGTGGTGGCAGAAGGAACGCCGAAGCAGTTGGGCCGACAGGCGAAGAAGTCACTGACGGGCGGATATCTCAGTGGCGAGCAGGGGATTCCGGTTCCGGAAGTACGCCGGATGGAATCTATTAGTGCTGGCGGCCCGGCGGCACCCGCAGCGGCAAATGGATCGAAAGCCGCGGATACGAAACGAAGGAAACAGGCTAAGAAGAAAGACCCAGCGCCGCAGATGCTGTCGGGCGAGCGAGGCCTGCATTGGCTGTCACTGCACGGCGCGACGCAGCATAACCTTCGGAGCGTAGACCTGAATATTCCCTTGGGCACGTTCACCTGCATCACCGGCGTGAGCGGTAGTGGAAAGAGTTCTCTGATCATGAATACTCTCGCTCCGGCGGTGGCTCGCAAGTTAAACCTGAACACCGATGCGCCGGGGCCACATCGCGAGTTGCTGGGCATCGAGCATCTTTCCAAAATTGTGATCGTCGATCAGAACCCGATCGGGAATACTCCAGCATCGAATCCTGCCACGTACACTGGCTTGTTCGACCATATTCGTGATCTGTTTACTAGAATGCCGGAAGCGAAAGTGCGAGGCTTCGGGCCGGGGCGATTTAGTTTTAATCGAGCTGGCGGGCGCTGCGACGATTGTGAAGGCATGGGGCAGCAGAAGATCGAGATGCACTTCCTGCCCGACGTGTGGGTGGAATGTACAACGTGCCAGGGCCGTCGATACAACGATGAAACTCTAAACGTGAAGTTCAATGGCCACAGCATCGCCGACGTGCTCGACATGCCGGTGGAAAAAGCGCTGGAAGTGTTTTCGAATGTGCCAAAGATTCGTGCTCCGCTGGCGACTTTGAATGCGATCGGCCTGGGATACCTAACGTTGGGCCAGTCGGCTCCGACTTTGTCCGGCGGTGAAGCTCAGCGCATTAAACTGGCGGCCGAACTGGCGAAGCCAAACCAGGGAAGGTCTCTCTATCTGCTGGACGAACCAACCACCGGTTTGCACTTTGATGATATTGCGAAACTGCTGGCCGTGCTGAACAGTTTGGTCGAACAGGGCAACACAGTAGTCGTGATTGAACACAACCTTGACGTGATCAAGACGGCAGACTGGATTGTGGATATCGGTCCGGAAGCAGGGGCCGGCGGCGGGATGATTGTGGCGGAAGGCACGCCGGAGGATGTGGCAGGTGCCGGCGGCTCGACGGCACCCGCAGCGGCGAACGGATCGAAGGCCGCTACTGTGGGTCGCTCCGGCCGTTCAAAGAAGGGGCAATCTGCAGACGAGGTTCCGTCGGACCGCCGGAACCTACAATCGTGGACCGGCAAGCTGCTTGGCCCGGTGCTGACTGACGGGACGCGAGGCACCATCAAAGTGTTTGACGTGAAAGAAGCGTCAAAGAAGCAGGCGGGCGACGTTAGCGTAGCTCAGCTCGGAAAGTCGGCCGCTTTGCCGTGGGAAGCGGAGGGGCAGAAGTGGCACACGAAAGAATGTCTCAGCCACGATGGTAAACGCTGTCAGTGGGACGGGGAGGCTCTACAGTTCGTGATTGATCAACTGGCAAAGAACAAGCGGTTGGCACCAGTTAATTGGAATCACCGTTCCACTGTCGAAGTAAAAGCCAAGGGAGGTCTCGGCTGGCTGCTGCATGCTCGCACTGGCCACGCGTGGGTTTTGGTGCTGTGCTTTCGAGTCAAGAAAGGGACGTTCGATGCCAGGTCTTTGGACGCGTCACTGAACCTCACACCAATCGATGACGTCGAAGACATCCACTACTACACCCAATCGGAACGCGTTTCTGTACGCAATCTGAAGTCACCGTGGCAGGAAGTCACGATCAAAATCTGGAACAAAGCTGAGGTCGAGACGCCTCAGTTTAGACAGTTCCTAGAACAGGCCGTGGAAGGTCACCTGCTACAGGCGAAGAAAGAAAAAGCGAATCCCGCCGACCTGACTCCGTGGAAGCAGTTGGGCCGCAAGTGGCACCTGATGAAAAAAGGGCTGCCGAAGAAACCGACCTGGGACTTCAAGACGGTGGAAAAGCTACTGCCGATCGTGGAGAAGTCATTCGCAAACTGCGAACCGGACTTCAGTGCGAAAAGCAAGATCACCTGGAAGGACAGCAATGGCAAACCCGCTGCCGAACTTCATACCAAACGTAAAGACGGTGTGGATCTTGTCCTGCACGTGCCCAATGGCACGGTGACGATTGGGGCAATCGCCGACTTCGGGGTGAAGCAGGAAGTGAAGCCGGGGAAAGACAATCGCGACGCCGTGTTAATGCGATTCGATTCCGACAATCAAATCGAACAGCCACTGCAACGCTGGTTGGCACAAGCGTAGGCTTGGCGTTCCGGCAGCCGCGTTTGGTGAATATGTGTACCGAACGTGCCGAGAGCTACGCGCTGGCCGGAGCGTTTCTTTGCTGTCCGTTGCCGGAATGAGTTCCACCCCATTCAGCCACGCCGATCGCTACTACTTTGGAAACGACCAGTTATCAGGGATGGCTGAGCGCTTTCGAACGACCGCGATGCCGTCGCTGACAGCGATCGAATCGTAGTCGCCATCGCCTGGTGGGGCGTCGGCCGAGACAATTCTGGCTCCGTTGCCGATGTAGACGTTTTTATCGACCAAAGCGCCATCAATCACGACGTTGTCGCCAATCCCGATGCATTCACCCGGAGCGGAATGGTCGTGAACGTAGTAGTCGGCTCCCATGATTGCACTGTTACGAATGGTTACGTTGCTGCCGATTGTCGTCCGCATTCCGATCACGCTGTTTTCGATTTTACTTCCCGGCCCGATCGTGCAGCCGTCCGCGATCAGACTGCCTTTGACCTCGCAATTGTCGAATCGTGTCGACGGAAGAAAACGCGGGCGTGTAAAAATCGGGTGCTTGTGGTCACCGAATCGAAACGGAGCATCACTACTGGCCATCGCCAGGTTGCATTCGAAGAATGCTTTGATCGTACCGATGTCCTCCCAGTAGTCGTCAAACAAATGCGTCTGAACATGATGGTGCTTGATAGCCATCGGGAAAATGTGCTTACCGAAATCGTCGTGGTCACTGGATTCCAGCAGGTCTACCAGCAAGTCGCGATCGAACAGGTAGATACCCATGCTGGCCAGGTACTCGCGTCCCTTCGCTCGCACTCCGTGGGCATCAATCCAGTCGGCGGGAGTACGGACTTTATTAAGAGCGTCGTCGTCCTGTGGCTTTTCCACAAAGTCAACAACCTTGCCGCCGTCGTCCAGTTGCATGATGCCGAAACCGCGAGCATCCTGAGCATTCACGGGGATCGTCGAGATCGTGACATCCGCATTCGACTTCAAATGCGTGTTCAGCATCTGCCGGTAGTCCATCCGATAGAGCTGGTCGCCGGACAAGATCAAAACGTGTTTAAGTCCCGGCTGTTTCAGGAAACGCATCTGCTTGCGGACGGCGTCGGCGGTTCCCTGGTACCAGTCTGTTTCTCCGGGCGTTTGCTGAGCGGCCAGAATTTCGACAAAACCGTTGCTGAACAAGTCGAAGTTGTACGTCTGCCGAATGTGCCGATGCAGGCTAATCGAATTAAACTGCGTTAGCACATAGATCCGGTTCAGATCGCTGTGGATACAGTTGGAAATCGGGACATCGATCAGTCGATACTTGCCGCCGATCGGAACGGCCGGCTTGGAACGGTATTGCGTCAGAGGCAGCAGGCGGGTGCCTTTGCCGCCTCCCAGAATCAGACTGATGCAGTGGTCCATGATTCGGCAACTCCGCAGATTTTTGAAGGAGGAAAATCAGGTGAATGCGAGTTCCTGAAGGTAACGAAACACCCGCTGAAAATCTCACCCGTCGGATACCGTAACCCGTCAAAATCACAAAACCGTGCGCTGACAGGTCGGGTTAGTGAACACGAGTGGAGTGGAACGACCGATTCCCCACAACTTCATGCGTTGTGTTGTCAAAATCCTTCGTCGCCGTTCGAAAACCGTCATGCGACTGATCGAACCTCGCTATCGCAGCAAACGACGTGTGCTACTCACCGCTGCTGTCACTCATCATTTCAGTGAATTTAGCGAGAACCTTGCTCGAAGCTTCCGTGAGCGGGCCTTCCAGAGTCGCACCGGACGCCAGTTTGTGACCACCGCCGCCAAAGTTTTCCGCCAGGGCGGCGACGTCGTGAGGGGGGCGACATCGCAGGCTGAATTTGATCATCCCTGATGGCAGTTGAACCGCGATAAATGCAGCTTCGACGCCAGCCAGTGTCAGACATTCATTAACCAGCCCTTCTGTATCAGACGGCACTGACTTCGTTTCGTCCAGATCCTGCTTGTCCACATAGATCCAGGCCAGGCGGTTGTCACACAGCGTTGTCATGCGAGCCAACACGCGGCCTTTCAGGTGCATGCGGGGCAGAGACTTCTGTTCGTTCAGCAGCCGAAATAACTCATGCGGTTCTGCGCCCAGTTCCATCAGCGCCGCCGCGGTTCTCATTGTGTCGCCGGATGTCGAAGGAAATCGAAACCAGCCGGTGTCAGTGGCGATGGCCGCGTACAGTGCGGAGGCCACTGTGGCATCAAATGTCACTCCCAGAAAACAGGCGGCGTCATAGATGAGTTCGCCCGTGGCTGCAGATTGGACGTCCTTAAATTCCGTGGCCCCCATGTTGTCAGAGCTGACATGGTGGTCAATCACGACTCGCTTCTTACCCGCCTTCTGAACGACGTCAGCCATTGCGCCCAGTTGCTGCCATGCGCTGGTGTCGACCACAATATGCACATCAACATCCGGCAGCTTATCGCGGGGGATGTCTTCGTTTAGCTTCAGTATTCCGCCGTCGGGATTCAGAAAGTGCAACGTTGTCGGTGGCGAAGTCGCGTTAACGATTGTGGCCGTCTTGCCGAAAGCCTGCAGAATTGCGGCCATGCCCAGTTCTGAACCCAGCGCGTCAGCGTCCGGTCGGACGTGGCTTGTGATCAGAAAGGTCTGATTTTCTTCAATGATGGCTCGTAACGGAGCCCAGTCCAGTGATGACACTGATAAGCCTTCGACTGCAGTGATTAACCCGCGCATGTCCGCGCCCCGGCGCGGCGACGCCGGACAGTAGCAGATCGCACAACAATCGACAATTTGCAGCAACGCCGAAGGGGGTACGATCAACTGCTGCGGGATCTCACTGACCGGCTGCCGACCTCGCGGAGCACTGCGGCCGGACGACTTCAGTTGCCGAAGGAGGCTTTGCAGTTCGATGCGTTTCGCCGCTTCGCTGAAGAACAGGTTCTGAGTTTCACCGGGATCGGCCTTCAGGTTGTACAGTTGTCCGGGGGCTTCAGGAGCCAGTTCCGGCAGAGCGTACTCTTTCATCATGCCCCTGGCGTAGCTGTTACCACCAGAGCCCGTGTGGTCCAGGTACTTCCAGTCGCCTTGTCGGATTTGGAATTCGCCTCGAAAGCTTTGCGTGAGCATGTGCGGCCGGATCGGTGCGTCGTCCTCAACAGTTCCCAACATCGCCGGCAGCATGTCGAAGCTGTCGACGGCAGCGTCATCAGGAAGTTTGTAGCCAACAATCGACGCCAGTGTCGCGAAGATATCGGTGGTGTTCGTCATCTGAGTTGTCACGCGGCCAGCGGGAATGTGCCCAGGCCATCTCGCGATAAACGGCACTCGATGACCGCCTTCCCAGCCATCTCGCTTCATGCCTCGCCAGCCGCCGGATGCATCATGCTGATGATCGCGTCGCATCCAATCAACGTGAAGTGTTTCAGCGCCATTGTCTGAGTTAAACAGCACCAACGTATTGTCATCAATGCCAAGTTCCTGCAGCAGGTCGAGCGTCTTTCCGACAAGTGTGTCGAGTTCGTAGACAAAGTCGCCGCGAGGGCCAGCTTGTGTTGCGCTATTGAATTCGTCTGCTGGCAGTACCGGTGCGTGCGTGATTTGAGTGGACAGTACGGCGAAGAATGGCTTGTTCGGTGTGTTCCGACGGTGGTCGGTGATAAACGTCTTCGTCTTCTCGTAGAACAACAGATCCGCGTTCATAAAGTTGTAGTCGGGTGACTTCCAGCCTTCGTCATTGTCCCACCGCCACTTTCCGCCGGGGTTGGGAAGGCTGTTTCTATCGTGCCGCTGGCTGGCCGGGACCGGCACCATTCCGTTATCAATGTAGACGTACAGCGGGTCTGTGTTGGGACAGTTGGGAGTGATAAACGATTGGTCGAACCCTCGCTGGTTCGGTCCGTCAATCAGCGGCGTGCTTTTTTCGTAATCGATCAGAAGCGAGTTTTCGAAGCCACCGCCGAGTCGCTTGCCGTCTTTGTCGAACCAGCTTAGCCCGACATGCCACTTACCGAACACACCAGTCCGATAGCCCTGCTCCTGCAGCATCTGCCCTATGGTTAGAGTTCCCGGTTTCAGGTAACTGGGTCCACCCGGCCCTTCAAATGCCCCGCCGCCTCGGCCCGTGGATCGATAAATCTGGTTCCCTGAAAACAGGCCGTAGCGCGAAGGAGAGCAGATTGTTGACGGACTATGAGCGTCCGTGAATCGCACGCCTTCCTTCGCCATGCGGTCCAAGCGGGGCGTCTTGTAGGCGCATTTCGAGTTGTAACATGACAAGTCACCATAGCCCAGATCGTCGGCCAATATCACGATGATGTTGGGACGGGGTGTGGATTTGTCGGAAGTTGAGGCGTATACTGGACTTGGCAGGAAAAGTGCAAATGGCATCCACAGGGCCATTGCACTAATGACCTGCACTAAGTTCATCGAAAAACCTGAGGGCGGCAACCCTCTTCGATGATCGGTACGAACAGATGCGTCCACCTTTTCTATTTCCATCACCACTGCTCCGCACGTTCGATCGGCCCATAAAAAAGGCCAGAGGACCGGGGCGGCAACCCCATGATGGTCCTCTGGCTGGCACGAACAGGAAAGTCCCGTTCACTCATCATTCTATCGTCCGGCGGCAACCGGGCACAACTGAGGAGATTTCTGATCATGGCACGCAACAGGAAACGACAGGCCAACGGCTGCGCCTGGCACCGGAGGTTCGATGACGGTTGGTACGCCACCATCGATGGCCAGCGCACTCGGCTTCGTGATGAAATGGGGCAGCCGATCCGCGGGAAGGACAATCGGCAGCAGGCGGATCTGGCGGTGGCCCGACTCAAGCTGCAGATGCCAGAACCGGCTGCTCATGGCGCGGTGCTGGTGGCCACAGTCGCGGAAGCGTATCTCGACCACCTGAAGGCCACAGCGTCTGCCGCGTATGTTGATCTGGCATCCCGAGCGATGAACGACTTCTGTGGCTACTGCGGTGGGCTGGCCGCGACAGACCTGAAGAAGAAGCACGTCCGCGACTGGGTGGCTCAGCACCCCTCGTGGAAGTCGGACAATACGAAACGGGACAACATGACGATGGTCATGGCGGCCTTCAACCATGCCGTCAAGGAAGAGGAGATCCTTGATACCAATCCCATCAGTGGGCTGAAGAAGCCGGCTGCGTTTGCGCGAGTTACCTTCTTCAAGGAAGACGAAGTGCAGGAAGTGCTGGACTACTGTAACCGCAAGCCGAAGAAGAAAGCCGTCAGTCTGGCTCCCACAGGTCAGTACTTTTCTATCCTGCTGCAGACGGGAGCTCGCCCGTTTTCGGAACTGGCCAGAGTAACCGCCGACGATGTCCACGAAACGGACAAGGGCATGGTGATTCGATTCAAAGCCGGGACGGATGCTGCGGGAAACTACCGCCACAAGGCTGCGAAGAAGACCGGAAAGGACCGGACCATCTACCTGTTCGCCGAGGCGGAAGACGTGATCCGGTCGCTGATGGAAGAGTATCCCCGCGGCTCAGGAGTGCCCCTGTTCCGCACGCCACGCGGGAAGTCGTGGAAGCGTTGCAATGGTGTTCAGTCATTTTGCACGATCAAGCGGAAGCTCGGCTGGGACAAGAATCCGGATAAGAAGAATCTGTCGTTGTATACCTGTCGGCACACCTTCGCCAAGAGAATCCTGAGCGGCTACTGGACCGGTCAACCGGCCACGATCGAAACGCTGGCGGGACTCATGGGCAACACGCCCAAAGTCTGCTGGGATCACTATGCCCAGTGGTGTGATGAATACAATGAACCACTGTGGGCGGCAGTCGGTCGCGGACGGCGACTTGAAGCACAGCTGACGCAGACACCGTCGTAATGTCATGCGGGATTACAAAGAAAACCCTCAGCCATCCATTACGGATGGCTGAGGGTTTCTGGTGCCAGCCAGAGGTGCTTCAAAGAGTGTAGCCGTCCATTATTCATGCACACGACGATATGAATGGCCGGTCAGCGGGAAGGAATGCCGAGTGGCACATTGATGTTCGAAAACGAGGGACGGGCAGGCTGTCGGCGTGTGGGACTTTCACCTTCCATCGCGCGTTTAAGTTCATCCAGCCATTGCTGTTCAAACAGAATCCGCCCCTGCCCGACCACACCGGTTTGTCGATAACGAAACCGGACCGCCCGTCCCTGAAAGATCAGGTAGCCCTGGTTGCGGACGGCCTGTCGCTTCCACTTATACAGTGTCTTGCGAGCGATGCCGAGATATGCTGCCGCTTCACGAACGTTCATCGCACAGTCCTCACCGCAGGCACCAGTGCCACGACAGTCGACACGATTTGAAGCCAACGAAGTTCCCACCGGTGTCGCTTGGCATACGTCTTCAGTTCGCAGCGAATGAGGCGAAGCTGATCACCGGTCCTGCCAAGGCAAAGGTACGGCAGCGTGCCGTTGCGCATCCTGTGTCGTACCATACCGGGCGTGATGGCAAGTTCGGTGGCTGCTTCTTCGATGGTCAGCATTGCCAGCGCGTGCTTGATGGAGCGTTTGCGTTTGTGATTCACGTCTGATCCTCCGGAATGTCCATTGGTGTCCGTAGAATCCACGTTCGGTGAACGTCCGATGTTGCAACTGGAGATATTGAATCTTCAAACTGAAGCGAAGAAGGCCACGTGTTGCCTCTGCAACACATGGCCTTCGAAGTTGTGGAAGTATTGCCTTCGTCACATTTCAAGTTCCATGTTGTGTTGCACTTCCATTTCCGGTCCTTTCCTTGCCTCCGCGATTTCGCTTGGAAGCTGCGTGCCGAATAGACCATATTCTTCAACCGGTTGGATGCTTTCAGGAAACGCGGGAAGAACATTGGAGAGTTCCTTCCCTCCTAATCGCATCATGGCGGCTGCGTGCCCCTGTCCGATTTTTGGTCCGGCGGGTTCCGATTGTTGTATCGGTTCATTCATGGTGAGCTGCCTTTCCCGTGTTCGTGGCCGTTAGCTGTGCGTTCGGACTTCGCTGGTCCTGAAGCACACGCTCCAGAGTCGTGACATCGATCCCCTGCCGAGCGGCCCGTCGGCATTCCCGGATCAGTTCCTGACTGATGCTGATGATCTGGTCGAGACTTACCCGCTTCGGCGTCGTCAGCACGAGACTGGCCTCCTTCAAAGACAACCTGCAGCGAACTGCTGCGGTCGCGCTCTCTTTGCGAGTCACACGACGGGAGGCGTCGTCTCGTTTCAGCTTGCCCTGAATGGCCTCGGTGACCATTCTTTGCTGAGTCGCTTCATCGGGAGCCCGGCTGATGGCATAGGCCGTGCTGCCTGGCAACGAACCATTATCCAGCATGGCTTTCACATTGTCCGGCAGCTTCAGATACGACATCACCTGTGTGACTCGGGCTTTGGAGACGCTCAACTGTCGAGCGATCTCAGAATTCGACCAGCCCTTCAGATCCCGCAACCGTTGAAATGAGTTTGCCAGCTCTGTGGGCTTCAGGTCGGCCCGATGACAGTTCGCCGCGAGCTGCGTCAGCAGCAGCACATCGGGCGGAGGTTTCTCGGCAAGCACCAAAGCGTTGATGGACTTCGCCTGTCGCAACATCATTGCCGCGAAGCGACGGTGGCCGTCCGCGATGCAGCAGCGGTCGCCGACGCGGTACACGATGATCGGCTGCAACTGCCCGATCTGCCCGATGTTCTCAGCGAGAAGCTCAAGCTCTTCCTGATCCATCGATTGGCGCGGCTGATCCGGATCAGGATCGATCAGCGAAGTGGGGATGGTGGCCGGTTTCATGGAAACTCTCCGCGAAGGTTGGAAAACGGGCACGACACAGATGGTGCCTCCGTCATCCACACGCGGGAATCAGCACGAATGTTGCATGAAAAAAGCCTCACGCACCGGCGGCACGTGAGGCTTGCTTTTCAACTTCGCAGAATCACTGTCGCCAAAAGGACGAGGCAGCGTGCATGACTCGAAGCACGATCGGCTCGTGCCGACCAAGCGTCAGTCCCCAGATGATCGCAGCCGCCACCACGAACGTGGCACTGACGATGACGATGTTTGTCAGCAGCGAAAACATTCTTCCGAACAGGCCGCGTCCGATCCGTTGGTAGTACGGCATCTTTTTAATGAGCACCGGAGACATGCCTGGCAACAAAGCGATGGCCAGATGCCGCGGCAGCGTCAGCACCTCGGCCGGTGTCATCAGTGAGCGGGAATGTTCGGCGTAGGATGTCGAATTGTTCGCACCCCAGCTCACGCTGGTTGTCTGATCGTGAATGCCCGTTGATCCGGTGCGGCCATCATTGACGCCCGTTTGCTCGGTCGCACTCAGAACAGTTGACGTTCCCATCATGTCCGAGACAGTCTTTGCTGTGTCCAGATCGTCGCTCCCAGCGAAGACCTTCGCCACGGTACTCATGAAATCAGGCCGCTGTGATTCCGGGAAACAGCGCTCGACCTGAGTGGAACTTTGAAAGAGGAACGTCGTTCGGATGCCGTACGAACGTCCGAACTGGACGCTGCTGTACAGGGCATCCATCGGACCCAGTGTGGCGGCCTCATCGAGCAGGAAGTGAACCCGTCGATTGGGATTCTCACCGGCAGCGAACACGAGGTTGATCAACGTCGACAGGATGATCCGCTGCAGCGATGCCATCTCGGTCAGCCGGTCGATCGGCAGACACAGGAAAATCGTCGCTGAGCTATTCACGAGAACATTGGGGTCGAACGTGGATTCACAGAGTGAGTTGGCGATGGCGATGCTGTCGAGAAATGACAGATTGGAGTTCGTGACACCGAACACGCTGGCTTTGGTTTTGCCTTCATGCCCGGACACTTCTCCGGCCAGCCGTCGCAGCATGCCGCACGCCTTATCGCTTCGCAGCATCATCTGCAGAATCTTCTCCACTGTCGCCGGATTACTGGTGATGTCGCGGAGGTGATTGAGGTTCGCTCCTTCTTCAGCTTCCGTCATGAGGAATGCCAGGATCGCGGTCACCACGGTTATGCTGGAATCTGTCCAGAATCTCTCTGACTCTTTTCCTGTGGTAACGATGAGGGCGTTCGCCAGCCTGCGTGCGTTGTCGACCACGCGAACCTCATCGGGCCGGAAGCAATCCAGCGGATTAAGCCGCTGCGGCTTATAGCCACACTTCGCGATGTTGAACGGATCAATCAGAATCACCTGCTGACCAAACTTTCTTTCACGCAGCCGAGCGAAGATGCGGGCCTGTTCCCCTTTCGGATCAAGACACACCATTGAGTCGCCGCAGCGACTCAATGTTTGCATCCCGAAGCAGGTTGACTTGCCGCTGCCCGTGGCACCAAAGACAGCCGTGTGAGGAAATTGATCCGGTACCCGAACAAGCAGCGGCCGTGGTTTCTTCGACCCGCTGGAGGCAATCTCAAGAGCCATCGCCGACTGTTTGACGGGGAAACTCAACAGTGCCCGCACGCGAAACCACCAGGAAAACGGTGTGTAGCTGACCGCACTGCCAAGAAACGTGCCCACATGCTGAAATAGACAGCCGCCCCTCAGCATGTCGTTGAGTGTGGCGAATCGCGCCGTTCCATGAGTGCTGGCCGTGTGAGTCTTCGGCTTCACGTGCCGTGATCCGATAAATGCAATCAGGACGACCCCAATGGGCGGGCACACAAACGTGATGATGGCAGCCCCACCGACGATCCAAACGATCTTGCAGATTTCACTAAGCCGCTCCAGCGAAACCACCAGCCCGCGAATCCGGTTTATGATTCTGGACATGACTTTTAACTCCTGAATGTCCATTCGCAGCACGCGACGGACGGGCGTACCAAAAAGAACAGCCCCGTCGAAATGCATTCGACGAGGCTGGAGAAAACGGTGGCCCGCCACACTGACGGGCTCGCCACAAAAAAGAAGAGCCCTCATCCGAACAGACGAGAGGGTTCACATCGCGATCGCAGATGTCACCGTCGTTTGGCGTAGCACCTCGCCGCCACAACAACGAACAGCGTGATGAACACAAAGTTCCAGAACGTGTGCCACGAAGATGAACTCGCGACGCTCATAGCGAGCGGTTTGGCCACATGTTCGGCCGCTTTGTCGGTCATATTGACGGCAACTTTGCCCGCGGTCGTCACGCTGGCCTCCGCCACGCTGCCGATCGACGCCAGGAAGTCGCCGGGTTTCAGCACAACCGCTGTCGCGGTCGTGCCCACCAGAATTCCCTTCTTATGCTTCCACAAGAAGTCGACACAGGAACCGCCGTGTTTCCCCAGCAACTTCATCCATTGAGCTTTGTGCGGACTGCGCGCCAGCAGGCTGGACATCTCAGCCAGTCGCGCGGTCGAATTCGGATTCAGTTTCCCAAGGATCGCACCACCGGACGGACCGAGATGTTTCAGCACGCGACTGGCGGCACCGGAGGCAGCCTTCGCCGATGCGGTGGCAACCTGGGCGGCCGCTTTGCGACCGGCCTGCTCAACAGTCTTCGCCGCCGCACTTTTGGTGGTGCGTGACACGGCCTGTGATACAACTTTGGTCCCCGCACTTGCAACCGTGCTTGTGACGCCGAGATCAGCTGGCAGATCAGCGAACGTGTGTGTCAGCGTGTCGGCCACCTTATCGTACTTGTCACCTGCTTTCGCCGCCGTACTCCCTGACGCAGCTTTGGCGGCCTGACTTCCGGCTCCGCCCGTGGCGGTCGCCGTTGCCGCACCGGTTCGCCCGGCTACTTTGCCCCCGGTCGTTGTCCCGACGCGGCTCACCGTTTTCGCCGCCTGCCCTCCAGACTTGCCGACGGTTTTCGCTGCGGCCTTCCCGGCCTGCGGAGCCGTCTTTCCCGCAGCTCCCGCTGCCCGGCTTCCTGCCGCCCATCCTTTACCCATCAACTTGTGAGCTTTGGTGCCAATCGCCTGAAAGACTTTGGCGATCAACGCACCCGGTCCTGCTTCCGCCGTGCCGGTTGGCATGACCAGCAGACAACCGATCAGCAGACCGTTCACACACCACATCCATCCCGTTCGTTTCCCGTACAACTGTTTCATCACTGTACTCCTCAATACAAAATCGAATCGGCGGTCCGAAGAATTGGGACCGGCCATTGCCGGTTCACGCGGCTGTTGCGACGTGTGTTGCAGATTCAAAAACACTTTTTTCGGATTGACGCGGATTCAAAGCACGCAGTGGCCTCCGTCGGATGTGCCGAACATCATGCTGGTGTTCGGCACCAGTCATCGAGGAAGCTGTCTGCCAGGTTCGCTTCAACAAACCGTCGAGCCTGCATGACTTTCCGGCGTGCCGACTGATTGGGCACGCCGATCTCCGCGGCCAGCCGTTTGATCTGGTCGTCGAAAATCAATCGCCGCTCGAGCAGCCAGGTCCACCGGACGTTGCGCGTGAACCGACGAATCAGTCGGCGGAGTTCATCGGCTAGTTCTTCTGCTGCCAGTGCGGAGCCCACAGATTGCCGTGACCGACTGCAGGCGATGTCACCACCAGGAAACTCGCCCGCCACGCGGCGTTGACTTGTTGCCAGTCCGTTTCGCGTTCGCCGCGCACGGCTCAGACGCATCTTTGCAATTCTGACACGGCCTCGGAGACGCTGTTTGATGTTGTCATTCATAATTTCAATCCTCCAGTTCACAGGTCATCAGCGGAAAGTCTCGGCCCCCAATAAGCAGGAAGTAGATGTCGAACAGAGCATCAGCCGTCGCTTCATCCTGTGATTGCAGCACGCGGTCTGATTGTTGCAGTAACTCAAGCCGCTGAGTCGCGTCGCCCCGCGTCATCAGCAGGAAGAATGACGGACGTTGATTGGCATCCAGTCGGAGATCAGCCTTCTTCGCTTCCAGTACAAACGTGTCTTCGCTCTGCTCCCATGTCGCCTCGGACCGGTCATCTCGCGAGCCGGCGTAGACGGCGAGATATCGTGTCTGTCGGAGCACCCTTTGTGGCAGCCAAACTTCGTACGATGCCAGCCGCGTGTTCGGCATCCGGACCCGTTGCACAAGTTCCACGGCGCGACGAATCCAGCCGTCTTCGGCGTCCGGGAACGGTCGACCTTCCTGTTGAAATTCCGAGCGACTGGCAGGGTCCGCCAGTTCGATGCGGTCTCGTCCGAGCAGCCGGACCTGGATGGCCAGATTGGCGATGACCGGAAGCACGGTGAACAGCCTGAGCCGAACGCCCTGCGGGTCCGTTTCCACCGTCGTGATCAGGGCCCCAGTCGGGCCAAAACGTGCAATTTTCATGCTCTTCTCCTGCGAATGGTTGTTGACGGGTCGTCATGCCCGGGCAGGAGGAGAATACGGCAGGTGGCGTCGTAAGTGGTTTTATTGAAACGACTTATGTGCACAAGGGGTGAGCAGTATGTGCACAATATGCACATTTCCACCGTCAAAGGGCCGCTTAAGGACGCTCAGGAGCCGCCGGGCGGAGGAAAACGCCGTGATGAGTACCCCGCAACTGCCCATGCCGGGCCTGGCTCACCTCGCCTTGCCGAAAGTTTGCGGCATGCCGTTGCGGAAGTGGCGAGAACCGGGCACACTGTCCCCACATGAGAGCACGAAGGAACCCTCAGGGGTGTGCATCACGCTACGGACAAACGGACTACAACGCTGCAGCATGAACGAATCGCGTTCGTGGTCTCAGGGACGCAGATAAACGATTCGATTGTCATTAACGGAAAGCGACACGGGCCATGTCGTCAGAAGTTACGCTGTATCTCACGGTCGGATTCAATGCATCTGGTGCTGTGATCCAGAGCTTCGGAGTGGATGTCGAAAAGTCGAAGATTCTTTGGGACGGTCGGGAAGCCACTTACCGAAGGAAGCAGACGTCCGACGCGAATCACGAGAAGAACACCCGTGCGCTGCTCGCCAAAGGAGCAAAGCACAAGGCATCGCAAAAGAAGCTCAACGTATTTGCGCGCATGCTGGTCGCTCACCGTTTGGAGATTGCCGAGTCCAGCGATCATTTCGCCGATACACTGGCCGCCTGTCGATACTGGGACAAGGGCAACAAAGCCCTGTTTTACCTGTGCGGATTTGATCCACTGGAAGGACGGTGTCGTATCAGCGACTTCTTCGATGGAGTCGAGAACGGATTTAACAGTGAAGTGCTGCCGCCGGAAAATATCAAGGTCTATATCCGCGCTCCCAACAATGCCTCAGCCGTACCGGCAACTGAACCGGACCTGCTCAAGATTGTCGAGCAGATTGATCTCAGAACTGGGGCTCCGCAAACGGTCCCGAATAACGGCTCCGCTGGCGCAATACGGACGAGTTCCGCACAGACTCACATGGACGATGCGATCGCTGCAGACGACCAGAGCACTCCACGCCACAATAGGACAAGCCATGACCGTGGTCTGCCGAAAACTCGGCACCCGGGCGATTGTGATCATGCGGAATCTCAATGCTCAGAACCAGCGGCTCAGCGCGGTGCCGTCGACGGAGCTTCGCCACGAGCGCAGTCGCAGACCGGCACGCCTGCTTCCAAAGTGTGGGGCGCCTGCCTGGCGGGGCTCGTCGCCACGGTTGGCATCATCCTGATCGTGGCCAAATTCCTTCCAGGTGAAGTACCGGCCAGGATCGAAACAGATCCTCAAGCTGTTTCCCCCACGACGCTGGCCGCTATCGTGTTGGAAACGCAGCGAATCACGCGCGACCAGATGCTGAAGGAGAACACACCCCGCTTCACGATGGTGCTGAACCAGAATCTTGGCGGGCTGGCTCCGCAGGAAACTCAGCAGTATCAGAATGCGACTTCGGATCAGGCCGTGCGGATCGAAGAGAATGATCTGATCATTCGCGCCAGACAATCCGCCTTTACCAACGACGTGGCCGCCCTTAATCTGAAAATTGACGGCGTGCCTGAGGGAACGCCGTTCTTCTGGATGAAGCTGCCCCTCTCCGGACGCGGACAGGTTGTCCGGGGATCTTTCAATCAGACGCGGGTTACGGTGAATGCGGCTGCCGGACTTTTCGAACTTCTGGTAGTCCTGAAGGGAGCCGGTGACGATCCCGGCATCAACCCCGACGACATTCGCATCACGGCCGTGTCGGCACCCGTGTTGCTTGTGCCCGCCTATTTCTATCCCGATTCACCAAGCCGGAAGTCCGACGAGTGGCAGAAGTTCCGGGATCTGGTCGTCGCCGTCCGCGGCCACGCCCAGGTTTACGCCGTCCTCAACGTCGACAGTGGGGCCGTCCGACGAGACGCCGAAACCCATCAGCCAACAACGGAACCCAACGACGACTACGCAGCGCTCGTCGAAGAACTGCAGCAATGGCAGGTGCCGTGGGTCGGTTACATCACGTATGGGTACGGCAAGCCGCGAGTTCTCACGGACAAATCCGGGAATACTCATGAGGTCTCCCGCGAAGACGATTTGGACTGCTGGCTGTCGTCCTATCCGGGAATGAACGGCGTGTTTGTAGACGAAGTGCCAACGGAACCCTCGCACACAGACGGGCTGCGACGACTTTGCGGTACGATCCGCAAGGCTCTGCAGGCTGCCGAAGTTTCACATCCCGTGATCATCGGCAACCCCGGAACTATGTGCCCGCCGGAATTCGCATCCGACGAAATCTTCAACTGGGTCTGCATTGATGAGCGGACAACGCAGAACTCAGATTTCACGCGACTGAAAACTGCATCCGACGAAATCCGCTTTGGTTCACTACTGCATTCCGCAACGGACGCCAATCACATCCCCGTCGTCCTGGAGACGCTGCGGAAATGCGACGTGGATTTCTTTTTCGTGACCGACCAAAGCAAAGCTGTCGACGGTGATGTCTGGACGAGAATGCCACAACAGGAAGTCATTGACGAACTGGTGAAGTTCGTCTCCAGCCCGTAGGCGGTGTTGAACATCAAACGCTGATCCGTTCCACAATATTCCGCGTGATCTTTCGCTGCCTGCGATCGTAGAGTCTTGTCACCCGCGAATCGCTGTGGCCGAGCAAGTATTGAACATCCTCCAGACTGATGCCTTGTTCCAAAAGGTCAGTGGCAGTGCAGGATCTGAAACTGTGCGGACTGGCAGAAAGTGGAAGACCTGCAGCCTTAAGTCGACGTTTGACCATCCGACAAATGTCGATCGCGGACATGGGCGACTCGGTAAGCAGCCCCGTTCGGCCAACGGCAGATCGAAACACGGGATCGTCTTTGCTGCTGCCATTAATCGGCAGCATGACCAAGTATTCATCCAGCTCTTCCCTCAGGCTGATTCTGGCGGGGATGCTGCGGTCCTTGCCGCCCTTTTCGCGGAACTTAATCATCAGATGGTTGCCTTCATCCACCAGATCGCCCAGACGGAGTTTTGCGACGGCTCCCACTCGGGCCGCAGTGTAGACCAGCATGCTGATGATGGCCCGGTCTCGGAAATCGATCGCGGATTGCAGTTCGATGGACTTCAATAGCTGACGAGACTGCTCGACCGTGATCTCCGGCGTCTTTCCTTCGGTCACGGAATAGCGTTCGGTGCGTACGGACAGTGCCGGATTCAGAATCATCACATGACGTTGCACCAGCACATCAAACAGTCCTCGAATCGCGGACATGTGCAGCTTCTTCGTGGGCGTGCTGCCCGGATGCAGATCGAAGTATCTCCCGACCATGCCCGGTGAAATCTCCTGCAGAGGGACGCCTTCGGTATCGCACCAATGCAGGAAGTTTCGAACGGCGTGCAGATACGTTTTGCGAGTGTTGGCGTTCCGGATGCGTCCGCCGAAATACTCTTCCCAGCACCAACGGCCGGCCTCACCGTGGGCCGCAATTATCTTTGGCACGGCATGCTCGGTGAGCTTTGTGCCTGCGGTCGATGGCGTAAGGATTTCTGAACGGCCTTTCTGCATAGACAATAACTCCTTTATTGTGGGCGATGAAATCGCCCCGTGCCTGTGCGGAAAGGCAACGAGCGCGGCTAAGCGGTCGCTCGCCTTCGAATCAACTCGACGCTGACGTCCAGTTCCGGCTTCGACATGTTTTCTTCCGCCGTCACAACAGGCAGTCCCAGCATCATGCCGAGTGACACGCATGCTCTGTCGGCGAACGAAAGCCCGAACGGTTTGCACTCGTGCCAGATCTCAGCCGCCTTCACAGCGTGTTCCAGATCAAACGGAACGACATCCAGTCGCTGCTGAGCAAGAATGGCACGCACATGCACGATCGAGCCGCCACGCTCCGCGCTCTTCTTGAGGACTTCGCCGTAGTTCACGGCGGAGATCGTGGCCTGATACAGATCCTTTGCCGCCGTTTCATAGCCGCGTTCCCGATTGAGAACCGCCAGCACCGCCGACGCATCGAAGACAGCGTTACTCATCGTGGGCCTCGGCATGTCGTTCTTCCAGCAACTCGTCGACAAGGCTGACACCTTCCGGAACGAAGCTGGAAAAATACTCCTGAGCCCGAGCTAATGCCTGAGCAGCCGTTTCAAGTCGGATCTCATCCTCGTGTTCGACCACGACGACGCAGTCGCCGTTTGAGACGCCGAGTTTCTCCTTCAGCTCAATGGGCAACCGGATGCGTCCCGACGAATCCACGCGAATATGGTGACACGCATCTTGCGGTGTTGTTTCCATCAGCACGACGAACCTCCCTGTTTGCGGCCTTTCTTTGAGCATGCCACGAAACAAACAATCCTGTCAACAACTTTCTGCACGACGCAGAGAAACAAATCGCCCTACTCACGCCGATCGTGATAGACAACCTCTTTTATCTGCGTCGTTTGCCGCGAACTCTTGACGCGCCGCGATCCCAACCAACGAAAAAAATTCCTTAGCAGCCTGCACAGATTGTCAATGCCACCTCAGAATGTGAGCCGCCACCGCTCATGCGGTGGCTCTCCATTGGGCTTGAACGTAATCAGTCAGCAAGGACGACCGCTGTTATCTCGAAAACGTCAGCTCGTGCAGACGTCCCAAGCCCCGTATTGACTCGCTCTCAATGTGGCTGCCCGACACCACACATTCTCAAACACGGAGCACCAGATTCGCCTGTGAGAAGCACTCCTCCCGAGCCAGTGCCCTCAATCGTTTGTGCCCCGGGGAAAGTGCAAACGCATCAAAGATGGGCAGTGGATATATTCTTTGTCAGGAAGGATCCGACTCTTCAACGCCGCCGTTGGCCGACGGAAGTTTCTGATCGACGATCGATGAGATGGCTTGCATATCTTCAGATTTATCGCCCATTTCTCTGATGCGTTCAACAAAGCTACTGACTCCTCGACGTTCCAGAGCCAGAATATCTGGCTGACGTTCGACGGCCTGTCTTAGCCATTTCACAGCGGTGTCATCGCCGTTCCGAACGATCGGGAGATAGAGGTCGTCAACAACATTTTCGTACGAATCCAGTACGCCGTTCTCAACCATTTCCGCACCAAACAGCGTAAAGAATTCTGGGGGAGGACAGTCATCAGCATTTTCCTGACATGCGATAACGAGGATGCGTTTCTGCAACTGAAACCGAGTATCTGGTGAGGCTACCATTTTACTCAGAGGAGCGATTCGCACGTAGGCTGTTCCCGAGGAATTACCTTTGGCAACTTCACCGGCCAGTCGCACAATAGCATCTTCAAAAACTGGCCCAAGCTTCCAGTCCGATAAGCGTTCTCCCGCGAGAACAAAGAGACGTCTTGAAACTTCTGACTGCGAAAACACCCTGTCCCACATTGGTTCATCGAATGCTTCATATTCTGCAACAAGCCACAATTTGAATTCGCTGGTTGCCGTCGATGAGTCGATAATGTCGGCGTAGAGCCCGTCGTTTTCCGACTGATATCCAAGGTTCATCAGATTGCCGCACAGGTTTTCGGCAGACTGCAGAGCGACGATTACTTCGAACCAAGCCTCTTGGCCGAGTGCCTTCCTGAGTCCGTCGGCCCGCTTGGCAATCGACGATGCTGTTACAACGCTCACACGAAGCTCACCTGCACAAGCCTGAGTCAGCGCAGCCGACACCAATGGAAGCGGTGTGGCTGCGGCATCACACTCGTCCAAAAGAACATCAAAGCTGCGCCACCGCTGAACATTCCCCGCGAATCGCGATCCCGATTCTTCACTACTGTCGTTGAACATTTGCGTCGCAATGTTCTTTCCTGCAGCTCCGTTGCCAAGGTCGGTTGCGACATCGGCGTCACGATTGAAACGCAACAGTTGAACCAAAATGAAGTCTGCTGTAGCAGCGTTTCTTCCGAATGACGATAGCCAGTGCAGGATTTCGCCGCTGTTCGTCACTTCTTCAAGAACGGTGTCAGCATCGCTGCGAGTCATCGGATTCGGATGCGTCGATAGCAGCCTTAACGTCTCAATCCCCTCACGAATTTCTGCGGGCTGTTTAGACGTGTTTCGAATCAGAGCTTTGAGGGACGAACACACTGCTGTCCACGACGTATCTTCCATCTCGGACGATACGTTCAGGCAGGCGCGATGTTTTTCTCCAAGGGTATCTGAATCAATTGCTTCACGAATCACTTCAGATATTTGATCCACCCCAATGTCACGATGTGGGCGCAGCAGCTTGAAGAATGGTCGGCGTGTCAAATTGTTCAGGATCTCACAAACATCTATCCAGCGTTCAGCATCTACTTGCATCGACAGAGGCGAGAGTTGCGAAATATCCAAATTCAATTTCTCCGCCTGCTCTAGGAATGCCGCGATTGATTTGAGTTCGGCATCGAACGACCGTTCGTCCTTTCGCTGCCCGGCATTCTTTACGGATTGTTTCAGGAGTCGCCAAATTGTCTCCACTCGCTTCCAATCCGGCCCCAATCGTAGCCATGCAGTCAGTCCCATCGGCGTGTTTTGATCAAAGGCCTCCAGACTCGTGGACTTCGCAACTGCTTGCAGGAGATTGGTTTTTAGTGATTCGCGGTTCTCGTTTAGGTCCTCTAGTGGGACCCAATCCGCCGACTCGGCCACGACAATTACGTTCAGTACTGTGGTGATTGGTTGTTCCATCAGCTTCGGAAGCACGACTGCCTCGACCACACTCCAGAAGCCGACAGAGTGCTTCGCTTCCAGTTCCGTCGTGCCTTCAACATTGCCGGATGAAAGCACGTCTTCAATGGATTGAGCCAGCAACAACTGCAACCCGTGATCCGCCGTAACGTTAAACGCAAGGCCCGCAAAATCGGCTTTCAAGTCTTCACCGAAAACGCGACGCAGCGGATCGGCAGGATACTTGTTCTCCAGCAGCCCATCGACGATTGGTCCAGTCTGCGTTGCCAACACATAGGCCATCGCGCCATGAAGCGTGTATTCCTCCCCCCACTGCCGATGAATGACTCCAACCTGATTTATGGCCACTTTCAGTTGCCGTGGGCTGAATTCAACTTTGGCGCTCTGGCGAACGCTATCAAGAACCCGAATCACTTCAGTTCGCTGAGCATCAGAATGATCCGGAAATGCCGTCGCCAACTGGTCGGATGCGAATTTTCGCCAGTCCGACAACACTGGCGGTGGGACAGAGAACCTCAACGCAAACGTCTTCTCAATGAAAGAGTCAACCACTTCATCATCGCCGTTTGCGCTCCAGAGTTTCTTGAGACCCGAACGGTCGTAAGGAATGATAAACGTGACTTGCCGTTGGGCACTGGATAATTCCGAATGAGGAATCCCAATGAAAGGTTGAAGGGCGGCCCAAATCGTCTGTGCGTCGTTCGCGTCGACGCGATCAAGGTTGTCAATCACAATAACGAGCTTGCGTTCAGGGACTTTGGTGAGTGAATCTTTGAGAAGCTCCTCGAAGTACTCTTCGAACTCAATCGAAGTGGGCTCTGGCGTTTGAATCGTGACGCGATCAACTTCGGTGATCGAGTCTCCAGATAAGAAATTGAAATCAGCGAGCGAAACGCTGCCTCTTCGAGCGATCCACAATCCTAGTGCATAAAACAGAACTGCCAGGATTGGACCACAGCTCAAAGCAAGGCCCGTGCAGAAGGGAAGATTGAATTCGGCGCCGGGGTCAATGGTCCACCCAGCCCGGTAAGCCTCCCGAAAGACGACCAGTCCCAATGGAACAAGTAGGGTTAGTAGACCGACAAAGGCTCCGAGTCTCGTCGGTTTCGGAATTGTCGTTGTCGTCTCTTTCCGGAATCGTTTCGCGAGGGACAGCCTTACTTTATTCCAATAGACGTCGCGAGACTCAGGCAACCACCGAGGTCCATTGGAGAGGTCGTTGAGCAGCGACTCGAAGAACGTCCTGCGCAGAGGATCGCCTTCATGCGCCCAAGCATCGAAAACAAGCGTCCGGACACTCTCTGAGTTCTTCAGTGATTCGCAAAGCAGGCGAATTACAGTCGATTTTCCGCTGCCCCACGCACCTTCTAGTCCCAGAATTCTTCCGCCTGATTCTCCACCCAAAATTACGGACGCGATGGCAGCTGCGACGCGTGAACTTGGCCCCTCGCTACTCTCCGTTCGAAAGCCGTCCGCGTCGGCAGGCGCGTCGGATAGCAGTACTGTCCGTCGCTTTGACTCTGACATTCTCTTCTCGAACTTTGCATTAACACAGCCCCGCAGATCCCGTATTCTATCATCTCCCGCTCGCAGTGCCACTGAAAATAAAGGGCGAGCGCAATCTCTACCCAGTTAAGAGTGCGGCAAAGTCTACGATCAGGTCGACGTGGCGTCAGATCATCCAAATGGCTGTTGAAAAGTGACCTAAGCCGAGAGAGAGTTCTTCAGCTTCTTCGTCGAGGATTCCTTCGGCATTGGGTGAAGTCGACTTCGCAGTTTTGCCACCGTCGGTGTGTTTGCAGAATTTATAGAGCCAGAAAGCCTAGCGGCCAACATGCCGATGAGTGGGGGCAGTTTGCCGGTGTGCTCCTCTCCGCAGAGAGGAGCCATGGGGTGCATGGAGTCGGTTGGTGCTTTTCACCGCTGAAGTCACTAATCCCCTTACCCAGGGCCAGCGCGCACTTTGGGCAATTTAGGCTGGCGCGACAAGTGAGTATTGGTTAGTCTTTTCGTGTCGTAACATCGGACTTCACGAGGAGAGGACAAGAGATGTCGACAGTTGAACTGGCGGTCACCCAGGAGCTGACAGGAAACATTGTTCATTACTTTGATCAATTGAAAGACCCGCGTTCCAACATCAATCGTCTGCATCTGCTTGGTGATGTGATTGTGATCGCCATTTGCGGAGTGCTGGCCAACGCCGACGGCCCCAGTGCGATTGCGGAATGGGCGCGACTGAATGCCGATGGCCTGCAGAAACACCTGGCACTTCCGCATGGCATTCCGAAAAAAGATACGTACCGGCGCGTCCTTTCTCTCCTGAAGCCGAACGACTTTCAAGCGTGCTTCGTGCAATGGATTGAATCGCTGGAAGGACTTTCCGACGAACAGAAAGAAGGCTACAGAAAACAGATTGCGATTGATGGCAAAGCACTCCGTCGATCACATGACAAAAAGAATGGGCTGGGTGCGTTGTTCATCGTGAGTGCGTGGGCTTCTGATCAGGGGATTTCTCTGGGACAGGTGGCGACGGAAGAGAAGTCGAACGAGATCACCGCGATCCCGAAATTACTGAACGAAATCAATATCGATGAGGCGATCATTACGATTGACGCAGCGGGTTGTCAAAAAAACATTGCGCAGCAGATCGTGTCTGGCAATGCAGACTATGTGTTAGCCCTGAAAGGCAACCAACCGAAACTCTATGAGGTCGTGCAGAAGTTTTTTCTCGATCACCTGGAGGATGACTTCGCTCGCTATCCCGTCAGTCGCTATGAAGAAACAGAGAAGGGACACGGTCGGCAGGAACAGAGAATCTACTATCAGGCGACCGTGCCTGTCGATTTTGACGTGGGCCACAAATGGGCCGGACTCAAGACCATCGGAACGGCGATCCGAATGTACGAGCAGGACGGCATTCATCATTCTGACGTTCGCTACTACATCAGCAGTCTGCGTCGCAAAGGCGAGCTGTTCGCAACAACGGTTCGTGGTCACTGGGCCATAGAAAACACGCTGCACTGGAGTCTCGACATGACCTACCGCGAGGATGAAAGTCGAGTCCGAAACCGAATCTTCGCGAACAATTTGTCATGGCTCAGACGACTCACACTCAGCCTCATCAAGAAACATCCTGGCAAACAAAGCAACGTCATGAAAAGAAGAATGGCCGGATGGAACATTGACTATTTGATGCAAATCCTTACCGGCAAAACAACTTAGTATGCGCTGGCCCTGTCCCCTTACCGCCGCTGTCCGACAGGAAAATAAAGACCTTGCATTTCTTGACCTAGAGGCCTGTGCGTGTCCGATTTTATTTAGTTCAAAACCACGTTTCTGTTGCCACACTTCAGATGTCACATCGGCTTCACCACTAGCCATCCTCAGGCACGAAATAATAGACGGTATCCTGCCTTGATAACATCAACCAAGTCGACGACTCCAGGCTCCCACATGACCTCGGCCACCGAATTGCTGGTGGATAGCTTTGCCTTACCTTTCTGTAGCAAATTCACGATACGTTCGGCTTGCGACATCGAGAGGTGAACGTGCCCGGTCATTAGAATCCAGACACACGTATCGGGATTTTGGGAGCATGCCAGCTCCGTAAATCAGCCTATATTGCGCGAGCAACGTTTTTTTTCCGTGGCAACTGAAACACGTCGTACCATTTTCCCCAATTGTCGTTTCGTCGAGGTGCCACGGTAAATTGTCGATTGAGGGAAAACAGTGGAACAAATCGCGTCTTATACTCAGCCGATTGTCGCATAAGTCGTGTCACGCGTTTAACGACTGTAGCAGCCACCTCGTCTTCGAGATCGCCGATACAACGCAGATAAATGACGCTTATGTGGCCAACACCTTCTCCACCAGTCGGGAAAAAACTGAACGGAATTCCAATGAATGCTCCTAATTCCAAGTCCGGAGCACTGGACCATCGCACGACTGTCCCATCGTTGTCGGCACTATTGGTGAACGTGGCAATCTCATTCGCAACCATATAGCTCGTCCGGCCATTGGCACGAGGCACCAGATTCCCATTGTGGTGCGATTCTTCATACAGGCTGTACAGCTGGCGCAACTGCCCCTGAGAATCTCTGATGTCGCAATCACGATGACGTTCGCTAACACAACGAAAATATTCGTTGGGACTGACAAATCGGTTTTCCGGCACCTGATACAGCCACATATCGGCCGTTGCGATATCGGCCCCGAGAGAGTCCGTTTCACAGATTTCCTCGAGGAACCGGTGAGCGAAATGCTCTCGTGGTTCTTTTGTTAGCTCATCAGTCCAGCCAGGCGCAAGGATTTTCTCCTTCACTGCCTGAGCAGCAATAACTCTGTGAGCGCATCTCAGACGGTCGCGAAGTCCATAAGAAGCAATTTTTTCTCCTAGACGCGATGCCAGAAAGAGAATCTGGTACAAACGATCGTGCTGAAATTCAGAAAGTTCACCTTCGTTGAATGAGAACAAGAGTGCGTGTGACGTGCCTTGACGGCCATCAAACGAGTCTTCCTGAAACACCTGCTGGACAACGACTTTGCTGGCGTCTTCTCCGTATAGCCACTGCGATTCCCGATACTCCCGTACCTGAGCTGGGATTGTCAACACCAGAATCCGTGACTCTGTTTCCGGTTCACTATTCTGACGTACGCTTTCCGCAATCCACGACGGCAGATTGGGAAACAGCTGACAGTCAGCGGTGTCTGGCGCGGCAATAGCGCGACGGACTGCGAATGCTCTGTTCTCCCCAACACTGATCAAACTGATTTTCACTCCCCCAATACCGGCTTTTGTGACGTAATCTGCCACAAATCGAAGGACCTCGGAGAATGCCTGCGCGCCATCAAATGACTTCTCGGCCACTTCAAATGACAGTCTCCTCTGACGATCGATCATATCGCAGTAGCGTTCGTAGTCATAAAGCAGTGTTGCACTGGGTGAATCCTCACTCCGAACCTCATCCAAACCAACTGTGGATTCACTGTTGCCAGACGCATTCAGAATTTCAGCAAGAAGCTCCCAATACTCCATGTGCAATGACTGTGCGTAGTCGCTCAATCGCTCCTCCGAAAAAAACTTTTTCCCATGCACGACTCCGTTGATCATCGCCTGGCTGACATTGAGCTCGTGCGCTATCTCAGCCTGAGTGACACGATGTTTCTGCGTACGTTCGACAATTCGCGAGCGGGCGTACTGAACCACGAGCTGACTGACTTCGTATTTATCCAGCTGTGCAGAATTTCTACCGAACATCTAAACGACTCCAACGGGTTTTGGAAGGTAATAGACACGAAGAACCACGACGATTGGGCCAACCGCGATTGCAGCAGATGACAGGAGGCGACGTGGAGAATTTGAAAGTAGTGAATAGTGGTCATCGTGCCCAGGCAGAGTGTCGCAGGCCGCCACTCGAACGCAGGCGAGATATTGCAGATGCACTCAGGCTTCGAACCGGGCACTTCTGATTTTGAGGACGCAACGATTGCATGTTGCAAAGGCACTTATTGATATCCTGAAGTGCCGGTTCGATGTCGTCATCCCAGTCGTCTGGGAATAGGCCTTTGCTTCGAGTCATTGACGCTGTTAGCGTCCTGACTCGTTCATCCACCCGAGTGGCAAGCCCAACGAGCTCTTCCTCAATCAGGTCTCTGGATTGGTTGTCGCCAACCACAGTAGCTCGATACCAGTCTGGCAGTCGAGCCTTTTGCCAAGCGACAATTTCTGGGTAAATAGGGGGAAGGGCTGCGGTCATCAAACTGTCCTCGCCAATTGACCGGAGAGCGGGTAATTGCCGTTTTTGGCAAGCTGGGACGATCCATCGGTGAAGAGTTTATAACCATTTTATAACCATGTCAAACGTGAAGGCAAGAACTAAAAAACGACGGATCCCACTTGGTTTTCACGGATCGTTCTCACAACTCTAACTTGACTGCGTTCTAACGGCTCCGTCTCGATCTGCGGTTGCACGGCGTGGAGCTGTTCGCCGAAGTGAATCTGCGAAGTTTACGTGAGTGCGGCGATGCTATGGTTGTGCTGCTGCGTACTGTGGTCACGACCGACGCCCAAAGAATTGGCTTCTTGATCTCTTACCAGATGTCGGAGGCAGCCTCTTTCACGGCCTCCCATGTATTTGCGGCAGCTCGGGCCGGGGCGTTGGCGACATCGGCGATTTTTTGGTCGATCATTACTGAGACCTCGTTGATCTTGTAGTCGACCCAGTCCGCGGCGACCATGCCGGCGATGCCGACGGCCAGCAAGGTCCCGATCAGGCTGCAGGTGATGTGTTTCATGGCGTTGCCCATTGATCGCTTCCTTCCTTTTTGGTTGGTAAGAGTGAAGGGTGACAGCACAGTTGCTGCTCCTCATCCACGACACGCTGTGGCGGGTCGAAATGTTGCAGCTTTATTTGCGGCAATTGCTTTCGGTCCTGATTGCGGTCACGACCGACTTCGCTTCGCCATCCAAAGCGGCAGTTCTGTCGCTCTCGACGATCTCCACGGCTCGGTGTTCGCAGAGGTAGCGGAACAGCTGGGTGAGGCCTTGGCCTTCGACGATGACGGTTTGAGAGCCGAAGTGGAGGGTGAAGCCTTTGTCGGTGTCGTCGCTGCAGATACGCATCAGCATTGAGTACGGAAGCACTTCGACTTCGCCGCTGCATTTGCGGAAGGTGAGCATCATGCGCGGGCGGAGACCGACTCGGCCGTGCCCGAAGGCGACGTAGTCGTCGTCGGCAGGTGGCGGAGATTCGGCGGGCTTGCTGCTTGTGTGACTAAACTGCGTGAGTTCAGGTCGGGGTTTCAGCAGGTCTGCAATGGTGTCAGGTCTATCGCTCATGGACCAGTTCCTTCGCGCGTTCGCGTTCTTTCAGATCGCCTATGACATGTTTCTGTTGCTGCTGGTGACGGCGTTGCTGTTGCAACTCGTCTGCGGGCCAGAAGATCTCGGTGGCGGTTTGGCCGACGGAGGTTTCCTGAATGGCCGCTCGCAGTTCCGTTTTGGAATTGGTGTAGATGTGGCAGGACTTTCGCCCGCGGGAGGCGCTGACATACATTTGTTCGCGGCTGGCGGCGGGGAGCGATTCGGTGGATTCTGAAATGAAGACGTGATCGACCGTACGGCCCTGACTGGCGTGGCTGGTGCTGACGAAGCCGTGGGCCAGATGGCCGAACTGTCGATCGATGGTCCAGCCGTTGCTAAGTTTGAGGTCTCCGGAATCGGTGACTTCGGCCACCTCGAAGATGGCTCCGTTGTTGAGGCGGTGTTGACCGTCCTTTGTTTTGCCGCCCGACGTCAGGCGGATGTGATCTCCTGCTGCGAGGCGGAGCTTGCCGGGGCGGTAGACTGAGTAGCGATCGGCCTGAGCAGTGACATCGCCTGAAACCGTGCCGTGGATCGTGATGCGTTCGCCCTTGCGGTGTCCTTTGGCGTTTTGGTGAAAGATGATGACGTCGCCGTCCTGCAGGAAGGCCTGGTCACCGCGTTCGCCCACTGTTAGATGCAACGGCCTCAAGGTATAGACGTCGTGCTCGTCGCCTTTGATCCTGCCGCGTTGTTTCAGTTCCTGGCGAATGGCCTGTGTCAGGTGATCTGCCTCGCGATGCGTCGGTGACAGCACCATGGCGGACTGGTTTTTCTCCACCGCATTGGCATAGTCCGTGGCAATCTGGTTATCGCGGCTGGCATCGTCGATTTCATGCACCCAGCCGAGATCCTTGTCGAGCTGATCGAAGCCGTTCAGTAACTGGCCGCCCGCCATCGTCTGGATGGCTTCTTTGTAACGCCCCTGCTGGCGGCGAATGGTGTTGATCTGGATGGGAGACAGGCCGGTATAGCGATCTATGAGGCCGAGGACGCCGCCGCGTTCGACGCTGCCGTGCTGCCGTTTCCAGTCGCCGGACAGAATGATTCTCGCGTCATTGCGGTCAGCCAGATCGACGACCTGCTTCAATTGACGGCTGCCGAGCAGTGACGCTTCGTCGATCCAGATGACCTGTCCTTTGGTCTCGGCCTGCAGCTTTTCGTTGATGAGGAGTTCGGCAACGGTGGTGGCTGATTCGAAGCCCTCTTCACGTAGCACTTTGCGGCTGGCCTGAGCGGACGGCGCGAAGGTGAAGATTTTGGTGCCACCGTCCTCGATGGCGGCGACTGCCTGCTGCATGAGCGTCGTCTTACCGGTGCCGGCGCCGCCGAGCAGCATTTGCAGGCGGTCGTCGCTGCTGGTGAGTTGTTTGATGGCATCGAGCTGTTCTGTGCTGAGCCAGTTTTCCTTTGGCTGCCAGTCAGCGTTTAATGGTGACGCGGCGTGGCGGCCGTCGCGGGCGAACTTGAGCACAGCAGCTTCATCGGCCAGGACTTCCGGCGTGGTGGCCATGCGGCGGCCATCGAGTTCGCGGGTGATCAGTCCCTGCCGCGCCGCTTCTGCGGCGACATTATGCACATTGACGGTGCCCACGCCGAAGCGCATGGCTTCGGCCAGGACATGGCGTTCGGGAACGACCGATTCACGTTCGAAGCAGTGGTCAATGGCGTGCCTGACCGCTTCCTGAAGATTGCGGGGACCGTTGACGGTGCCGCTGCCGCTGCCGGTGGGATTGGTGAGCGTTTCGAAGATTTCGGCTTCTTCGGGTGTCAGCCGGTCTCTCCAGCCCTGCTGCAGACTGGCGAAGGATTCATGGTTGGCTTTGGAGTTGCGGGTCTTGGCGCCGAGTTCTGCTTTCTCGTCGGCGTCGGTGATTCCCTGTTCCTCCGCGAGAGATTCGATCTCGTTGGTTCGCGTTGAGAATTTCTTTTTGGTGGCTTGTGGAATCCCGGCGATATCCCAGTGGCGGCCATTGCGGTGGATGGAATAGCCGAGTTCATCTTTCAGGTATTTCGCCAGTCGCACGTGCATGCGGGCTTCGAAGAACCTCGCGTCACGTTTGAGGTCGCGGAACTGACCGGCTTTGAATTTTTGTTCCTGCTGGTCCCAGGACACATTGAAGACGAAGCAATGGGCGTGCAGGTGCGGATCAACCTGACCTTCATCATTCGGGCGGGCCGTCGTATGGACGAATTGTCCCCAGGCCAGATTCCCGGTCGTGCGGTTTTCCTGCTTGCCGCCGATGCGAACTCGGGTCTTTGCTTCGGCTTCAATCTCCCGCATCGTTTCCTCCACGCTGCGTTCGAAGACGTGTTCAATGCGTTCGTCACCGAGGGCATAGGCGAGACTCACGCCTTTGGGCACGTGCCAGTTGAAATCATAGCCGACGGTACGGTCGGTGTTGTGACGGGCGGTCAGTTGCTGACCGGTGCGGGGATCAAGATTGTCACACAGTGCCTGAAAGTCGGATTCTTCGATCCTGCCTTCGAGGCCCAGCATGCGGGCTGTCTTGCCAAACCAGTAGCCCGGCTTCTCCTGGCCTTCGCCGTAGTATTCGGCTCTGGAGTAGTAGGACTTCGCACTGGCGGCGGATCGGTTTTGGATAATTCGGAGCATGAAGGTTGCCCGCATTTCGTGAGGGTGTGCTCTTTCAACACGCCGGGCACCGTCTGAATGTTGCAGAGCATTCGCCTGTTTCTGGTAGCGCGGGCAAGGTTGCCTGTCAATCAGTTTCGACGTTTCAATCTGACACGCACGCGGCATCGACGGCGTGATTCACGGCGTGAGTCAGTGCGGCGGTCGCGTGCCTTCAGCGGATGCGGATGGCATTGTCTGCCGTTCTGCATGTTGCTGATGGGCCATGGTTTGCGGGGCCGTCGTTGGGGCTGACTGAATCTCGCTGACCCTGGCGTCCTCGCGAACGGCGTCAAGGGTCGCCTGCAGACGACCTTCCCCTTCGCTCCTGACCATCTTCGGCGTTCCCTGGCGGGCAGACCCCTGACTCCGTCCGTCGGTCGGACGCCGATCGGGCATCGTTCAGTCAACCCTCAAACAAAGGAGACAAACCATGTCTGATCAATCTCAACAACAACTTGCACATGAACTGAAGACGAACCTGCCACACTTCACCGGCGACTGCGAACGATTTCGGCACGCCCTCAATCGACACGTGATCTATACGCCCGGTGTGCAGTACCTGGCTCAAACGGCGGGGGCCTGGTGGCTTGTCGACGCGATTGCCAGTCACATTGGCTCTGCTGCGTTTCAACGAGCCGTACGGACGGATCCACGCATTCAGGATCTGCACTTCTGGCGGCTGGATGTCAGCGACGATGATTCGGCCCTTCTCACGGCACGGGCGGATTCTGATCTGCCGGCGTTCATCACTCAGCAGATTCCGTTCACGGACTTTCCGCTACCGGCGATCGATATCTGGGTCGGATATGACGGGCAGTATTTCACCGTGTATCTGCCGAGTGAGCATTGATGTTGGTGCCGCGCCCGCCGCTGGTCGCGGCGGGCGTTCTTCGTCTCGGGACTCTTTACGGTCCTGCGCGGTCTTTCAGACAAAGCCTGTCGGTGTCGTCGCATTCGATGCAACATACTTTCCGCGTGCTGCGTGTACCCAATGCCGACAGCCCGACGGCTGCTGAGGTGACAAGATCTTCTTTCGGTTTCGTCAAATCCTATTGACGAAACCTGCGGGAGTGGGAAGTTCGACGTCTAATCCGGGCCATGTTGTGGAGAGTCATCGGCGGTGGCGACAAAATCCATTCGCCGCCGTGACTCGGGGCACAGCCAGGTGCAACGCTTCAGCCGTCGGGCATGTCGGTGCTCTCGGTAACATGGCCTTTGGTTCGTGGCACCTCGGCCGGTGGCCGACCGTGTGCTGACGGGCTTCGCTATCGCTACGGTCGCTGGCGCGGACTGCCCCTTTCGCCCACTGCTGCGGAATGAAGGCAATAAAGATGTCGCCTGCGGCGTGGTTGTTGAGTTGAGGGGGCTCCGCCCCCAGTGCCGTCAAGGCTCGGGGCCACGCGAAGCGGGAGGCCGCCGCCCACGCTTCCGCGCTTCGCTTGTGCAGCGCGGTGCCCTCCTCCCGCCTCGGCCCTGACTGCACTTCCCCCGGTTTTGAGGTCTTGCGACCCCCATGGCTCAAAACAGAGCCAGCGGGGCTCTTTTGATTTCTTTTTCTCATCAGGGGAGTAACTGACATGACCACGACCAAATCTTCAGCACGACGCAGCCGCAACACCGAACGCACGGACGTTTATACGCGGGTGACGGATCGCATCATCGAACAGCTTTCGCAGGGTGTGAAACCCTGGCTTAAGCCGTGGAATGCGGAGCACGCGGCGGGACGCATTACGCGACCGCTGCGGCATAACGGGGAGCCGTATCACGGCATCAATATCCTGATGCTGTGGGACTCGGCCGAGACGCAGGGCTTCAGTTGTCCGCTGTGGCTGACTTACAAGCAGGCTCAGCAACTGGGCGGGCATGTGAAGAAGGGCGAGAAGAGTTCGCCGGTGGTGTATGCCTCCAGCTTTCAGAAGGCTGAAGAGAACGACGACGGGCAGGAGGTTCAGCGGGACGTTCACTTTCTGAAGGAATACCGCGTCTTCAATGCGGAACAGTGTGACGGGTTGCCGGAACGGTTTTCGGAAACCGTGCAGCCATCGAATAACGACATCGAACGTATCGCTGCCGCCGAGCAGTTTGTTCGCCACACCGGAGCCGATGTTCGCGAAGGTGGGAACTCAGCCTGCTATGTCAACGGGGCGGACTTTATCCGGATGCCACGGCTGGAAACGTTTCGTGATGCGGAAAGTCACGCGGCCACTCTGACGCATGAGCTTGTTCACTGGACAAAAGCTCCATCGCGGCTGGATCGGGACTTTGGGCGGAAGACGTTTGGCGACGAAGGCTACAGCCGTGAAGAGCTTGTGGCGGAACTGGGATCGGCCTTTCTGTGTGCGGATCTGAACGTCACACCGGAAGTGCGGGACGACCACGCCAGCTACATCGATCACTGGCTGCAGATCCTCAAGGGCGACAAGCGGGCCATCTTCTCGGCGGCCAGCTTTGCGTCCAAGGCCGTGGACTATCTGCACAGCCTGCAGCGGCAGGACGCTTCCGCAGTTGATGCCTGAACGCTCCATCTTTGCACCGCCGCCGAACGAACTTCGGCGGCCTTCTTTCTGATTCGCCTTCATCTCTCCCACAGGAGATCCATCATGGACCCCACGACCTGCTACGAATTGATTCTGGAATACATCGAATCACATGACTACTCCGAAGCCCGCATCTATGCCGCCATCCTGCACAACTGGCTGGCCCATCGCGGCTTTTATCCGGAGGGCTGTGTTCCTGAACGCGTCGACGAGGTGCTGGAGCATTTGCTCAAGCCCGCCTGCCTGCCGGGGGCCATGCGAACGCGGTTCCGATCCATCACCTGCTACGACTGCGACAACGGTTCGCAGATCGGCAGCCTCAAAGAGGCGATCGACGACGGCTGGACGGCAATCATCGGCGACGACGATCTGAAAGTCACCAGTCATCTGGGAACCTGTCCGCTGTGTCGCATGCGGGACAGTCAGGAATTGCTCACTTAGCCCGCCATCTTACGGTCGCCCCGACACACCGTTGGGGCGGCCTTCTTGATCGCAGACGACATCACGCAAGGCACAATCATGACCGACCATCAACCGAACAACAGCGACACGCCCCTGCTCATTGATTTCCATGACGATCGGATTCGCGAATTTGAAGTCTGGGCGACCACCGTCCGCGATCCCGCCACGCGGGCTGCCGAAGGAATCCGGCGAATCACCAGCAAAAACTGCAAAGCCGTCGCCGAATACAACATTGCTCCGCTGACCGACGGACGCTGGGCCGTTCGCATTCGCTGCGAGTATCGCTGTGGAGACTTCAGCGGCACTGGCTCGCCGTGGGATGACTTTCCGACCCGGCAGTCGTGCGTGGACGCCTTCCTGAGCCAGGCTCGCCGACACTTTGGCCAGCCTCTCTGCGGCAGTGTTGCCAATGAATTGCAGCGACGGACCCGCCAGCAGATGCTGCAGCAACTCACGGAGAATGGCCTATTCGGATTTATTGAACCGGACGTTGATCAGCCCGAGGTCTAACCTGACGGCCTCCCAGCAATTTTTCGTGTCCTCCCCTTTCGGAAGCCGAGTCTCCGCTGTCACCAGCACGTAGCCGGTGATCGCAACCTTCCTGTGTGGACACCATGCTCCTGTGTTGATTCATGTTGGTGATGGCAACCTGTGCGCAACTAACCTGCTGAATTCGCAGTTGGAGCTTCTTCTGCAAGCAGTTCGTTGACAATTGCTTCCAGATAGCTGTATTCATGAAGGCCAACAGCTTTCAGGCGAACTCTGCCCGCCCTGTCGATGAATAGCGTGGTCGGGAAACCTTCAAAGTTGGGTACCTGGTCTCGAACTTCATCAGTACCCAGAATGCACGGATAGTTGATGCCGTTTTCTTTGATGAATGCGCTGACGGTGGCGATGTTTGCTTCTTCGTCAGCGTGTTCGTAGTTCAGGCCCAGTATCTGAAACCCCTTGTCGCCAAGCTTTTCCTGCAGCTTGATGAAGGACGGAATTTCTTCCCGGCATGGCGGACACCATGTTCCCCAAATGTCAACAATCAAGACCTTGCCTTTATAGGCAGCCAGGCTTTGTGCATTGCCTTCGATGTCGTTCAGCGTGAAATCAAATGCAAAGCTCTCGTTGCTCGCAAGTTCTTCCCTAACCCGCTTGATGGTCTTTTCAACAGCAACGACCTCCCATTGCTTAAGCTTGTCTTCAAATCCAGGAGCAGAACGAACGGCTTCCAGGTCTGTATCGCTTCGCAGCAAATCAAAGTCTTTAAAACCGCTTTCGACAGCTTCCGCGAGGCTCCTTTCGGCAACTTCGATATTTCCTTCTTTGGCAAACGCACAAGCTTCGTTGTACAGAATCGGGCCGACAAACGAACCCGGTAGTTCCTCAGGGTACAATTCACGGCCTGCCCGCAAAGCAGTCGCGGACTGCTTGAAGAAGGTGCTCGCAGCGTCGGGATTGGATTCAGCAGCCTGGCTCGCGATGTGTTGTGAAATGCCGGCAAGGCTCAGCAGACCATCAAAGCCGCCATCGGCAGCCTTTTCTGTGGTTTTCTGGTATGCCTCCGCAACTTGAGGAGGCAACCCGTCCGGCAAAGCCGCGTACTCACTGACCGAAGCGGCAGGTTCATCGGTCGTATCTGGCGATTCTGTCGCTATGGAAGCTTCTGCGGGCGCGGCTGCTGCAGAGTCTGCGTCAAGGACTGTTGCGTCAGAGGTCTCGGGGGACGTGGCCGCGTTTTGGACATCGGCAGTCTCAGTACAGCCAACAAACAGGAAGAGTACGACTGCAGACGCGGTCCGGTAAATAATCGGCATAGGTAGGGTTCCTGAAAGAGGTCGAAGTCGCCAAGCATAACCTACGCGAGGCATTGTGACATGCAGAAACGAGTCAAATCCGTGGGGCTGTGAACTAACTCACACGGACTGGACCCCAATAAGTGGCATCGCCGGCTGCGAAAGATCCCTGACCGGCTGCGACAACAACACCAGCATCACAAATCTGCAGCACACGCTGAAGCTGCAACCGCCGGTCCAACTCGCCGAACCGTCGCCCGCTTACGACAACTTGATGATCGCTGAAGGTCAGCTTCAGGGTCGTGTCATTGGTAAACTCAATCTGATATAGATGCGAGTAGGCCAAGCTCTGACTGTCGCCGCTGCGATATTGCGAATTCAGCATGATTGCGGTCTGCGTCGCTTGCACCACCGCTCCACTATCATCTCTCATTTCAATCTCATCGCCGCCATGATTCAGCGGCAGCGAACGAACTCCGCATTCATCAAATTCAAACCAACCAACCGCGACCGATGTTCGACCGCAAAAAGACGAAACAATCACTGGATCAGGGCTCGTTGCACAATAAGCCTGTGGGTGACTCAACCAAAAGACTCGTGCCTCAAGCAGCGGGTAAATCCAATGGCAACGGATGTTCGCTCTCGAGGGCAGTCAAGCCCACACTCAAAGCCGATGCCTTGAGTGTGGGCTTAGAACACTAAATGACGCCCGAAACATCCAGCTTGAAGTGCCTGCCTTTTTGCCTGCAGCTACGAAACGTTGTCGCCTGAGTGCCGGCTTCTTCTATCGGATAGGCGTGAAACGTGATGACTCTCTTGCTCTTCTCGGTTTGGAAGCCGCCCTGCACAAGAATGCACGTTTCGCCTTCCGTACCGACGACCGACTTGCCGCAGTCGAAAATGATGTCGACGCCGCCGACAACATCACATTTTCCCCAAGGCACTGAGGTTGCGAGCAGGCTACAAAGGTCGAGCGAGTCCTGAGAGTAGATGGAGCCGAGAAACACTGGCGTGTCTGTCTTCGTTGATCCGGGCCAGCGACCCAGGTAAACGTGTTTTCGCTGGTGATAGTCACAGTAAATCGGCACGTCTCCAGGAAACGTTCCGACCCGGATTCCAAGCTTTGCGTCGACCGTGCCGAACAAGTGTGACTGAGTCGCCATTCGTACGGTGACTGGTCCGGTTGGCACATCGTCCGTGTACTCCATCGGGGCTTTATGAGTCGGACAGGTCGGATCCCTTGCCTGAAAGTTGGGGTTGGCCGCAACCGGGTGAATGGGGCGTACCGGTGGGGCGTACACCCAGACTGTGCATCCCCAACAAGGACATATCCATTTGGGCATCGTTCGGTACCTCCAGATTCATAAGGGATTGTTTTACTGGCGTGACTGCCGCTAACACAATTGGTTCGGTGCCCAGGGGGGCGGCTCCCGGAAGCGTTCTTTGTTTCCGTGCAGCAGAGTCTAAGCACCAAAGTGGTCATTGCGAGTTAGTCAGTGGTGTTGCGGCGAACCAATTGTCACCAATCAACTCCACTGTGGATCGAGGTCCGGCGGGGGGAGCCGCTAAGAGAACTTCTAAGACGGGAATTGTCAGCTGTGCAACGATGTTTGTTATTTCTCTTGACCATTACGACCACAGGTCGAACGTTTTACAAGTGAACTGGTCATGTTGGTCAGACATTGAACATGCAGACATTGCACGAGGTGTGGAGTTCGCAGACCGGCTGTTGCAACCCGGCATTTGCTGGTCGCGTGCTGAGCGGATTCGGCAACCCAGTTTCGTCGCTCATGTCGAACCGTCCTATGTTGCGAAATTGCTGCCCGCAGACGCGCCTTGGTATGTAGGTTTGCCTCGGTTTGAGAATGCCGGAGTTTACGGTGCCGTGTCCCTTATTGAATCTGTTCGGGAATTGGAGTTCATGGCCTGGGTTGCGGCGGCTTCCGGTTGCTGCGGCAGGCAGGGCCGGGGCGTGCCAGAGGATCTGTCACTCGCCCCGGCGAAGACTCCTGCGGTCTGCCTGCGCTCACTTCGCCGCCGCACGTGCTCCGCAGCGGGTTCGTCATGTCCTCAGCCTGTGGGTGAAGAACATGACAAACCCTTTTTCACAGGAGCACTCAGAAATGGCCAGTCAACCCAACAAACCTGTCGCCGAATTTCGCATGGGACTTGTCAAAGCCGTCGTCTGGCGGAACGAGTCTGACAAAGGCCCGTGGTACAACGTCACGATTGTGCGTCTGTATCAGCAGGAAGGACACTGGAACGAAACCCACAGCTTTGGTCGTCACGACCTGCCGCTGGTGCAACGCGTCGCCGAACAGGCCCACTCGTTCATCTACGAGCAGAAGCCCGAAGTCGCGGCCGAACCGTCAGCGGACTGACCGCCACTTCCCAAACCCGCCGGTCGGGCGATGAGCTCGGCCGGTGTGCTTGGGGTCAGCTCATCTGCCGAAACGTTTCCACTTCGGCGTCGATCGGCAGGTGCAACCAAGCATGATCGCCGGTGAGTATCGGCAGGTATTCAGCCATGCCCAGAGCAAGGCATGCTCGGTCGGCGAAGGAGATGTCACGGCCTTTCACCAGCGGGTGAATTTCGGCCGCAATCAGAGCGACGTCATTCGTGAACGGGACGATCTCGATACCCGCCGTGGCCATGATGGCTCTGGCCAGTGACAACCTGTCGCACGCTCCGCTCTTCTGGTAGACCTCCGACGCATTGACCGCGGAGATCAGCCCGAACCGCATTCGGTGTCGGGCTTCTTCCATGCCCGGCTCGTTCTGGCAAACGGCGAGCACCACGGACGCGTCAATGATTCGTCTCACGCCGGGCCTCCGCACGACGTGCTTCCATTAACTCGCGGGACAGGCTCACGTCAGCGGGGATGCCTTCGCAGAAGGCGTCCTGCAGTCGTTGCATGGCTTCCTCGTAGCTTCGCAGCACGATCGCCCTGTCTTCGATGCTCACCACAAGCTCACCACCATCGTTGAGCCCCTGCCGGATTCTCACCGGCTGCGGCAGGACCAATCGACCCGAAGTGTCGATGCGGCAATTCCATTGTTCATCCGTTGTTCCATTCTGCATCATGATGCCATCCCTGGTTGGCTGTGGTCTTCATCTATCACTATGCCACAAATCGGGCGACAGCGCAAGCCGTTTCTGATCGGACGTGTTCGCTGTCGTTCGTCAGCAACGATCCTGTTGAGATTGGGTTGTTCTTAGCGACACCCCCGGCGACTCATCGATGTCGGAGCTAAAGCCGCCGACGGTCGAGTCCAGCAGAAAGTCGGCTCCCCCTGAAGGTCGCCCCCTACTTTCCGCTTGACTCGCACGCTGCCTGTGGCAGCTCCGTCTAAGGCGACTTTGTACGCTCGCCATGAGTCGCGGGGTTGCGGCTCAGTAAGACAACCAAACCAACCAAGGAGTTGATTATGACCAACGAAAACAACACAACCGCCGGCAAGAAACCTTCGCACTATGCCTATCAGGTTCGTGAGACCGAAGACGGCAAGGGATTCTGGAACCGCATCGGTGCCGCGTGGACCAATAAGAATGGTGGCTTCACCATTCAACTGGAAAGCATCCCGCTCGACGGTCGCATTGTGTGCCAGCCGCCGAAGGAACAGACCGACAGCTAACAACAACCGGGTGAGCCGGGATTCGAAAACGATTTCGGCTCACCCGCTTCACACCCCCACGATGAAAGGAACCTCACCATGAACCAACACACCGACCTTCGAATCCATCTGAAACTGCAGCCAGAAGCTGCTGCAAAACTCATCGAATTCCAGGATGAACTTCACAGCCGTCTGCAGGCTGCCTTCAGCGACTGGCTCGTTGACGATCCTGACAACCTGAGGATCGTGACCTGCCATCCTGTGATCGACGACGAAATACAAATCACGTGGCACATTGATGACGTCCACGAGGTTCGATCTGACCTGACAGACGATCAGGCCTGGACCGTGCTGCAGGATATTAAGCGACACCACGATGCCGGTATTGGCATCAACTGGCACGTGATCGAAAACGCTGCTGAACGCCTGTATGGCGAGTCACCCGACGCTTGATGTGGACCGGTGTTGTTCCGGACAACACAGCGCGGCCGACGTTGCGACGCGGTGCCGGCTGCTTCACCGCCGCTCACTCCATCGCGAGGCGAGGAACTACACCGGTCTCTTGTGTCCAACCTATGGGCTAGTGGACTCCGCCGCTTCGGCACGAGCCAGCCAGTACAGATCTTCGAGTTCCTGCAGATGCTGATACTCCACGGGCGACAATACGACAGCCACAGGGTAGCCGGATTTCTGCACAACAATCGGTGCTTCGCGTGAGGATGCGAGGTAATGGCTGAGTTGCCCCTGAAACTCCGTCGTTGAAACAAACTCCATAATGTTACCCTCCGTTGCGTCAACCATGGCACAACAGGCAGACAGCCGCAACCATTTTCTATTGCGTAACGGCGGTCGGATTGCGACGACTCTTTCCTGCGTGATGGCAGTCATTGCCGCTGGCTCGATCAACGGTGATCACATCCGTCGGGTTCAGTTCTTCCCTCGGTTCGCCCGGAAGCTGCGTACCACGATGACCAATCCGAAAATGAGTCCACCGATTGTCACAAACGCCTGTCCCAAAGCCTGCCCCTTACCTTCCGCGGTCCGCATGTTGGGCGGTCCCTGAATAGCCAGTTGAACGGCGTTCGAAGCGAGCGAAGCCCCCATGATGCCGGCGCCGACAATCATTTTTCGCGACCAGTGCAGGTCGCCAGACGCCGGCTTCTTCTTGCTCCTTTTCGCACCCTTCTTCGATCTAGGCGGCATGTCGTCTGCCGACCCCGGTGCGGGACTTTGATAAGGATTGTCGTTGCCTGCTGCAGATGGGCGTCTCCGCCTGCCCGCACCGGTTTCAGGAGCACGCCGCTTCTTGCGTGTCGGCGTGCCAGAGGTTTCTCCGCCACGATCTGCACCGGGAACGCGGATCGTGGTACCGCAGGAGGGGCATTTCACTTTCCGCCCCGCCGCAGATGCCGGGCAAGCCAGCTTCTTGTCGCATTCGCCGCACACAACCCGGATCTTCTCATTCATCAGGAACTTTTTCAACGTGGGAACATTCATCATTCGAGTTGGTCACGTCGAAACAGCGAATGACCGCCCAGACACCCCGGATGGGAAAAACGCTCCGCCAGAAGCACTGGATATTTACGATCGCCGACAGGGGTGTTGAAGGGGGGCCACCTCTGCGCCAACAACTTCCGTACAACCACCCGATCCGTCTTGTAATCCCGCAGCACCGTTCGCATAATTAAGACAGGCCGACAGGGTGCGCTAACACCCTGCCGACCCTGACCTCACGCCCTTCGCTAGAAAGGACGATCAGCTATGTCGAAGTTTAGGCTTCGGGCTCATTGCTCGCAAATAGGCGTTCCTCGGAACGTTATCTGTGCGAGTGTTTCCCCAGCATGTTTCATTCTGCGGAATCGGTGCGCGCTGTCGATGCATCCTTTGGGGTGTGTTGGTCAGCCCGCCAATGGGGAGAAGCGTTCTCCCCGGCGGGTTTTCCACGTTTGGCACGGGGCACTCGATCCATGGCAGCTTTCCATTCTCACCCATTCGCCTCGTCCGCCGCAGGCGGACTTCCCACCGTTCAATCATCGTTTCCACGTGGCCGAAAGCGGGCGATACCTGTCCGGCTGAAGACCAGCCTTGCCACACAACTTGCCGCCGCGATACTTCTGGCCGGTACATCCGTCGCGGCGGGATCCTGGCCCGCCGCATCAATGGCCCTGCTGTGTATCGCTGCACTGCTCGGCATTCGGAGATTGCTTCGCTGCGGATCAACCGGTGCGTTGCTGGGTGCTCGTCACTCGGCGATCATCGCCTGCGGTGTGTTGGTGGTGATCACGATTGTGGCGGCAATGAATCGTTCCAGCCTGGTCCTGCCGGGTCTGGGCGGCATCGTGTTGATGGTGCAGTATCTGTCCGCCCTGGCGAGCGTGGTGCCATCAAGCTCTGCCGCGTCGGTGCGGCAGTGTTTTCCTGCAGCGAATCGAAGGCCGATGCCGCAAATGCTGCTCGCCTCGACGATACTTCTCTCCACATGGAGTGTGGCCGAGGCCCGTGACATTCGCGTTCGGATCGTCACGACACCCAAAGCTGCCACCATTTTCGTCGACGGGAAGAAGGCCAAACGCAAAACACCGACCACGCTGAGTCTGTCGCCCGGCGATGAGGTGGTTCTGCAACGGCCGGGCTACGAGACCTATGAGTTTGAAGCTAACCCTGACGAGTTGAAAATCGAAAAGAAGCTCAAGGAAATCACCGAGTTCACCCTGTACTTCGAAACCAAGACGTCCAACCGGCGATGGGCGAACACCCGCGACCTGAAGATGGTCGTGATGCTCAACGGCAACGCTGACGATCAACGGGTACTTCGGGGAAGGGGCATCCGCCGCGTCGGGGCCATTGATCAGTTCGAATTCGAGTTTGACTGTCCGGCCCGCAACATCAAGAGCATCCGCATGGCGGCCCTCGCGGGCGATGACAAATGGCGATGCGATTATGTCCGGCTCCGAATGGTCAAGCGGGACGGGGCGGAAACGAAGATCTATACCAGAGTTGTCAATGGCTGGTTCTCCTGTGACTCAAAGGAAGGTCATCAACAGTTCGACATCCCGCTGACCGCTGTCGCCTTCATGCCGCCGCGAAAGTAACGGATCATCACCGGCGCGATGCAGCGGAAGGTGGCGTTCCGGTTGCCTATGACCGCCACCGTGCTGCTGCAGGCCGGGCTGTTGGTGTAAACCCAGCGTTGCCGGTCCGTCTCCGTGCCCGTGACATCACCACATCTGTGGCTCTCAGAATGGCAAGCTAAAGCCGCAGCCGGTCATCGGTCGTCGTTGGCATTTCTTCCTGGCCAATGACGACCGAACAAGATAACCCTATTAACCACCATCGAAAGGAGATTGATATGCCACGACACGTCCAACTCACGACCACCATTACCCTCAACGTTGCCGAAGATGTTTCGGAAGAGGAGTTTCGTCGGGGAATCACCGAACAACTCAGGCTTGGATTCCGCACGTCCCTGTCCGAACACGATGCTCCGATTCATATCGTGGCGATCAACGATTCTCACGGTGAGCTGCATCAGGATGCTTATCTGCTCCCGTTGATGGCGGCTTTCGGCCAAACCGCAATCGTCTGGTCTTACCGCGACGTGCTGGAAGTCCGACCGGACCTGACTGTTGAACAGGCCAGCTGCGTCGTCCATGAAGCTCTTCACTACAACACAACATCCCCGGATGTCGGCTGGGACACGCTCGAGTACACCGCAGAGCGATTGTTCGGGGCACCGTCCGAAAAAACGGTGTGAGGAGGATGCCGCATGTCTGACTCTGAGGCAATCCTGGACGACCTTTTCCATTCCTGTGCCTTCATGGCCTTCATCGAAGAATACGCTGGCTCGAACGGTCTGCCCGATTCGGATCGCACCAAGTGGCGAGCCTATTCTCACTTCGAAACGTCGCTCGCGGAGGCGAATGCTTCCCGCCGGAATCGACTCGCCTGAGATCTGCCGCCAAATCTGAACCGGTCTTCCGATACCGTGCTTTGGAGGCCATCACGTGATCTGAGGGACATCACACCGTGACTCGAAGGGCGAGACAGGCCGATTTGTTTTGAGGATGCGGTACCGTGATTCGGGGGACCAGTTCACGTGAACTGAGGGATGAATTACCGTGATCTGAGGGACACGATACCGTGAATTGAGGGATGAAATACCGTGACTCGGGGGACAGATGCACGTGATCTGAGGGACATTTCGATCCGCAAGCCACTGACTTACAAAGCGGATTCCGGACGTAAACATAGAAATAATATAAACAAGAAATAAACATCAACAAACGCGTGCGCGCGACGACGGTGGTGGTGTTTCTTTTTGAAACAGCTTGTCGGAAGGGGCAGGATTTTATCCCCCAGGTCACGGTAATTTTTCGCTTGCCTTGATCGAACGACACTGGCACTGTCGAGTCATGGCTCGAGAAAAACCCACCGCTCAGATCCTTCGCTTCAAACCCGATCCCGGCAACGCTCGTGATGAGTTGAACCTCTGCGAGTTCCCGCTGGCTCTGCTCTCCAGTCGAGCTCCGGACGGCTGTAACAAGCTGACTTTCACTGACAAAGTCTGGGATGAATCCCGGCAGAAGGCAGTTCAACGATCGCTGTTGGTCACGGCTCCCACGCATTACGGCCTGCCCACCGCCAAAGACGAAGAAGTGCTGCTCGGACTCATCCACCTGACCGAGCAGCAGCATCAGTTTCGCGAACCGACCGTCTACTTCACCCGCTACGAGCTCATCAAGTTGCTGGGCTGGAATCAGGGAGCCAAATCCTACAACCGCATTCGCGAATCGCTGGCTCGCTGGAAAAGCGTCACGCTGGACTATCGGCATGCGTGGCGGCGCTCCGACAGCTGGGTGTCCGAGATCTTCAGCCTGATCGACAATGTCACGTTGTGTGAGGGAGAAACTCAACGCACAATCGACAAGGACTCCAACCAGATCAACCTGCCGCTGTCCAGCTTCACATGGAATCGAATCTTCTTTGAATCGATGCAGCGCAAGCACTTCAAAAAACTCGATTTTGGATTCTATCTGCAACTGGAGACCGCAACCGCCAAACGCCTGTTTCGGTTTCTGGACAAACGGTTCGGCAGCGGCCGCATGCACTGGGAGTTCGACCTGCAGGAATTCGCGTTCGAACATATCGGACTCGCCCGCACCTACAACAGCGGCAAGATCAAGGAGAAGTTGCGACCTGCCATCGAAGAGCTGGAGCAGGAAGGCTATCTCGTGCCCCGCACACGCGAAGAACGCTACGTCAAACGCGGCAAGCAGTGGCGGGTGAACTTCACGCGAGCCTCCGGCAAAGCCGTTGACGCTCAACCACACACCCGGCCGCTGGATGCGGATCTCATGCAACGCGGCGTGAGCCGGCAACTGGCCGAAGAACTGGCCGCCGCCTTCGACGACGAGGCTGTCTCACGCCAGATCGCCGTGTTCGACTGGATCATGGAGAATGATCGCGAAAGCCTCAAGAACCCCGCCGGTTATCTGGTGGAGTCCATTCGCGGCGACTTCCAGCCACCGGCCGAATACAAAACTCCGGCCGAACGGGCCGCAGCCGAGCAACGCTTGCAGCAACGGAAGGTGGTCGAACTGAAGGCAAAACAGATCGAAAACTCCGAACAACAGGCGGTAATGGCAGAACGAGCACACATCGAGGCGATTCGGGAGAAGCTCAGCGTGGCCGACCTCCACAAGCTCGAACAGGCGGCCATGAAAGCCGCCGATCCGGAGCAGCAGCAGGCCCTCAGCCTCCCCACCTTCCGCACGATGCAGTTGCGGCTGCTGGTCGACAAACAGATCCTGCAACGCTATCCCATGGCGGAATGCTGCCTATAGAAATCCGATAGCAGCTATGCCTGCCTCAAAGCACCACGGATCAAATTATGCCGTGTGCGGTGTGTCGCCAGCCGCTGTTGGTTTTCGCTCCTGCACCAAAAAGCAAGTACGACGCAGCATCCCTACTTTTCTGCACAGAAAAAGAAAGCCGACGGCAGGCAGCCGCCACCGTGTTTGCTCACGCTTGAACATCCAAACGCAGCGACTTCCTTCACATCCTGTTAGACTCACCTCCCGACAGCTTTTGCCCCAGGAACAGAGCTTAATGCTCGACTGGAATCGTACGTGGAGTATCCCGACCTGCCCCAAAGTTCGTGGCGGAAACTGTCACAAAGTGAACCCCGCTGTCAGCGTTGCCGAAGGAAGTTCGCAAGTCAGTTGAATGACTAAACGTGTCAAAGGAATGTCATTGAATTTTACAGACGTCTTCCCTTAGCGTTGCTAACGTGCCTGTTTTACGGTCAAACAGTCTTCAGCATGACTTGTTGGCCGGATGGCTTTCTGGATTGCAGGCGTGTCAGTTGAATTGCTGACATGCTTGCTTGCCAGCATGCAAACATGCTTACATGACTGTAATCCAACAGTCTTTTCTGGTGACTTGATTGTTGCAAATCCTGCCATTCAACTTCGTTGCTTTCGGGATGGTTGGCGGGCAACAAAGCCATCGTGTCTCCCAACACGTTTTCATGCTGCACATTTTACTTGCCAGACCGTTTGAAGTGCGCTAACGCTGATGACATGACAGTCATCGCAGTCACCAACAGCAAAGGCGGAGTCGGCAAATCCACGCTGGCTGTGCATCTGGCCGTCTGGCTCCATGAGCAGGGCCACCGAGTCATCCTCGCCGATTGCGACACGCAACACAGCTCGTCCGAGTGGATCAACGAAGCCTGTCCCGATGTCGAAGCCGTTCGCCTTGAAAGCCCGGACGAAATCATCGACGAACTTCCGCAACTCGCGAACGACGTGGACTACGTCATCGCCGATGGTCCGGGCAGCAACACCGAAACGAGCCGAACACTGCTGCTCTTCGCAGATCTGGCCATATTCCCCTGCAAGGCATCCATGCTCGAAGCCCGGGCCCTCGCGAAAGCCACGAAAGTGCTGCATCAAGCACATACCGTGAATCCGGGGAGACCAACGGCCGTGATCGTATTGAGCATGGTCGGCCGCAAATACCGACTCACACAGGACATGGTCGAGGCAGCAAAGGCGTTGAATATGCCACTGGCTGACACGCCCATGGTGCTGCGGCAAATCTATGCCGACGCTCCCGGTCAGGGAGCCGTCGTCTGGCAACTCGGCGCGCGTGCCCGAGAAGCAACGAAAGAAGTCCGTCGCCTCTTTACTGAGATCGTGCCCGAAGCAAAGACCACGAAAGCGAAACCACGCAAACCAAAGCGTAAGAAGAAGGAGGCCGCATGACGGAACGCCGTTCACTGGTCGAAGGCGTGAAGGAGTCTTCGAAACTCACAGAGAAAGAGGAAGAATTCATCTACGGCGAAAAGAAACCGTCCGGTCCCTCCTTCGCTGCCGCGTCTGTTCCCAGGACGGCCGCAACGCCTATCGTTGCTGCGGCCCCTGTTCTGCCACAAATGACCGGTCGTATCCCGGTCACCACCCGCTGCCGCCCGGAAGTCGCCTCCGCAATTAAACGAGTCTCGCTCCAACGCCAACTGGCGGGCGTCGAGCCCTATACCGTCCAGGACATCATGGAGCAGGCACTAGAACAATGGCTTGACCTCAACGGACACGCCTGAATTTAGCTTTACCAATTTCCAAACGGTTCGTTCCAAGCCAATGGAATAATGCATATTCAGACAACTACACACAGGATCAGGCAACCCGAACGGGTATACCCGCAAGACCAAGTGTCTAATAATGCTCTATTGTCCATGAAGGAATTCCCGAAGTTTACCCTAACTCCTTATAGCAAAGGCGGATCGGCAATTCAGCCAACACCTTTGACCGTAATCGGGGATTATGGCACCGATGACACTTTCAGCCTGACTGTTTCGTGTTTTTTGCTGTTTCAGCTGCATTCTCGGAAATAGGTCAAGTTTTCGATGGATTGTACCAGTCGTGGTTCGAACGATGCCCCGTGGGTTGGGGGGGGCTGGCCTGTACTCCCCATGACGTCACAGAATGCGTGTTGGGCGAAATAGTTCGAGTGTGCATTGTCATAAACGGGTCCACCCAGAATCACCAATTTTCATCGGAGAAGTCGCAGCCACTGAGTAATTCCACAGAAGATCCCGGAGGACGAAGATGCCATTTCATCACGCTCGGACGCACCATAACACAGCTCGAATACCAGACGTGCAAGGTTCCTCGGGGCGATATCACTTCGCCATTGACAGGCTGCAGCGTTTGTGGCTTCGGTTTGATCCTCGACAGATTTTAATGCGTCCGCAGAATCGTCGCCGCCATTTGGCATGGACGCACTTCAGCGAACCTTTGGAATCGCGAGCCCTGTTGTCAGGCATGGCTCCGTGGGGCACCAGTGATGCGTACAACGTGGCTTATGACTCGCTTGACACGTCAGCCCAAAGCCAGGCAAGCGTGTTGGCCAACGACTTCGACATGGAGTTCGACCCGCTGACTGCCGTGCTCGTTGGCAGTCCTTCCGATGGTTCAATCACACTCAGTTCCAACGGGCACTTTGTGTACACACCGGATTCCGGCTTTGAGGGTTCGGATTCCTTCACGTATCAGGCTTACGACGGCACCGGCTACAGTGGCACCACCACAGTTTCGTTGACTGTTGCCACGGCGCTCACGCCCGCGACGAATCTCGACGATCGGTCGTCCGCACCGGCCAGCAATCTCGACAGTTTCCACGTGTCGCGGCATACGGGCGGTGTACAGATCCGTAATCGGATCACGACCGGCGTCGAGCTTGTGTATGACTCCACGACAGATCCCAATCCGATCATTGGTGTTGAATCGGAGTATGTTCAGGACGCCAACTCATTCAACTATCCGGCGTCCGTGGATGCACAATTAACGCTGGACACTATCGTCGGCACAAGTGTGCATTACAACGCCTCCAGCAGTCTGTTTAACGGCGATGTGATTCGACTGACGCAGCAGGTCGACGGAAGCTCACTGGCCACCGGGCGTTATGACTACGAACTGGCAGCCACCGTCAATTTTACCAGTGGCGGACTGACCTCCAGTCGAACGTTCACCGGCAGCACGCATGTCGTAAATCGTAACGTCAGCGAGTTCGGCGATAACTGGTCGATTGCTGATCTTGATCAGTTGTTCATCGATTCAGCAGGCGTGCTGCTGGTTGATGGCGATAATGTGGCATCGTGGTTCGAAGACGACAGTGGCACGTTCGTCAGCCCGCCCGGACCGCTGGCCTTCTCAACGCTGGTTGAGAACATGGATGATACGTACACATTGACAGACAAATACGGCAACAAGGCGGAATTTGACGAAGACGGATTGCTGACGGAACGTGAGGACCGCAACGGCAACTCGACCACCTATGAATACATCGACGCGGACAGCGATACTGTGGTTGATGAAATTGAGACCATCACCGATCACTATGGCCGCGAGACAACCTTTGCCTACACCAGCGGCCTGCTATCCAGTATCACCGATTTCGCGTCCCGCGTGACCACGATTGGACATGATGCTTACGGGCGACTGACATCAATCACACGCCCCGATCCCGATGGTGCCGGACCAATCGTGGCACCGGCCACCGCATACGGCTATAGCGGCACCACCAGCCAGTTGGATCTCGTCATTGACGCTTTGTCGAATGACACCGAAATCGATTACGACTTTGCTGGGCGCTTCGACGAAGCCACTTATGAAGACACCAGCGATGTCAGCATCGTTGGTTATCTTGGTCGGGGACTGGTCGACCTGGCCAGTGGTGACGGAACGCCGTCCGATCCGGCTGACCTGTATTATCCGTATGGAGCCACCATGCCACCGTCGGGCAGCGGCATGATGACGGATCAGATGGGAAACGATTCCACGTATCACGTCGATCGCTTCGGCTACATGACGGGGTTCAAAGATGCTCTTGGCAATCGCACCGATATCGAACGCAATGCCAACGGTCAGCCGACCAAACAAACCGATCCTGATCCGGCCGGTGCTCCACCACGCCCTGTGACTGAATATACCTATGACTCGGACGGCAATCTTACGGAGATCGAGTTTCCTGACGACACACTCAACACGATGGAGTACAACAGCAACAACTTCATGACCAGTTTCACCGATGAACTGGATCAGGAAACGACCTATACATACGACGCCTACGGCAACGTCGATACGATCACGGACCCGCTCGACAACGACACGGAGTACACGTACAACACCGAAGGTCTGGTCACCAATATCACGTTCCCCGATCCCGACGGGGCCGGTTCGCTGGTCGCGCCGGAGATCGATTACACGTACGATGTTGATGGCAGGCTGACGAAGGTGACCAATCCGGATTCCACCGAAGTCGATTACACGTGGGACAGCAAAGATCGCATCACGTCCGTTTCCGACGAGCTGGATCGCGTCACGTCCTACACGTTTGACGAAATCGATCGGCTACTGACGAGTACGCTGCCGGATCCGGATGGTGTTGGCGGACTGGCGGCTCCGGTCACGACCTTCACGTATGATGCCTATGGTAACCGACTGACGGTCACGGATGCCGCCGGAAACGTGACGAGCTATGACTACGACGACCGTCACCGACTGATTGAACTGACGCTTCCTGATCCCGATGGCGTCGGAGCATTAACCTCACCGGTTCTGGAATGGGCGTACGACGCGGGCGGGCGACTCACGACAGAAACAGACGCCCTCGGCAACGATACCACCTACGCCTACGACGCCCTCGGCCGAACAGTTTCGGTAACATCACCAGACCCTGACGGGGTGGGTTCACAATCCGCTGCTGTTGTCAGCTACCTCTATGACTCGCTCGGCCGACTAACACGAATTACCGATCCACTCTCGAATCAAACCAATTTCGAATACGACAGTCGCAACCGAAAGGTCAAACAAACCGACGCTGACCCTGATGGTGCCGGCCCCCTGTCATCGCCAGTCACTGAGTGGGAATATGATGACGCGGGCCAACTTTCCAAGTCCATTGATCCCCTCGATTTCGAAACCACTTACGCCTACGACGACAACGGCAATCTGACGACAGTGACGTTGCCCGATCCCGACGGGGTTGGCAGTCAGACTTCGCCGGTCTACACCTATGCCTACGATGACCTTGATCGCCGGGTAAGCACAACCGACCCCCTCAGCAATGTGAGTAGCAATGTCTATGACATCAATTCGAGGATCGTACAACTCACTGAGCCCGATCCTGATGGTGGTGGCTCACAGTCGTCGCCTGTAACTGAATGGGAGTACGATGATGCTGGCCAACTCACCAAGTTCATTGATCCGCTCAACCGGGAAACTGTCTACGACCACGACAACCTTGGCCGACTGACAAAGACGACACAGCCAGATCCGGACGGTGTTGGTTCACTGACGGCTCCAGAGTATCTGGCGACGTATGACATTCTTGGCAATGTTCTGACTACAACGGACCCATTGGGAAACGTAACGTCCTTCGATTACGACGATTTGTCACGACCGATCAAGCGAACGGACCCAGACCCTGATGGAGTGGGTTCACTCACGTCGCCCGTGACGGAATGGGCCTATGACGCCGCCGGGCAACGGACGCTGATCACCGATCCTCTCGGCAGGTCCACTACGCTTGCGTACGATGATGCTGGTCGTTTAACCGCAATGACGCTGCCTGATCCCGATGGTGGTGGGGCGTTGGCTGCTCCAGTCTATGCCTATGAATGGAATGCGGCGGGCCTGGCGACGATGATCACGGATGCTTTGGGAAACGAGGTGTCTTTTGACTATGACAATCTCAATCGACGCATCGAACAAACCGATCCCGATCCTGACGGTGCTGGTCCGTTGTCGGCACCGGTGACGCAATGGGAATACGATGCCGCCGGTCAGCTTGTCGCCAGGATCAACCCTTCAGGGGCAGAAACCACATACGATATTGATGGACTCGGGCGGATTATCAAGACGACCAACCCTGATCCGGACGGCGGTGGTTCTCAAATATCGACCGAATACGAGTTCACATACGATGCTGTCGGAAACGTGCTGACTCGCGTTGATGGGCTGGATAAAACCAGTTCCAGAAATTACGACAATCTCTACCGTCTCATCGGGACGACCGACGCAAATCTCGGCGAGACAGAATTTGCCTATGACGGTGTTGGTAATCTGGTGAGTCTAACGGACCCGGAAGGCAATGAAACAACGTGGACGTATGACGACCTTGACCGCATGATCGCCGAGACCAACGAATTGAGTAAGACTCGCACACGTGAGTACGACGCAGCGGGCAATGTTACGGTGATGGAAGATCGAAATGGCAGAGAACGCCAATTCAGCTACGACAATCTGAACCGCCTGACCCAGGAAGAATGGATCAGTGCTTTAACTGTAATTCATACGATTGACTACGTATACGATGCTGCGTCTCAGCCAACCAACGTTGCGGACGACAATTCCGAGTACGATTTTACTTACGACGACCTTGGGCGGCTGATAGAAATCGACAATAGCGCGACGCCCGACGCTCCGGCCGTGGTGTTGGAGATGGCATACGATGTCGGCAATCGAAGGACATCGCTCACTACTGAAGTTGACAGTACGGATGACTTCATCAACACCTACGTCTACGACGACCTTGGGAGACTGACACAGGTGAGCCAGGACGAGCAGTCCGGCGGAAACAGCGTGGCCGAAAAACGCGTCGACTTTGCCTACAACAGCCTGAGCCAGTTCACCGAAATCGTACGGTATGCGAATGTGGCCGGGACACTGGATGTAGCGACCTCTGACTATTCATACGACTCGGCAAACCGATTGACCGGGCTCGATCATCAGCATGGGGCCACAGCTCTGTCCGACTACGAATGGGTGTACGACAGCAATGGCCAGTTAACCAGCGTCACGACTGTCGACGGAACAGATGATTTCAGCTACGACGATGTTGGACAGGTGACAGACGTGGATTCCGACTACCAGTCCGACGAGTCGTATTCGTACGACGACAATGGAAACCGTACAAACGCAGGATACACCACGGGTACCAACAATCAGGTCACATCTGACGGTACTTACAATTATGAGTACGACGACGAGGGGAATCGGACAAAGAAGACGGCCATTTCCGGCGGCGACTACGTCGAATATGAATGGGATCATGCGAATCGATTGACAACCGTCACGTTTAAGACATCCGGAGGCACCAAAACGAAAGAGGTCTCCTACGTCTATGATGCATTTGATCGGCGTATCGCCAAGGACGTCGATTCCAATGGTAATGGCACCGTGGATTCGGGCGAACGATACGCGTACGACGGGATCGGCATGTCCGATATTGTCCTTGTGTTCGACGAAAACGGAGACCTGGAAGAGCGGCTGCTCTACGGGCCAGCCGTTGATTTCCCACTGGCGTCTGAAGACAGCTCAGGAAACGTGGTGTGGTTCCTGGCGGATCAACAGGGGACGATCCGCGATGTGGCCGATTACGACAGCGGAACGGACACGACCAGCGTGGTCAATCATCTGACGTACGGTTCGTTTGGTGCGATTGTTTCACAAACGAATTCCACATACAGCCCTCGCCATGCCTTCACCGGACGTGAATGGGATGCCGACGCCGAACTCTATTACTACAGAGCCAGATGGTACGACCCGGCTCTCGGTCGCTTCATCAGCGAAGATCCAATGGGATTTGGCGGAGCCGACGCCAACCTGAGCCGCTACGTGGGTAATGCTCCGATGAACTACACGGATCCCACGGGTTGGCAGCGAAATGACAACTCACGTCGCTGGCCCGATTATCTACTTAACGAAATTGACGACACTCAAACATTTCAGTGGATGGCGACATTTCAGGCGTTGACCACCGGAGAACCAGAAATAGGTTTCTTGAATGGACTGGGGACCGGATTCAAAGCGATTGTCAATTCAGGTGCAGATGGACTCGCGGGGTTAGTCTCGCTTGGATTTTGGGATCCTGACGATGTGATCGAAGTGGATCCCACTTCAGACCTTGGTTATGAAAGCTCCTTGCTCATCGCAAGGATCGGAGCCGAAGCCGCCATTGCTGCGGCAACGCTTGGGTTGGCCGAAGCGGCGCAGGCTGGACGACTTGGGTGCCAGTCATCACAAATCGCCAACTCACTTCTGATTTATGATACCGCAGGAAACCTTTCCAGCGGAGCACAGGGAGCTCACGATATCTTAATGACTGGAGAGATGACCCCCTCCAACACCTTGCAACTGATTTCTGGCGTCATCGGCATCGCACAAATGCCCAACATGAAAGTGCCGAAGCCGAACTGCTTTGTCGCCGGGACTCAGGTGGTTGTTTTGTCTCCTGGGACCGGAAAACCAGCAGCTACAGGTCAAAGCACTGATCGCAATTGGGAGTTCATTATTGCGATTGGGGCATTCACCGTGGCATCCGGGCTGACCGTTCGACGTAAACGAAGCGATTTAGAGGCGGAAGCAGGCAGCATCAAACGGGCGGAGTTGAGTCCTGAAGTGTCCTGACCTGAAGCAATTGCGGTGAGACGCACATCCACCGCGGCCACCTCGAATAAAACCAGAATTGTGTACAATTTAAGATTCCGTACCGAAGCAAAGTACAGGAGCAAGACAATGCCAGGAGTTTTTCAAAAGCCTCACAAGAACACTGAATGGCTACGACGCATTGCCATCGTAGCGTGCTTAGCCATTGGCATCACGTTTTCGTTAAAGGCGATGACAACCGAGGTATCTGCAACCACGGGGCTGCATCGTTCGCAGGAGACAAGGCAGCTTGCGTCGGTTGCCCCGCCCCTGACAACAGTCAGTATCGAGGACATTCAGCTTGGTCAGCGAGTGGTCGGGCGCAATCCGCTGCGTGAGGAGACTCAGCCGCCATCGGACATCAATCCGGCCACTTGGCGAGCCGTTCAATTGAGCATGTTTAAGGGGGGCGTGAAATACGATCTTGCATTCCTGCGACCGTTGTCCTGGCTTGAATCAAACAGTGCCAAAGTTGGCCATTCGATTCATCTGGAAATGCACGAAATGGGCCTCAATGGCCCAGCTAAAGTTGTCGCCATTGATCCGTGCCCGCAAATCGAACCGGACGACGGCACGAGCCGTAACGTCGTCACGGGCACGATGGCTCATCCCGGTCCCAACATTCTGTATCTGAACATCACCGGTCTCAACGAAACGCTGGGAGTCACCGACACACATCCCATCTGGAGCGAAACTCGTCACGAGTTCGTCGTCGCCGGAAAACTGGAAGTCGGAGAGCAATTCAAAACCCTCACCGGCGAAACCTCCACCCTCACAAAAATCACCCCACACCGAGGCCCACCAGAAATGGTGTTCAACCTCGAAGTGGATGGCGAGCATGTGTACTCCGTGGCAAGTAACGGATTGCTCGTGCACAATGATTGCGTTGATCTCTTTCGGGCTGTATCTCCGGATGAATTCGATGACATAATGCGAACCGGCAATTTCAATCCATTCCCCGGTGCAATGGAGGATAAGTTGTTTGTCACAGACTTAGGTGATGCATTGCGAGTTGCTGATCAACCTGCCCTGATTGACGCAGCGGCGGTCGTAAAGACCTCAGTTCCCGGTGACGTTTACGACCTGCTCGGCCATAGTAATACAATTGATACTTGGGCCATAGATAATGGCACCGTAATTGTTCCAAGCAACCTACTCGACTTGTTCAACAGCACGAAGGAAACAGTAGTTCATGCCTTCTAATGCACAGGTGTTTCTTGCAGACGTCAACCTGACTGGAATGGGCTTCGGTAATTTCTGGCCGCGATCCGGATTTCACCCTCTTATTCGCACCAACGACGGAATGTTTTCCTGCGTGCTCTACTTCTCAGCACACTACGATGCTCGCTCTTCAAAGACCATCCGCGCCGTCGTCATCGTCAGTGAGCATGTGCCGACATCGGTATTCGCGAAAGGCGAGTCTATTGACTTTTGCTCGGCACTGGGCGTCTCAATTGCGACCGGATCGGTTGTTTCGAGCAGTTGTCCATTCAAACTCAACCAAGATTACCAGGCAGTAGCTGAGCGAGTCTTCGCCGAGCAAATAGCGGTGCTGCCAAAAGGTTGCGGAGATTGACATCTGATTAGCGTTGAGTTCGCAAGCGGTTTAGCACGTCTCCCAGATTCTTCGTGATTGTGGCATTGGATCCCGGCAGGTTGGGAAGCAACAAGGGGATAAACACACACCCATCGTTAGCTGGTTTTGTCGAGGATCATTTCAGATGAATGCACATGAATTCATTCAGGCTGTGAAGCTTCGTGTTATTGATGCGGCTGCAGATGGCGTGTTGAAGAATCTTAAGACTTCGCATTCGCGTTCGTCCACAATAGCATTGCAGGAAATTTCTAAGTGGTTCAATGGACTTTCGAATTCCGATCAGCGCCACGTAGCCAAAGTCGTACAAATGACCGCTCACTCGGCAGCATTCGGACTCTTCTGTGTCATTGACGGAGTCCGCGTTGTTGAATCCGGACCTGAGAAGAGCGAATTTCGCCTCATGGCAATTTCAGCGAATGGCAGTGAAACAACATTGAATCCAGATGACGGCGAAATGTTGCACGATCTGCTGAATGCGTTGGACGTCGACTAATCGGTACGATTACGGGGATTACGTGCCACGCATCCGTTTTGGGCGGGAGTTAACGATGAAACACGAACCTGATTCTGAGCGGAACAAAGTCACGCGCCTTCGTCAGGTTGTCATTCTTGGCTGTCTTATCGTCGGCTGCGTTTTCGCAATGCGGGCCACGATTCCGCATGCGTCAGCGACAAGCGATGTCAAAACGGAATTGACCGCTGAGATCTCGCCAGCCGTCCCCTCGGCTGCGGACCCAATTCGATTGCGTACGAGAAACATCGAAGACATTCAGCTTGGTCAGCGAGTGGTCGGGCGCAATCCGCTGCGTGAGGAGACTCAGCCGCCATCGGACATCAATCCGGCCACTTGGCGAGCCGTTCAATTGAGCATGTTTAAGGGGGGCGTGAAATACGATCTTGCATTCCTGCGACGGTTGTCATGGATTGAAGGCAACGCTGCCAAAGTTGGCCATTCAATTCATCTGGAACTGCACGAAATGGGCCTCAACGGTCCGGCACTGGTTGTCAGCATTGATCCGTGTCCTGAAATCGAAGTGGACGACGGAACCGGCCGCAACGTCGTTACAGGCACGATGTCTCATCCGGCGGGAAACATTTTGTACCTGGACATCACGGGGCTCGACGAACCTCTTGGCGTCACCGACACACATCCTCTCTGGAGCGAAACTCGTCACGAATTCGTCGTCGCGGGAAAGCTGGAAGTCGGAGAGCAGTTCCGAAGTCTCACCGGCGAAACCGCCACCCTCACGAAAATCACGCCCCACCGAGGATCACCAGAAATGGTGTTCAACCTCGAAGTCGACGGGGAGCATGTGTACTCAGTAGCTGATGGCGGGCTACTCGTACACAACGACTGCATTGGTTGGGTCAACGGTTCTGACCTTAGCGGCGAACGCATTTTGATGACCGGAAGCGAAGAATTCGGAGGATTGATCGGCCGCATCCCAGATTACCCAGACGTTCACCCAGCCTATCCTCAACACGCGTTCATTCTCAATGGTGACCGTCTTTACGATGAAATGAACCCACTTGGAACCGATGCGGCTACGTGGTTCGGCACTTTCATGGAGATGAACAATATTGAAAGTGCCACCGACATGACCTATCTGCTTCAGTTCGAAGGCTTATAAGCGGTGTGTGATTTATCGGAATACTGGGAAGATGTTGACCGTCTCCACGACGTAGCGCTGAGAGCGGCTGGACTCCTGTCGAAAGAGACATTGGTCAGTGAGATAGACGCCAATCCGTTTGCAGCTGAGTTGATACTTGATTTCCGGGAAGCTTTTTTGCTGTCAGTCGGTGCAAAGCGGGCCAACACAAAGAAGCTACGTTACCGCGACTGGCTGAAGCATCAACGAATTGGGGAATTCCCAGTTGCTTACAAGGGCTTTGGGACGTGGGCACCTGCCGGAAGGGAGCGAGCCGCAATGGTATCATCGGCACGGGGCAGAGTCTTAGATGCGGTTGACAAGTATACGTCTGAAGTGCGTTTTCAGACGCCAAACCTGCAAGCCTGGAAAGTTCGCCTGTCGAAGTATGCTGCATTGCATGCGAAGTTGGGAAAGATGTACTCGATTCTTGGGGGGATCCTGGCAGTTGAATCAGTGATTGGGGAGATTGAGTCAATGCTCGTCGTCGGATTCCCTGAGGTGTTTCCCGCTCACCCCCAGACTTTCAGGGAATTCATGGGAAGCAGGGACGTCGAACCACACAACGAATACCGAGGCTTTTGTGAGGGGAAGACGGAACTAGAAGTAACGGACGAATTCCTGCGACACTGGCAAGCCTATCGGGTTGTCACTCCTCAGTTGGTAAAGCACCCGCATCTACGGAAACTGGAGTCGGGAGAGAACGATGAGTCATGAAGCTGAAACCAATCCCGAGCGAGGGACAGTTGGATTAGTCCGCCGTCTGGCCATCTTTGCATGTCTGCTCGTCAGCTGCGGTCTTGCCATCCGCTGAAGACTGGCATGCCTTGGTTGAAATGGTCCATAAGAAATGAGAGTCTCAACGCCGATTATGGCAAGGAGATTCGATGTCCAAGCAACAACGAAAACACCAGTCGGGCGAGCAGATCGTGAAGAATCTTCGCGACGCGGAGACGCTGCTTGGTGCAGGTAAGCCCCAGATGTATTGGGTACGGAATCCGGTACAGAATTTGTTGCACAGCGTTACAAATTATCACACAATGTAAACGGTGCAGTCACCAAGGGGCCAAACCCATTCATCGTAAACGCTGAATTCGCAAGCTGTTAAGCACGTCTCCCGATCGCTTTAGGGTTGAGACAGTGAGACCCGGCAGGTCTTTCGGTCGCATTTGCTGATGAGCAAAAAGACTTATGACTCGTGACTACACGAATAGTCAGTACCGTCATGGTACTGAATTTATCGTCGTGATCAGGTCAAGATATCAGCGGCTACATCATGTTGCATGTCGAAGCGGCGGGCGAGCCTGAGGCCTGTTAATGCTATGAAAAATGGCCTGCTTGGCTTGGGATGTATGTCTGTAATTTATAGTGTCAAAGTCCCGCTCTTCGCTCGCCATTCAGCAACTATCCGAGCCGATAAATTGGTAGCGGCCCTACACCGGGAATACCTCCAAACCCACGTCTGCCAATGAATTGCACAAGTGTCTTCGTTTAGTGCAATTTGCACCAACTGCGGCGAAATCGGGGGCAATTCGGGGCAATCCTGAAGATTTCCCCGATTCACTGACGGAGCGATCGGCCAGCAAAAACATTGCTTTTGCCCGAATATATCCGGTACCGCGCTACATATCGTCGGCGTAGATGATGATGATGTTGGGCCGGGCGGCCAGTGACTGATTCGAAGACAGCAGCGGCGAGAGCAGGACGCAAATCGACAAACCAGCGAATTTGCAAATGCCGTTTGAAGCTTGCTGCACCAGTTCATTTGCCATGTCACTGTCTTTCAAGGAAATCACAATCGTGAAAACACGTCGCAGTGGGCGTAGGTCAGTTGTGACGTGCCATTGCATATTCAACTGGGAATGGTCCAATCATGAAAGCGAACTCTGGTGCGGCTGCGGCAAAACGCAGCAGAGAACGTCATCGAGAGTTCAAGGGCTGGTTCCGAAAAACGTGAGCTGCTGCATGGCCGCCGCGATTTTGGTGGCTCGCACGCTAACAGTCAGTTGCACCACCGACTTCAAGAAGTTCCGTCGCGACTTTTCCACTACGGATTCTGCTATCTCAGAAGCAGAGTCACCGCCGAATTCGCAGAGCCAATCCAACCTGAACGCTGCATCGTCTCTCATGCATTGCGGCACGTTGAGGCACGCGTAAGCTTCAGCATCGGCTATTTGAAGCTGAAGACATCTGCCTGAGGCAGGTCGTCCAGGCTGTCCAGGCCGAACAACCTCAGGAAACGGTCGCCCGTCCGGTACTCCACTTCTGACTTTTTCTTGCCCGATCTTTCAACCTCAACCAGTCGCAATCGGACCAGCTGCCGAATAATGGTTTGAGTCTTTCGCTGACCCAGTTCCGTCAGGTCTTCTTTCGTGACGGGTTGGTTGTACGCCACAAACGCCAGCACCTCCAGCGTATCCGGCGTCAGACGAACTTCGCGCGGGCCCAGCCCGAACACGCGAGCCTGAACGTTGGCAAATTCTTCGCGCAGTTCCATTCGAAATCCGCCTTCGTGCAGCCGAATTTCATACGGGCGGTTTTCGTTGGCGTAGTCTTCGTTCAACTGGTCGATCAAACGGACGGCCAGTTTGGCTTCGGCATCGTTTCCGATCAACGCCGCCAGTTTGCGCGACGTGAGGGCCACTTCACCGCCGACGAACAGAGCTCCTTCAATGACGGCTCGCGGCGAGACGCGGGTCGAATCCTGAGTGCAAATCGCCTCAGCGCGATCAGCGCCGGCTTCTGCGGCGAGGTCTTCGGCCAGCACGTCGCCGATTGACGTGTACGCTTTTTCGTCGCCGTCCACGTCGTCGTCTGAACTTTCGGCCAGCTCCATCAATGCGGAACCGACCTGCATTTCTGCTTCGTCCAGCGACTTCATCGCTTCACGATATGCCAGTTCGATGTCGTCCATCGATTCAGATTGGATGTCAGAATCCAATTCGTCAGACATTGTGCTTCCCTGCGGCGCTGTGTCGGACGGTTACGAAAAACTACTCAAGATTCTCTGTGGAGAATGTGACGAGTTGCGTTCCAACGAACCGCAGCAAGCCTGAGTTAAAGAAGATCTCACCGCTGACCCGGCCGTCCGCTACTGCCACGTCAAACGTAATGTCGTCGTCCTCTTCCTTCAGCGTTTCGATCGCCTGAGTCAATCGTAGCAACTGATCGCGGCGCTTCTGTTGACCATCAAGCGTCTTTGGCGGCGCGAGATCTTTCATCAGCTTTTCTGCTCGTTTCGCCCACGGCAATGCCTGCATGGTGCTGCGAAGAATGACGTCAGATTCAGCTGGTTCCTTCAGGGCTTCGATGCCAGCCTTCAGTGCTGGCAATGCATTTGGTCCAGACCCGAACCATACTTTGTCTTCGGATGTGCCAATCAGAATTTCCGCTTCTTCGCCGAATACGTCGTCAAACAGTTTTAGAAAACCCTTGCCGAGTTTGACTTTGTGAATTGTGACGTCGCCAACGGTCTCCGCACCGATTGTGACTTCGTTATCGCCCCCTGTTTTTCCGATCAGGGCCAGAGTTTCATCGAGTCGCTTCGCGTCCTTAACCACGATCGCTCCGTGCGAAACAAACTGGTTGGATTCGTTCGGGACCGCTTCGATGAATCCGTTCAGGTTTTCTGAAGCGACGCCGTCTTTCACCAATGTCATGATTCCATCAAACAACTGCAGTGACGCTTCCTTTTGCTCAGCCGTCATCTTGGTGTTTGCAGCCAGTCGAGATTCCACGTCTGCACGCATCAGTTCAATAAATGAAAGCGTGTTTTTCGTTCGCAGGTCGTCGATAGGATGGTTGATTCGGAATGACAAGGCCGAGCCTTCCGGGCTGACGGCCGTGGCGAATGCGTCGATTTGTTTGTTGAACATTTCGATGCCTTTGGCCATCGAAGTGCCCGGGATTCCTACGCCGTCAAACAGGATTTTGGCCGTGACCGCTTTCTTGTCCAGAACCGCTCGGGCGCTGGCAACTTTGGACTCGACCATCAACCGTTCCAGCTCATTCAGGTTGTTCGATGCCGCACCTTTGCGCAGTTCGAATTCTGTTTGAGATTCCTCCGGACGCTTCTGCAGCGAATCCATGTGGACGGCACGAATTTCTGCGAACGACGCTCGGCGTTTTTTGAGGTCTTCTTCAGATTCGGTTGCGTTCGCCAATTGAATGCCAACGTTCGCCTCGCCATCAAGAATTTTTGTGATGACCGGCACCGGATTGCCTGCCTTCAGAATCAACTGCTTCAGCAAGTCGTGATTCTTGGGAGTTGACGGTGCCAGAATCGCATACTTCTGTGCTGGCAGAATGCGAAACCAACCTTGCTCGGTCGGCAGCATTTCGTGCAGCGTTTCTGACCGTTCCTGTAGCACGTATTCCGCGCCGATGTTTTCGTCTCGCAGATCTTCGACGGGAACCGTGTACGGGCCGTAGATCATGATGGGAGGCGGCGTTAAACCGGACAGAATGTCGATTCTCAGGGGACGCTCGAAATCGAGCCCAAAGACCAGGAACTCGATCATGCCCTCCCAGTTATCCCAATGTCGTTGCTCACTTTCCACCAGATCCAGAAAGAACTTGATGTCCTCCTTTAGCTGCTTTACTCCTTTGTGCGCAACAGAGATCTCAGGATTATGCGGTTCCTGTGCAATGGACTGGGGCCCACAAAACGCCATCAGAAGCAGAGCGATTGTTGACAGAATTTGGGTTCGAATCATGTCTCGGTGAACTCGTAAAGAGAATTATGGTGGAGCGGTTTCCGCTTTCCATTGCTGTTTGTTGGGCACTCAGCCAAAACTGAGCCCGGCCGCCCGCAGTCTTTGAGAACGTCAGAAACTGGCTAGCTTCCGCATTCTAGGACAATCCACCAAATGGCGTAAAGACATGCTTGCCAATGAGTTCCACGGAATCTCACGGGAATGTGCGGGTTTAGGGCAGACTTGGGCGAGGTCTCGCCGCCGTTCAGTTTGCCTATTTTCGCCCAGGGGCGGGATATGCATTCCCGCCCGACCTCTGCTTCAGTCGCCAAAATGCACGCGAGCGGCGGTCGCCGACCACCGTGGAAGTTCGCTGGTGTGTGTATATGTTCACGCCAGGCGTTTCTCGGCGACCGTACCCTCGGGGCTGTTCTTCACATCATAACCGAGTTCGTCCAGTTGCTTGCGAAGCTCGTCCGATGTGCCCCAGTCTTTGGCAGCTCGCGCGTCGTCGATCGCTTTGCACATCGCCGGGATATCCAGATCGCCGTCTCCCGCGCCGGAACTGGCAGCGTCGCCCAGTGGAGCGATTGCCAGCACGCCGTTGATTCTGTCCAGGACCGCCAATGCTTCGGCCGGGTTGTCTGGCGTCGTCGAAGCCCACGGCACGACCACGGCCAGGGCTTTGCTGAAGTTCAGGTCGTCACCGATGGCGTCGCCAAACTGTTTCAGAATCGGGTGACTGAGGTCGACTTCCGCCGTCGCTCCGTCAGCCGCCGCTTCCAGTTTCGCGCGGAAGTCGGTCAGCCGCTTCACGACGTTGGCCGAATCCTGCAGGCCCTTCTTGGTGAAGTTCATGTTGGCTCGGTAATGAGACTTAATCAATTCCAGTCGCAGCACCGCCGGATGCACCTTCACGCCCGTTGCCCGACCTTCCAGCACGTCGCGGACCGTCCAGAAGTTGCCTTTGCTTTTGGACATCTTTTCGCCTTCCACCAATAGAAAGCGAGCGTGCATCCAAAACTTCGCGAAGGTGTCCGCCCCGGTCGCGCCTCGCGACTGAGCGATCTCGCATTCATGGTGCGGGAAAATCAGATCTTCGCCGCCGGTGTGAATGTCGATGACGTCTCGTTCCAACCGCTTGCGAGCCATGCAGGAACATTCAATATGCCAGCCGGGATAGCCGGTGCCCCATGGCGAGTCCCACTTCATAATGTGACTGCCATCGGCCTTCCACAACATAAAGTCGGCTGGGTGTTTTTTGTTCGACTGGTCCGCTTCGTTAATGCGTCCGCCCGCACCGGTTTGCAGGTGATCCAGCGTGTTGCCGCTGAGTTTACCGTAGTCCGGGAAGCTTTCGACGCTGTAATAAACAACGCCGTCCGGACCCACATACGCGTGCCCGGAATCGATCAACTGAGTGATCATTTCCTGCATCGTATCGATGTTGTCGGTGGCCTTCAGGATGTTATCCGGCTCGAAGGCAACCTTCACGCCCAGTGTTTGAGCGTCCTCCAGAAACGCTTTGGTGTAGTAGTCGGCAATTTGAAACGGGTCTTCGGGGTTTTCGACGGCCCCTTCCGGCACCTTGCCCGACTTCTTGTCCTCTTTTACTCGCTGAGCGGCCGTCGCCATCTTGTCTTCACCGGCACCGTCGGCATTGGCGTCGTCTGTCATGTGGCCGACATCGGTGATGTTCATCACGTGGTGCACGTCGTGCCCAAAGAATTCCAGCGTGCGGCGGATCACGTCCGCGAACAAAAACGAGCGGAAATTGCCAATATGAGCAAAGTCGTACACCGTTGGCCCGCAGCTATACATGCGAACACAGTCCGCTTCGACAGGCGTGAACTGTTCTGTGGTGTTGGTCAGAGTGTTGTAGAACTGAATGGCCATGTGTGGTTGCGGAGCGTTGGGTGAAGAATGAATGATCGTAGGTCAGGCTCCTGCCTGACTTCCTCGGAGATAGCGTAGCGCGGCAGGCGTGAGCCTGCCCTGCCGTCGACTGCCTCATGCAGAATGGCAGGATAGTGAATCTCCTGCGACAGCGGCAGGCCGAATTGCGTTTCGGTTGTTGCTGGGCGATGTTAGCCCCATCCATGGAATTCCAGTCGCCAAACGTCACCCACGGAATGAGGCTTGAAGCCGGGGGCAAAGCCACGTTGGAGGCAATTTGAACTTTCGCCGGCCACAAATCCTAAACTGGTATTGGCTGGCAGACTGCTACGCTAAGAATTAGTTGGGTCAAGCGTTTCGGCATCTGCAATATCCTTGGGCCGGCCACAAGCCCTTTTATTGGCGATCAAATCCGTTCGGCCAAGTACACAAAGATCGATGCCATCCATGCTGATTTCCAGTCGATTCTCCCATGCATGATCAAACGAAACACCTGAATCGCAGTCAGGATGTCGATCCTTGATGGCTCTACGCCAATTTGGAAAACCATTCCCGGTTTGGCAAGATCTGCTATCGTCAAGTCATGCAGTGGGGCTCCAAACTCGGCCAGTACCCGATAAACGCGTGGAGCAGTCTTCGCATCAGGGCGAACCCAAAGGTCGAGATCGCCGGTTGCGCGAGGGTGGCCGTGAGCAGCAACGGCGTACGCTCCAACAAGTAGGAAATCAATTTTCGCTTCGGACAACGCGAGCAACATTTCTTTGAAGTCGGGGTTGAACAACATTCGGCTCCTTGAATGCCCAAGCGGTCAGTGTCAGCGGCCACACCATCAGCAGGCGTTCGGCGGGGGTCGCATTGGGAACGCCAGCGTCGCAACCCTGCTGATCGAGCGTCGTCCGCTTAGTAACGGAACGATCCATTCGTGGCAGTGAAGTCATTGCATTCCTTTCGGCCGAAGTTTGACAGCAGAATGTGCTTACGTCGCCTGTTCAAACAGCATCGAGCGATGAAGAATTCTACTAACCCGGAAATCTCACACAGAGAATGCACAAAACCGCCTCTGCGTGCGTAAGTCTTTTGTGAGAAGGATTTACGTCAACATCAGGAGGCGGTTTTGTGGTGACAGAGTGTAGCAGAGAGAAGTTGTTATTCGAGGGTCACGGTCGGCGAGAAGTTTGTGCCGCGTTTGATGGTGGAAAGATCACGTCAGATGGTGGCGGGTTGTTGTTGCGGGAAGTCGAAGAGCGGTTTGGTATCCTTCGATCGTTCACGGCGAGCTTTACGGATCATCGAAGTGAGCACAGTGAGTTCTCAGTCGAAGAACTGTTGCGGCAGCGAGTCATGGGAATCGCTCTGGGCTATGAAGATCTGAACGATCACGAGCAGTTGCGACATGATCCTCTGCTGGCTCTGATGTGCGGGCGACGAGATATCACCGGACAGGATCGTGCTGCCGAATGCAGCAAAGGTGTTCCGCTGGCCGGGAAGAGCACGCTCAATCGGTTGGAACTCACGCCGGTTGGGGCGACCAAAAACAGTCGCTACAAAAAGATCGTCGCCAGTGTTTCCACACTTCAGGATACTCTGGTCGATGTTTTCATTCGCATGCGAAGCAAGCAAGGTGTGCCGACGGAACTCGTGCTTGATCTCGACGCCACGGATGATCCGGTGCACGGCGATCAGCTCGGGAAATTTTTCCACGGCTACTACAAAAGCTACTGCTTTCTGCCGTTGTATACGTTCTGCGGCGGCTGGCCGCTCGGCGCCGTGCTGCGTCCTTCAAACATTGACGGCTGTGCGGGAACGGTGAAAGAACTCGAACGCATCGTTCCCAGGCTGCGAGCCGCATGGCCGAACGTTCGGATGATCGTTCGAGCGGACGGTGGTTTTTGTCGCGACAATATTCTCGCCTGGTGCGAGAAAAACCGTGTCGATTACATCATTGGCCTGGCAAAGAACAAGCGTCTTGTGAAGGCAATCGGGGGCGAACTTCAGCAGGCGAAGGTTCAGTTTGAAGCAACGGGCGAAGCGGCTCGGGTGTTCAAAGATTTTCGGTATCGCACGAAGGAGACATGGTCATGCGAACGCCGAGTCATCGGCAAAGCCGAACATCTTCGCAAAGGAGCCAACTCGCGTTTCGTCGTCACCAGTCTTTCGCTCGAACGCGTCGACGCACGTATGCTGTACGAAGATCGTTACTGCGCGCGGGGCGACATGGAAAACCGGATCAAGGAACAGCAGCTTTATCTGTTCGCGGATCGCACGAGCACTCACAACATGCGTTCGAATCAACTGCGGTTGCTGTTCTCGACGATGGCGTATTTGCTGCACCACGTGCTGCGGGAATTCGGCCTGGCGGGGACCGAGATGCAGAACGCTCAGGCGGGCACAATTCGTTCGAAGCTGCTGAAGATCGGCACGAAGATTCAGGTGAGCGTTCGGCGCGTGGTGATCAGCTTTTCCGAATCATATCCGTACCAGCCACTGTTCGAACGAGTCCTTGCTAATCTCCGCCGCCACAGACCGCAGGTCATGCAGGTCTGATTTCAGTGCGACAACATGAGATTCCTCAGCCGGCTTCGAAGATCGGTGACGCACCGCTGCGCGCGTCTGGAAATGTACGAAGCCACGATCCCAATTTCGGTCGAATGGGCCTCAGATTCATACCAGGATCTCAACGCCAACGAAATTCTACCACCGCCGCCTACTCAACCCCGATCGCGTGAGACATCCGGGCTAAGGTCAGCAGCCGTTGCCAAACGCCGAAATTGTGTCGAAGGTCGGTCCATAAGAACCATGAATACGAACAGATGTTTGAAGCAGCCAGCTCTTGCAAGAAAGCTGAGCGAGACTTCGTTAAGAAACGCCACGCAGCAACACGGATGAAGGAAGCGTCAAACGAAAACCGACAAGGATAAGTCGTAGCGAGTTGGAGGGCAAAAAACTCTCCAACAAAAAAAACTACAACTTCTTTCCCCGATAAAAATACGCGCTACTTGACTTATCACGACATACAGATGTTATGTGACCGCGAGCATGGGGAATCAGGGTTGATTCTCAATGGTTTGACGCGTTGCCGGGCAGAATGACGTCGCAATAGTCGAGCAGCTTGTCGCCACGGTCGTCGAGGCATACATCGGGTTTCGGTAAGAATGCCACGAAACAGTCCGCAATATCGAGTGATTTTGCGACATCGCGGGCATAGTCGCCACCTCCGCGCGACCAGCAGTAGAGCGTATGACCAGCGGCATGCATCCGGCGCACGTAATCCGCGCTGGCGGGCATGGGAATCTGCGTGGTGCCAACAGTGCGGATCAACGTGTCATCGACGTCGATGTAGATAACGCGTTTACGATCCATCGAGTGCCTCGGTCACATAACGGAAGGTTTTTACGACACCGCCCTGAACGAAGCGAACGATGCCTGAACTACGAGAAATTGTACCAAAGCCAGCCTGCGTTGACAAAGTTGGAAGGTGTGCCGAAGGCCCCAGCGTAAAAACCATGACACTGTTCATGTCGTGATGAGTTTGGAAATCTGGTCTGATGTTCAGGCGGATGGAACTCTCACTTCTTTACAAGGACAGACACATGGCTTTTTACCCTACTCAGCACGAACTTTATTGCGGCGTCGATCTGCACGCCAGGCGGATGTACACCTGCATCGTCGACTCCGATGGCAAGACCGTCTTCCATAAGAATCTGCACTGCACGCCGCGGGATCTGCAGACGGCTCTCGAACCGTTTCGAGATCGAGACATCGTGCTGGCCGTCGAATCGACCTTCAACTGGTACTGGCTGGCGGATGCGTGTGATGAACTGAACGTGCCGTTTGTGCTCGGCCACGCCTTTGGAATGAAAGCGATTCACGGCGGCAAGACGAAGAACGACAAACAGGATTCGTTGAAGATCGCTCAACTGCTGCGAGGCGGCAACTTTCCCGTCGCGTGGGCTTACCCCAAATCGATGCGCAGTCAGCGTGATCTGTGCCGACGACGGTGCTACTTCACTCGGCAGCGAGCCGAACTGCAAGCGCACGTTCGCAGTTCGTGTCTGCAGTACAACGTCGCCGCGCCGAGCGGACAGTTACGGTACGCGTCTCACCAGGAAGGGCTGGCGGAAACGTTTCCCACGCAGGCTTCGCAACTGACCATCGAAACGGACATCGCCATGATCAACGCGCTGACAACGCAGATCTCGCGGCTGGAAAAGACGCTCGTGCAGATGGCTCAGTTTGATGATCCAGGTCTGTTCTATCGGCTGAAAGCGGTCCCTGGCATCGGTGATATTCTGGCACTTGTCATCCTCTACGAAATCGGTGACCTGAAACGTTTTCGCCGCGCAGGAGACTTCCTTTCGTACGCTCGACTGGTACCCGGTCAGCATTCGTCGGCCGGAAAGAACTACGGTTCGCCGGGGCGCAAGCAGGGTAATCCTCAGTTGAAGTGGGCGTTCAGCGAAGCGGTGGCGCTGCTGCTGCGAGACAGCCCGGCCACCAAAGCGGCGTTCGCAAAGATGGAGAAACGTCACGGTCGCGGCAAGGCGCTTTCGATTCTGGCCGCGCGACTGGGCCGCGCCGTTTACCTGGTGCTCAAACGCGGCGACATTTTCAGCGAGCGTGAATTTCTGCGACTGCCGGACGACGCGCGCGTGGAAGTTCCGAAACCTCGCCGACGTCGCAAAGTCGCATCGAAAGCCGCTCAGCCTTCGACCGCGGCGCACGGCTGAACGGCGTTCCCTCTCACCTCACCAACCAAGGCGGAATTGCCTTCGTCTGCGCCGCTCATCGGTCACCGTGGCAGAGTGCGTGACCGACAACCGGCTCCGACAAAGGCAATTCCTGGCCGCAACGTTTTATTCGTCACACAGGAGAACAACACATTCGAAACCACAGCAGCGGCGTGAGCCGGGCGCACAACTGAGCCACCTTGTCGCGGCGGAAACGTTGCGACAAGGAACATCGCCGAGTTCGACAAATCGCTCGCACAAACGTGTCCGCATTTGAGCACCCTTTTGACGGTGACTCAGCATGAGCGAATGAACCCCACGGGCGTGAGCTCACGAACCATGACTGGCCGCGTCGCTGCTGCCTTCACATTTCAGAATTCACACACGGAGACCCGTTTGAAATTTCCCTGATCCCGGCTGCCTCGCCGTCGAGTCACCCCACAACTGGACGCGCTTGCAACACAGCGTGAGCCCAACAACTTCATGAATGACCGACGATCGAGCCCATAACAGTTTCTGTGCTCCGGAACGGAGAACACCGTCGACAACCGCATAACAAAACACAAAACCGTCTGGCGGCCGCTTAGACACGCATTGCGTGTGATGCACTCTGTGGTGCGAAGCTGACCGCCGAACGGCTGTGCCCGTCGTCTTCGGTTTGAACACGAACAGATGTTTGAAGCAGCCAGCTTTCCAACGGAACGCTGAGCGAGACTTCGTTAAGAAACGCCCCGCAGCAAACGGAACGGGAAAACCTCGAACGTGAAACCAACAAGGATAAGTCGTAGCAAGTTGGAGGGCAAAAAACTCTCCAACAAAAAAACTACAACTTCTTTCCCCGATAAAAATACGCGCTACTTGACTTATCACGACATACAGATGTTAGCGGACACTACGCTGGGAACCCACGAAAGACGCCGCGTGCATCTGTGTTGTTAGCGAAGTCATCGAAATCCATGTTTGCAAGCGAAAGATTGTTCTCGACGCCCCACATCTCGGAAGGGACTACGCGAAACGTCCGACCGGGATTGTGATATAGATCGACGACGAGGACGGGATGGTCAGGATCGGAAACTGCCATGGAGTCCACAACAAAGATGAAGGTATGGCCTGAATTGAGGGCAACAAGTTGGTCAGGGATAACGCCAGAGAATTCCGGATCAGAAACACATTCGACGTAGGCAACGAAATCGTCTTCAGTCTGTGGCGATTGGATTGCCGCGCAAAGAGACGTCCACGCCGCGTCATCGGTGAAGTCCGTGCGAAGCACGAGAGCCTCTTGGGTTTCAGGGAGTGCTTTCACGAAGCCGGTTCTTGTGTCCGCTAACGGTTATCTGTACGACAGACCTGTCGTACATGCTGGATTTGGGGAAATAGCGGGCACCGAGTATAACCCCGCGGAAACTGGTAGCAAGACGTCCCGTCACCATGAATACCGCACGGACTCGGCGTAGGCAACTGCCCGTCCCGCTTATCCACCCCGCGACCAACGGAAGCAACGCCGGCGATTCCGCCCCCACAACGTCACTCGTCCGCCACGCCAATCGCCCGCCGGTGCGTACCGGCACTCAGGTTGCGGATGGGCGTCGGCTAAGATAGCCTCCCGCCCCGTTTGTCTGATTCGTCGCTTCTAAAAAACATGCCTTTCGCCCGAAAATGCTGAATCTCAGCGGACTCAACCCGCCTCAACGACAGGCCGTCGAAACACTTTCCGGGCCGCTGCTGGTGCTGGCCGGCGCGGGAACGGGGAAGACGCGCGTGATCACGTTTCGTATGGCGAACCTGATCAGGCACGGCATTCGCCCCGACCGCATTTTGTCCGTCACCTTCACCAACAAGGCGTCGCGCGAAATGCGCGAACGAGCTCTGAAATTACTGGGTTCGCGGGTGAAGGCCAAGCCCGTGGTGTCGACGTTTCACGCGTATTGCGTGCGAGTCCTGCGTGAGGATATTACCGCGTTGGGATATCCCAAAGGGTTTGTGATTTACGACCGCAGCGATCAGGAATCGGCCGCTCGCACGGCGTTGCGAGAAATCCGGGTCGGCGACAAAGCGATGAAACCTGGCGACCTGCTGAACAAAATCAGTTCGTGGAAGATGTCGGGCCTGACTGAAAACCAGGCGGGTGAGTACGCAGAAGCGGACTTCGATGCGCTGGCGGCCATGGCGTATCGCAAGTATCAAAAGCAACTGCGAGCGTCAGGTGCGGTTGATTTCGACGATTTGCTGCTGTTGACCAGTCGGCTGTTTAAGGAACATCCGGAAATCCTGCAGAAGCATCAGGCGAAGTTTGATCATGTGCAGGTCGACGAATATCAGGACACGAACGGCGTTCAGTTTAGTCTTGTCGAAAACCTTGTTCAGGGCCACCAGAACATTTGCGTGGTCGGCGACGACGATCAATCCATCTACGGCTGGCGTGGTGCCGAAGTGCAGCACATCCTGAACTTCGGCGGGCATTTCGCCAACACGAAAACTATTCGTCTGGAAAACAACTACCGCTGCACCAATCGCATTGTCGAATACGCTAACCGTCTTGTGAGGCACAATCGCAATCGACACGAAAAGAAGCTGATCGCTCATAAGCCCGACGGTTCACCGGTGCGAATTCTGGCGTTCGAAGACGAGACTCAGGAATCCGAAAACGTCGTCAAGGAAATTGCGTATCTGATCACCGAACTGAGTGTCCGTCCCAAAGACATCGCCATTCTGTTCCGGACCAACGAACAGCCACGGCTGTTTGAAACGGAGATGCGACGTCTGAATGTTCCGTACGTTCTGCTGGGCGGGCAATCGTTTTTCGATCGCAAAGAAATCCGCGACCTGCTGGCCTATCTAAAGGTGCTGGCGGCGCCGCGTGATGAAGTGAGTCTGCTGCGAATCATCAACACGCCGGCACGCGGCATCGGAGCGACCACGACTGAAAAGCTGGTCCAGTTGGCGGTGTCGCAGGGCAAGAGTCTCTGGGAAGTCGTGCCCGAAGGCATCGCGGCGGGGATCGTGCCGAAGCAGGCTCAGGCTGCTTTAAGCGATTTCAGAAACCTGCTGGTTCGGTTTCGCGACGTGATGCTGGAACATCCACGAGACCTCGCCGACCACGTGCGCAGGCTTCTGAGAGCGATCGACTACAACGGAGAAATTGATAAACAGTACAAAGATGAGACTCAGGCTGAGCAGCGTAAGGCGGTGCTGGAAGACCTGGTGAATTCCATTGGCCAATACGTCGAAAAAAACAAGTCGCCGACGTTGGAAGGGTTTTTGGAAACCACAGCGCTGATGGACCGCGACGATAAGTCGGACAAGGATTCTGAACTGGCGGACAACGCCGTGCGTTTGATGACGCTGCACTCCGCGAAGGGGTTGGAGTTTCCTCGCGTGTACCTTGTCGGCATGGAAGAGAACCTGCTGCCTCACCGGCGCAGCGTGGAAAGCGACCTGGAAAAAGACATCGCCGAAGAACGCCGGCTCGCGTACGTGGGCGTGACTCGAGCAATGGACTACCTCACACTGACTCGCGCGAAAGCACGCATGAAGTGGGGCAAGCGTCGCGAAACGGTGACGTCGCGGTTTCTGTTCGAAATGCAAAAGGAACCCGGCGAAACTCTGAACGAAGAACACGTCGGCGGCGAAGAAGATGAGCTGTTCGATGCGTCGGCGCCCAAGCAAACGCTCACGAGTCTGTTCGACGCCGACGACAATCCGCCGTTTTAGGTGACTGCTCGGTCGTCCGCTTTTGCGATCGGTTGCGTGAGGTGAGTCGCTTCGGACGAAATGCGGCACGCTTTTCAAATCGTGTGTTGTTCGAGTAGCATCATTTGCATCGGCGGCCTTTGATCGCCCCGAGCTGCCCTGCCCCGCGAAGCCTATCCGACAGGAGTGACCGATGCTGAACACGTTGCGCGCCGCCAGCCCTTCACTGTCTGCCAGGTTTTGCCTGACCGCCGTCTTTATGGCGAGCGTGATACTGGGAATGACGGCGTCCAGCGCAGATGAAAGCTCAAAGCCGATTCGCGGTCTGGTTTTTCACGCTTCTTTTGACGGCGTGACGGACGTCAACCTGTTTCCGGCTGACGGCGACGGTTGGGCTTACACGGCCGATTCACCGGCGATGAAAGTCGTGACGCAGGGGCTGACAATTCCTGAGGTCAGCATTGCAAAGGACGCTGGCCGCTTAGGTGACGCTCTTCGCTTTAGCGCTAAGACCAGCAAGGTGTTGTGCTACAAAGCAGAAGTCAACGGGTTGAAGCCGACCGAAAACTGGTCGGGCACCGTATCAATCTGGCTGAAGCTGGATCCGGATAAAGACCTTCCCGAAGGATTTTGTGACCCGCTTTTGATTACGGCAAAGAAATGGAACGACGCCGCCATCTTCGTCGACTTCGACAAAGACCTGCCGCGAGATCTTCGCCTCGGCGTGTTTTCTGATCACGACTTCTGGAATCCAAAGAAGATCAACTGGGAAGACTTTCCCGTTGACAAACGCCCGATGGTTACAGTGAAACGGCCGCCGTTTTCGAGCGACAAATGGACGCACGTGGCATTCACATTTACCAATGTCAATTCGACTTCGGACCAGCCGTCCGTCGCTAAACTCTATCTCGACGGCGAATTGCAGGGCATAATCAAACGGCCCATGCGATTCACATGGCCAAAGCCGGACGACACGACAGCGGACGACGCAACGGCGGACGACGCAACGGCGGGCGATCAGGACAGCAAGGCCATGATTATGCTGGGCATCAACTACGTCGGCGACATGGACGAACTTGCGATATTTCGGCGAGCTCTTTCCGACGACGAAATCAAACAGGTCTATCTGCATCCGGAACGGTTGTGACATAGCCACCACCGCGCTAACATCATTCGCAGATTCCCGGGTTACTCTTTCCTGCCAATAGTGAGCCACTCATGCCCAAACGTTTCCCCGCGCCCAGAAAACACCTTTCGATGTTCGCCATCGCCACTTTGTTGGCTTGTAGTTCGACAGGCTTTGCCGATGTTCGGCTGCCGTCAATTTTCGGCGACCACATGGTGCTGCAGCAGCAACAGCCGATTGAAATTCATGGTTGGGCCGACAGCGGCGAGTCTGTCACGGTGACCTTCGGCGAACATTCGCAGACGGCGAAGACGGGCGACGATGGGCGTTGGCGAGTTGAGTTGCCGGCCATGTCGGCAAACAGCCAGCCTCAGGTGCTGACAGTTAAGGGGAACAATACCGTCACCGTGAAGGATATCCTGGTCGGCGAAGTCTGGTTGTGTTCCGGTCAGTCGAACATGGAATGGCCTGTTCGAGCCAGCACTAACGCGACCGAGGAAATTGCGGCGGCCAATTATCCGTTGATCCGTCACATCAAACTTCCTCGCGCACCATCGACCATGCCACGCGATAGTTTCGACGCGCCCTGGCAGGTGTGTTCTCCGGACGTTGCTGGAAGCTTCACCGCCTGTGGTTACTTCATGGCGCGAGCTCTTCACAAAGAACTGAACGTGCCAATCGGCCTGGTGAATTCTTCATGGGGAGGAACGCGAGTTGAACCGTGGACTCCGCCCGTCGGCTTTAAGAAAGTGCCCGCGCTGCAGGAAATTTCTGAATCCGTAATTGTGAAAACGCCAGGCACCCCGGAGCACCGCGAACGTCTGGCTCAGCACTTGGCGGCCACTCAGCAGTGGTTGGCCAAAGCGCGTGAAGCACTGGAAAACAATTCCGACGCGGGGCCAAGTCCCGAGTACCCAGCCGACTTAAAGCCATTCACCAGCCATCAGGATCCGACCATGCTGTACAACGGCATGATTCATCCGTTTGTCGGCTTTCCGATTCGTGGAGCGATCTGGTACCAGGGTGAATCCAACCACGCTGAAGGCATGCTGTACCTCGAAAAGAAAAAAGCACTGATCAACGGCTGGCGGGAACTCTGGGATCAGGGCGACTTCCCGTTTTACTACGTTCAGATTGCACCGTATCAGTACGGCAGCGAAGACCCAACAATCCTGGCAAGGTTCTGGGAAGCTCAGGCCGCCGTTCAGGAACTTCCCAACACCGGCATGGTCGTCATTAACGACATCGCTACCCTGGACAACATTCATCCTCCCAACAAGCAGGACGTCGGCCAGCGTTTGGCATGGTTGGCACTGAAGAATGACTACGGTCGCAAAGACGTCGTCGCCAACAGCCCCGAATTCGAATCGCTGGACGTTCAGGATGGCAGTCTGAAAATCAACTTCCGCAACACGGGCGGTGGCTTGAAGACTCGCGATGGCAAGGCTCCCAACCATTTCGAAATCATCGGTCCTGGTTCCGGTGGCTTTCAGCCGGCCACTGCAAAGATTGAAGGCGACAGCGTCGTGCTGACATCACCAGAAGCCAAACAGCCGGTCGCATTTCGTTTTGCCTGGCACAAGTTGGCTGAGCCGAATCTGTCGGGCGGCACCGGCCTGCCGGTTAGCGCATTTCGTGGTGGTGAGATGCCTCAGTTTCTGGATACGCTTCCGGTGAAAGATTACAGCCTTGTGTATGATTTGGATCTGTCGAAGCTGGGCCCCGAAATTCAGTACAGCGTGGACAACAGCGACTCGGTTAAGGCGTTCGATCGGATCGGGTATCTGCTGGAGGTGACGGCCGCCAATGGAGAAGAACAGAAGGTGTTTGTCTCAATGAACGCCTTTACCGACGATGCGAAGAAAATCGGGATTCCGACCGTCGCTTCGCAGGCCAACTTTCAGCAGAAGGTGGAATCGATGGACGTGTATTCGACCGTCGCTGGTATCACGCAGGGCACGGCAATCGCGACTGGCAACATCGAATTCTGGCCGAACAACTACGGTCCCGGAAACGAAGCTCGCATCCCGGGGGCTTCGACCAGTCTTTATGACCATAGCGACAGCCCGGGACCGCCTGATGATGGCTACGGCTCGATGCAGATCCACAACTTCGGCGCAAAGCAAACGCTTCTTGCCGTTAATCACTGGTCCGCCAAAGCTAACGCGGACATCGGCATCGGCAACAGTGAAGGCAAGACGCGTGACTGGACGTTCACCGGTAACGCCGCTTCTTACCCGGAAAAGCGGCTTCGAGTCTACGTGCGCGGGAAGTAGGCGGTACTCGTTCCATTGCCGGCGCATCTGCCTGACAGAGCGCCGGCAATACGAATGTTGCGTTCATGCAACGCGGCCATGCGGATTTCGACATATGTTGCCGAATGGAGTCAGCGCGTCAGGACTCGGACGTCAACCACGCCAGGCGACGATTTTGGAAACCTTAGGGAGACTTCGTAGTCGAAGGTTTGATCTCAGCATTCGCGGTGGAATAATGGCTTTCTGAACTGACCGGTTGTGTTTCTGCAACTCGGACGACGCCATTCCGCTTATCCGGCTGCCGCAAATGAAGAATCGAATACCGATCATCCTGCTGGTGCTAGTGCACCTGCCGCTGCTGATCGGATACCTGGTTCAACTTCCGCAATCGCCCGCGTGGTATTTCGGTCCGCTTGCGTGGATCGCTCTTGGCGTATTGTTCGTGCTCCGCAACGGCGGCCGCCGTGAAATTGAGCCGCAGGAAGACGGGAATCAGCCAGCGTTTTGCACCTTCGTGAAGTTCCGTGTGGTACTGAGCGTTCTGCTGATTCTAACGGCCCTTGTCAGCCAGCAGTTCGGCTTCGGTATCATGAGCGGCTTGGTTTGGCTGCATGCATGGCTGCAGCGACATCGCGACCGCATGGTGGAATCGTCGTTGGCATATCTGACCGCGATCGGTTTTTTCGCGACGTACGTGGATATTCGTCCCGTCAACTGGCTGTTGGGGCGCATCACGGCGGCAGGCACCAGCTTTGCCAGTCGCGTCCTTGATCAGCTGGGCTATCTTCACCTTCGCGCAAACAACGTGATCGAGGTTTCCGGCCAGGCTTTTTCAGCCGACGTGTTCTGCAACGGTTTTTTCTCGGTGCCGGCTTTCGTCTGTTGTGCTGTTATTGTGTTGTGCGTTCAGCGACGCAAATGGGGCCATTTTCTGCCGTCGCTGCTGGTGAGTTCCGTGTTTGCCGTCGTGTTGCAGGTTGGCATTCTTTGCACCTGCGTGATCGCCTGGACGGATTATCAGACAGCATTCGACAGCGGCACACAGCGGCTGTTGATGACGGGGGGCGTGTTCGGAATTACGCTGCTGTGTTTTGCCAGCTTTGATGTTCTGCTGAGTTTCTTTACTGATCCGGTTTCGTTTATGGGAGCCGGATCAATCAACCCGGTTTCGCTGATGTGGAACCGGATGTTTTTGAAGCTGCCGCGTGAGGAGCCCGGTGCCACAGAAGATGTCGGCATGCCGGACTGGGACACGATGTTCGAAGATATCCCCTTCGAATACCGCATGATCCCCGGTTGGTTTCGCGAATTCGTCAATCTCTGGTTCTTCACACGCATTCCGCGTCGCATTGTCATTGGTCTGCCGTGCCTGATGCTCGGTGCGCTGGCGATCTCAATGCTGGTCTTCGGGGAATCTGACAGCGACGTGGGCAACCACTACGAATCCGCATTGGCCGCCGCGATTGAGAACGAGCAAAGTGAAGATACCGAGCTGATCATGGCTCGTATGCTGCAAGCCAACTACGGCGACGACGATCTGCGCTTTCGTCTGGCTCAGCACCTTGTGACGCTGGGGCGCATCGAAGACGCTCAGGAGCATCTGGATATTCTGGCACCTCCTGATCTGCCGGGACACGCCCCCGCACGGCTGTGGCTTGTCAAGCAGTCGCAGGAACCCAACGCCAGCATTCCGCTGGACGACGCACAGCGACAACAACAACTGCGCCGCGCCGTCGATGAAGATGGCCGCAACATTGAAGTGCATCTGATGCTGGCGGAAAGCTATGCGAAGAACAAGCAATGGCAGTTGGCCGAAGGGCATTTGGCCATCGCTGCCGAACTGGATCCTCGGTACACGGCTGAGCTGGTTGCGCTGCAGCGCCGATCGGGCAGGCAAAGTGACGCAGTGCTGGAACAAGCCGCTCAGCCGGTCGAAAAACTCACGAAGCAGCTCGACGCCGATCCGTCAGACGTCCAAGCGCGCACGTCGCTTGTCAGAATCAGGCTCGCACAGGGCGATTTGGATGACGCAGAACGTTTGCTACAGGCTGGGCTGGAGATCGGCGATTCCACAGAATTGAAGGCGATGCTGTCTTCGACTTACACGACGATGGCCACCAGGCTGCTGCCCAACCAGATGTCGCTGCCGCGAGCCGCAAAATTCAGCCTCGACGCTGTTGTGCTGGACCCCACCAACGAAACCGCGCTGAATCTACTGCAGCAGACCAGCAAATCTGTGAACTCGTTCAATCAACAGGATCTGGCGTCGGCCATTGGCTACTGGAAGCAGGAAGTCGCGAAAGACGGCGAATCCGCGCGAGCTCGCTTCCGCCTTGCTCAGTTGCTGGCGGCGTGTGGCCAATACGACGAAGCGGCGGATGCGCTGGAGCCGGCAGCGACGACTGATAGTCAGCTTCAACTGCAGCTGGTTCAATTGTATCTAAAGGCCGGTCGGCAAGCCGATGCAGATGCCGTTACCGATCGATTGACTGCGGCGATTCGCGAACGGATGCAAGCTGCACCTGAAGACGCTGGCCTGGCCACCTCCCTGGCTCAAATCCTTCTGATGTGTGGCCGTGAAGACGAAGCCAACGCTGTGATGGAAGCTCAGAAAAAAGCCGGCCGGGAGTCGCAGACGCCCGAGTTTTCGCAAGTCTACACCACAGCAAAGTTAACAGTCTTTGACCAGAAGTCGGCCGGCGATGAATCGTTTCTTGCAACGGCCGAAGCGCTGGGGCTATTGCAGGATGCCCTCAACGCGACCCCGCAGGCCGCAGCAGCCGTCGTTCCGCGACTGGCTCAAATGACCTTCATGGAGGGCGAGAGCGCGGACAAAGCCGATCGGATGTTGACGAAGATTCTGGCAGAACAAAATCTGAACTACAGTGCGTATCTTTCAATCGGAACGCTGGCGGTGGTCCATGAAGACTATGACAAAGCTGTTAAATACCTGGAACGCGCGCGGTTGCTGTCGCCCGATGATTCGCAGGTGCTAAACAATCTGGCCGTCGCTCTGGTACGGCAATCCGCCGACAACGCCGATCGCGCGCTGAAGTATTCTCAACGAGCGATCGAGCTGGCGCCGGGCCATGTCGAACTGGTTTGCAGCCGTGCGGAAATCTATCTGGCACTCAAGCGGTGGTCTGATGCCCGAGCCGATCTGGAAGCGGTGCTGAAGCAGCAACCCAACCATGAGCTGGCATCAACGCTGTTGGAACAGGTTGAAGCTGAATCGAACTCACAGGCTTCTTTCACGCCGTGATCGGCATCAGGTCGATTCTCGCGAAGCAGTGACTTCGCTGCTGGTCAGCAAGGCGTCTGTGCCGACTCCGCCGGGCCGCACAACTCGAAACAACTGAGACACCAGCGTCTGTCGATCGATGATGCCCGCGACGTGGTCATTCTGTCGGACCACGCCGTAGACGGCGAATTCGCGAAACATTCGCGTCAGCACTTCGAGACGCGGTGTTGCTACATCGAACTCAGGAAGCGGCTGGGCCACCAGTCGCGGTGCCAGGCCGGATGTCAGCATGTCAGCCACACGAACAACGGACGTCCAGCGGTAAGGATGACCTTCGGCATGCAGCAGGACCAGCGAAGTGTCGGTTTGCCCAGCCAGTTCCAATACCTCGTCCATCGACGCGGTTTCGCACAGACCCTTTACTGACAACGCCGGCCACATCGATAGCTCGACCCGCTGCTCCGCGACCTGCATCAGGTTTTCCGCCAGGGTTCGCTGCAATTCGGTTAGCAAACCTTCACGCTCCCCAGCCTCCAGCACGCCGTGTAGTCGGTTGCGGCCAAACACGACTTCCAGCGGGCGTTTTTGGGGGTTGCCAAACTTTGCGACGAAACGTGAAAGAAGAATCAGCGGATAACTGATTGGCAGAAACAAATAGTAACAAACCGAAAATCCCACAGACCCACTTCGCAGCAGCATCATGGGCGATCGGTAGTACAGACTTTTCGGAATCAGCTCGCCAAAGATAAACACGACGGGAGTCATCAGCAGCGTCGCCGCCAGTTCCCGCGCTGCGGAGGCGTATTGCCAGATCGCGGCCACGGTCATGCCGATTGCCAGCGTCGTCAGATAGTTGGCGACGTTATTGCCCACCAGCGTGGTGGCTACGAAGCGTTCCGGGTGAGCGACAAAGTAAAAAAGCCGCGACGCCACGCGGTCGCCGCGCTGCTTTTCCAGAGAAAGCTGCAGCGTGCTGATTCGGTAGAACCCTGTTTCCGACCCGCTAAAGAATGCGGACAGCTTCAGGCCGTAGAAGAACAGGAGCAACGCGACCAGCATGGTGAAGAAGAATTCCATCAGGACTCCTCCCCGCTGCCAGCCGAGTAGCTTTCCGGTTCGATCAGCGCGCGAATCTGGCCGCGCTCCGTGACGGCGATGGCTGTCAGGATCCAGCCTTCCCAGCGAATCTGATCGTCCACTTCCGGCAGACGTTCGAGTTCATCATGGAATAACCCGGCAAGCGTTGTCGTTTCGTCGTCGTCCGCGTCGTATGAAATTCTCAACTGCCGCGCCAGAAACCGCAGAGTTGCCAAACCTTCTGCGTGATATCGGTTGTTGCCAATTTCAATCAAAGGTTCCCGGCGCAGGACGCGGCGTGTGCGAGATGGCGAATCGCTGAGAATTGTTTCCAGAAGGTCTTCGTATGTGACGGTGCCGACCATTTCGCCATGCTCATGAACCACGACTGCAACGCTGCGATAACGACTTCGCAATTCTGCCAAGACATGGGCGAGGCTGGCACACCATGGGACGTAAATAACGGGCTCGGAAAGCTCTGCAAAGGTGGGTGTGTCTCGACGAGTAATTCGCGAGAGTGGAACGGCGCGTGTGCAGATTTCGTTGTCATCTTCAGTAACCATTAAATAGTCTGTGGTCTTCAACGGCGCTGCATTCAGGCTGTCCAGAGTGGCGTTACCGTCGACTGTGATGCTTAGATTTCGTGGCCGCATCACTTCTTCGACCGCCACTTCGTTTAGGTCGAGAATGTTGTGCAACACCTGCTGCTCAATTTCCAGCAGTTCAGATGTGAAGGCGGCTGAGGCATCAATTGCCTTCTCCAGATCTTCCGGCTGCAGGTGCGGTTCATGCTTGATATGCGGCCAGAACGTGCGTCGCAGGATTCGGGCGGTCTTGCCGAGCAGTGGGATCAGCGGATCCAGGATGGCCACAGCCGCCGCCAACGGCCAGCTCACCGCAGACGCCAGGCTTTGCCGAAAGACAACTGCGATGCTCTTGGGCAAGACTTCACCAAAGACAATCATGCCCAGCAGATTGCAGACTGCCAGAACACCGGCCGTCAGATGAAAGCTCTGCGATGTCAGCTTCTGCATCACAACGATGCCGACCGAGAAATAGGCCAGGTTGATCAGCAAGTTCCAGAACAAGACCGCGGTGAGCAGGCGGTCCGGGTCGGCCATCAGCGAGGCGACCATTCGCTGGCGTGAGTTGCCGAGGCTGAAGCGGCGAATCTGGTCGCGAGACAGAAAAAAGAATGCCGTTTCGCTTGCTGAAAAGAAGCTGGAAAGCGAGACCAGCACCAGCATCATCAAAGTGCCGGGTAGCCAGATTTGGAGAGAATCCGTTAATTCAGACATCGATCGAGGCCTATGCCTCAGGACATGCAAGCGAGCATAGAAAAAAGAGGGACGTCATTCGCGATTGTTCCTTCCGGCAGCATACCATACACGATCGAACAGCCAACACACTCCAACACAGCGCTGCTGAACGACATGAAAACTCTGCTGGTCACCGGCACCGACACAAACGTTGGCAAGACATGGGTCACTTGTCTGCTGCTGAAGCAGCTGCGTGGCGAAGGTGTTCGCGTGGGCGCGTACAAGCCGGTTTGCAGTGGAGCGGAATTCCTTGAGTCCGGACCGGTCTGGCAGGACGTCGAAAACCTTCGGCAAGCGCTGGGCGGACAGCATGATGTCGATCAAATTTGTCCGCAGCGATTCAGAGCGGCAGTCGCTCCGAATGTTGCTGCTCGCATGGAAGATTCATCCGTCGACGATCGGATGCTGCGGACGGCGGTGGAAGCCTGGCGAGGTCAGTGCGACTATTTAATTGTCGAGGGGGCCGGCGGCCTGCTGTGTCCGATCTCTGACAAAACGACGGTGGCAGATCTGGCGGTGGATTTGGAACTGCAAATTCTGATCGTGGCCGGCAATCGACTGGGCGTGATCAACCACTCGCTGCTGACCGCTGAAGTCGCCAGGCAGCGAGGCTTGTCGATCGCCGGCGTTGTATTGAATGATCCTCCGAATCGATCTCCAGACGATCTGGCGGCCGACGAATCCAACGTCAATCAGTTGGCTCACTGGATGCCCGACATTCCTTTGTTCACTTGCGGCAGCGGCGCCAAGTGCCTGCAGACTTTTCCGTCCAACGATGTGCTGGGATCTGCAACAAAATTGTTCGGCTGATTGGGTAACCGGCAACGCTGAAGAATACAGATTTGGGGACAGGTATCGCTGAACCTTCGGAGAGGGCATGTGAGTTGCTAACCCAAATTTGCGATCGTGTTTTCCAGGGTCTGGCAATTTAGAGCACGGCCGGTTGCGAGGTCACTCGCTGAGACGGCCGTTTATGCCCCCGAAAACCACCTCAGGTGATTTGCGCGGACATGTAGGGGGCTTTGGTTATTTGCGGCGCAGGTGTTGAGCCGACAGTTGGACTACTAGAGTGGGGATATCCCTCGATGCGGACGTTTTATGCTAGTGCATGAAAGTTTTTCCGCAACAATTCGAAAGGAATGCAGACTAAGGGGCGTAGATAGAGTGGAACGCGCGGATTTTGCCGGTCATCGGGACGGGGTTTGCAGCGTGTTATGAGCGGTAGCCTGAGTTCAGCAAGCGATGCGTTTTGCAACAGGCGGCCAGGTTTAGAAGAAATACTCGCACAACATGGAGGTGCAGGATGCTCGTATTAAGTAGGAAACCAGGCGAGTCGATTCAGATCGACGAAAATATTTCCGTGACGGTCTCTGAAGTTCAAGGCGGCCGAGTTCGGCTGTCGATCGACGCCCCGCGGTCAGTTCGGATTGTCAGAAAAGAAGTGCTGGAACGCGACTTCCCGGCTGAGTCAACTCAGACGTTGCTCGACCTGCCCAAGGATTCTGACAAGGTGCTGAACTAAACCGGCGCCATTAGTGGCTGGTACGGGTTTGTATTCAGAGCTGTGAGTCAAGCCCAGGGTTCTGCGCGGTGACGCATTGCCGCTGAGGCGTAGCGCACCAAGGACGACTTCGGCCCGCGCAGAAACGTTCGCGTTCAGCAACGGATGGGCGCACCGTGGCGGCTGCCGGCTAGAAGTTTAAGCTCTGATCGCCGGATGTCACTTGGAAAAAGTCGGGAGCCACGACCTGCCCGTTGGCCGCGTTTACGTAAACGATTGAGCCATCAGGTTGCTGGAACCTGAGAACCTTCATCGTGCTGCCAGACGGAACTGCTGCGTCGTTTTGAAGTCCCACGTTCATAGCGGACATCGGAGCCCATGCGTCGTTTCCAGCGGTTTCCTGCGAGTTCATCGGCAGTTGCTGTACGATCGTGGCCAAGGCAAGCGTCAGTGAGCACGCACACAAGGCGGCCACAGCGCCATTGAAGCGGCGACGCTGCGGTACATTCGCTGCACGACTGCCGCGCGAAGCGAGACGTTCAGAAACTCCGGCCCAGACAGCTCCGGCCGGAACATCCACGCTGTCTTCATCGCGCACCTGCTCCAACACGTGCATGGCATCCACCATGCCCGCGTGATACGAACGGCAGTCGCAGCACGTTTCGAGGTGATCCAGCAGACGGGCTTCTTCGTCCGGCTGAGTGTCATCGCCTACGGCCAGGTGAATAAGGTGACGTGTATCACCACACGCTGTTGATTGATTTTGCATTTGTTTAACCCAACTGTTCCTCATCAATACAACGTTGTCGCCGTTCCCATGCGTCTTTAAACATGCGGCGAGCTTCAGCCAATCGCCAACGAATTGTGGCTTCACTGCGTTCCGTAACTGCAGCAACTTCTGACGTCGAAAACCCTTCCAGGTCTCGCAACACCAATACTGTTCGATACGCTTCCGGGATGTCGGTCAGCACTGACCGGACTTCCTGAGACGTGTCCAGATTGCCGCGCGGGTCCGGTGCTTCCGGGTCTGGCAAGCGGTCTTCGCCCGCTTCGCTAAACAGGGCCCATCGCCCCTTGCGTTTGATTTTTCGAAGGTGATCGTAGGTCGTATTCACGGCGATACGAAACAGCCATGGCCCGAAACGTCTCGACGGGTCAAACTGCTCCAGCCGATCAAAGGCTTTCAGAAACGTGTCCTGAGCCAGATCCATCGCCAGATCGCGGTCCGGAATAAAGCGGCGAATGACCTTCAGGACACGCCGTTCATATCGCTGAGCCAAAATGCCGAACGCGTCCGGATCATTGTGTCTTGCCTGATCAACCAGCCGCGCATCGGTGACCTGAGACATGACGGAATCATCAGATTCCGGCTGTGTCTCGGACGATCCGTAATTCGCGTCCGATTCGGTCATTGACAGCATTTCTCAGGCCTTTCAGCATTGATTACGCTGGCGGGCCGCGATTTGTTGGACAGATTTGCCCTGAATACGCAGGAAAACCTTAGCTGATCAGGTCCGCGATTTCGGCGGCCGTGAATCGTCGTTCGATGCGGGCCCCTAGCTGGCTGACGATGCGTCCGGCTGCGTGAGACGCCAGGTGCCCGGCCTGCTTCCACGACATGCCATTTGTGATGCCGTACAGCAACCCGCCGGCATACATGTCACCAGCGCCCGTGGTGTCGATGGCGGTTACGTCAACTCCTTCAATTGCAATCGCCTCGCCGCCGTGCATCACGATCGAACCGTTTGGTCCGAGCGTCATGGCCACGTTTTCTGCGTGACGGTGTATCTCTGCCGCGCATTCGATCGGATCATCCTTGCCTGTCAGGCTTTTCGCTTCTTCTTCGTTGCAGAAGAACAGGTCCACCGGGCCTTTCACGAGGTCCCAGATTTCGTCGCGAATCATGTTCACCAAAAACGGATCGGATGCCGTGAAGGCGACTTTGACGTTATTTTTCTTTGCCAGTTCAATCGCTTTGTAGGCGGCCGCCTTGGTGGTGTCGCCCGTTAGCAGGTAGCCTTCGATATATACGTACTTTGCCTGCTTCAGTTCGGCTTCGTCCACATCCGCTTCAGTCAGTGTGGCAGAAACGCCCAGGTTCGTCATCATCGTGCGTTGAGCGTCTTCGGTGATCAGAACGGCACAGGTTCCTGTCTGGCCATCCTTCGCTTGTTGCACTTCGATGGTGACGCCCATGTCACGCATGTCCTTCAGGAAGAACTCGCCCGTTTCGTCGGCCGCGACTTTGCCGACGTACGCCGCTTTGCCGCCGAAGTCTGCCACCGCGACGATTGTGTTGGCTGCGGAACCGCCGGCACAGCGATTGAGTGGCAGGCCGTTTAGCTTTGTCAGAAGGGATTTTTGCTGAGCATCGTCAACCAGCGTCATGATGCCTTTGTCGAAACCTGATTCAGCGAGCAGTGCGTCGGCGACTTGAGCCTGAACATCCACAAGGGCATTTCCCACGCCGTATACGTCGTACTTCATGTTACAAAATTCGTTTGCTGGACTCTGTGAATATTTTGATTACTTGCGGCCGAAGAGACGGCTCGCCGAGTGCGCCAAAAGCGGGCGAAATCCCAATTTCCGCAGCATAGCATGTCCGCACGCGGTTTTTAACGGCCCAGTCGCTGCCTGTGGCGTGAAATCCACCGGACGCCAGGAAACGTCGTGACGTTCGTGCAAAAAGCTTCACGTCTTGTGAAACGAGTTGCACTCAATCGGTTTGTGAAGGTGGGGCGGGGCTTTCAGGCGTAATTGTCAGCCACGGGCGAATTCGGTCCAGCGTCATGGGGCCGATTCCGTGAACTCGTTGCACGTCGTCGATGGTCTGAAATGGGCCATTGGCGGAGCGATCTGCCACAATCCGGTGGGCGAGCGACGGCCCGATCCCCTGCAGCTGCGACCATTCAATCCATGTGCCGGTGTTCACGTCCACCCGGAAAAGCTGCGCGGATTCGCCAGGTTTCCAGGGCAGCGGCTCCGGCTTTTTCAGGGCCAAGCTGAGATATTGATACGCCAGGATGACCAAAAAAACCGAGCAGATCGTCAGCAAAAAGTTGCGTTCGCGGCGCGTGCCGTCGCGGAGCTGTTCTGAGTCAATCTCGAGCTCTGCAGCCGGATCTGCGTTGGCTTTGACCGCAACGTCGTCGGATTGCGAGTTTTCAGATTCGTCTGCCAAGACTTCGGCTCCCGAAATCCATCGCCAGTGATTCGTCTGATAGCGGCTGCACCGTCATCTCAGCTACGGTCCAGAATGGTGCGACCGGGCTTATGCGTCAAGTGTCCACGTGGGGAACGCGTAAATTCGGGCGACGCCGCAGCGAATCGGGATTTGCTGGAGAGTCGAGCCACCGAGCCGTTGAACGCGGCTGAAGTGACGGTAGACTCACGCGGCAACAATAGTCTACGGAAATTACCCAATTCGGAGCCTTAATGGCATGTCCACTGACACCGCAGCGCTGGCTGACCACAGATCCTTTGCCGAAATGGCGGACGTCGTTCTCAATGGCGGCCAGATTTCGCGAGACGACGCGCTTCGCGTGCTAAACACGGATGACGATCAGGTGCTGACTCTGCTGGACTCCGCCTTCCGAGTTCGTCGGGAGCACTTCGGTCGTTCGGTGCAGTTGTACTATCTAAAGAACGCTAAAAGTGGACTGTGCCCCGAAGACTGCGGCTACTGTTCTCAGGCCAAGGGTTCGGAAGCGGCCATCGACAAGTATCCGATGCTGAATGCCGAGCGACTGATGGATGGGGCTCGCAAAGCTTTCGAAAGTAAGGCTCGCACGTACTGCATTGTGGCCAGCGGTCGAGGCCCGTCAGATCGGGAAGTCGATCACGTCTGCAACGTCGTGAAGGGCATCAAACAGGAATTCGGACTGCACATCTGTGCGTGTCTGGGACTGCTGAAGCCGGATCAGGCCGAACGGCTGAAGGCGGCCGGCGTGGACCGAGTCAATCATAATCTCAACACCAGCGAACGGTTTCATGATGAAATCGTTTCGACTCATACCTTTCAGGATCGCCTGAAGACGCTCGATACCTGCCGCGACGTTGGTCTGGAACTGTGTGCCGGCATGATCGTTGGCATGGGCGAAACCAATGAAGACGTGGTCGACGTGGCGTTGAAGCTAGCCGAATTGCAGGTGGCTTCGATCCCAATCAATTTCCTGATCCCGATTGAGGGAGCTCAGTTGGGCCGACCGGTGACGCTCGATCCTCGGTACTGCCTGAAGGTTCTGGCAATGTTCCGGCTAACGAACCCGACCACCGAACTCCGCATTGCGGGCGGTCGCGAAGTGAATCTGCGAAGCATGCAGGCGATGGGCTTGTATGCGGCGAACTCTATGTTTGTCAGCGACTATTTGACCACGCCCGGTCAGGCGGCGATGGACGACTTCAACATGATTCGCGATCTGGGCTTTGAAATCACAGCCGGGGATTACGAGTCTGAAAAGTTGCTGGAGCAGTTTCAGCAGGCGACGCCGGACGGGTGCGGCAGCGAGTCCAATTCGGCCTGCTGCGGTTAAAGCGAACCAAGTTGAAGGCCACTCCGCCATGTCCTGTGACGATTCCGCATCTGTTAACGACGCTGTTTTCGAAGTCCTCGAAAACCAGATGCGCGACGGCACGCCACCGGAGACGAAGCTGACCTACGATCGTTTGCTGTCAGAAGGGCATTCGCACGACGAAGTGATGCCCATGCTGGCGACGGTACTGCTGTGTGAGATGAACGTCATGGTCCGGGACCAAAAGACGTTCAATGAGGCTCGCTTTGTGGCGGCATTAAACAAGCTGCCGGGACTGCCAGCCGACCACGATGACGATGACGACTGATTTCTGTGAATTCCACAAACGGGCGGCTGGCATTTAGCGTAACCGAATATGCGGCAGGGTGCCGGTTGGCAAGAAAACCCTGCAAAAATCGCTCGGCCACCGGCTTTTTCAACACTAGCGGCGAAGATTGAAGGCATGCAAAGTCAGGAAAATGTGATCGAAATCCGAAACCTGTCCAAGGTTTATCGCGATTTCTGGGGGCGGAAAAAGGTCCAGGCCGTCAAAAGCCTCAGCCTTGACGTCAAGCGTGGCGAGGTGTTCGGTTTGCTTGGCCCGAACGGTTCGGGAAAGACAACGACCATCAAAATGCTGCTGGGGCTGCTGTTTCCGACTTCCGGCGACATCACGATTCTGGGTAAGAAGGCGTCCGACGTCGAAAAGAATGAGCGGATCGGCTATCTGCCGGAAGAATCGTACCTGTACCGATTTTTGAATGCCGACGAAACGCTCGATTTCTACGGGCGACTGTTCAAGCTGTCTGGCGAAGAACGAGCCAAACGGGCGGACGAACTAATCAAAATGGTAGGGCTCGACCAAGCTCGCCGTCGTCAGCTGAAAGAATATTCCAAGGGGATGACCCGCCGAATCGGATTGGCTCAGGCGCTGATCAACAACCCGGACCTTGTGCTACTGGACGAACCGACCAGTGGTCTGGACCCGATCGGTACTCGCGAAATGAAGGACCTGATTCTGCGGCTGAAAGACGAAGGCAAGACCGTCGTTTTGTGCAGCCATCAACTGGCCGACGTGCAGGACGTCAGCGACCGGATTGCCGTGTTGTTCCAGGGTGAGCTGAAAGTCCTGGGCGAAGTTGATCAGCTTCTGGAACTGCGTGAGAAGACAGAAATTCGGACCGGCAATCTTAGTGACGAAGCGATCGAAGAAGTTCGCCAGGTGCTGGCCAAGCACGGCATGACGGAGACTTCGATTCAGAAACCGCGAGCGGACCTCGAAGAGCTCTTCCTGCGGACGGTGCGGGAAAGTGGCGAACGGCCCGGACGACGATTCACGGCGGAAGAAATGGCGGCCACTCAACCGGCAGCGTCTGACGGAGCGGAGACGACGACGGCAGATTCTTCAGGCGAAACTGGCGACGCGAAATAGGCGGCTGGGATGCCGTTGCAGGCGAGCCACGCGGCGTCCTGCGGGTATACGGCCTCTTCCCAATAGCTCGGCACTGACGCTTTGCCATTCCAGACAATCGATCATCACGTGGGATCTCACCACACTCTGAGTTTCCGGACAACGTAAATCATGGATTTCAATCCCACTCCTTTTGACCTCGCTCAAGGATTCACCGGCTGGCTGCAGCTTGTGGGTGCCCTTGTGGCGGTCGGTGTCCTGCTCGGCCTTGTCGGCGCGTTTCTGTCCGGCGGCAGCCGCGGCGGCGACCTGTTTTCGAATGGGTTTGTCAGCTTCTTTAAAGAGCTGTTCACAATCTCACCACGACGAATTTTCGCGCTGGCCGGTCTGACTTTGAAGGAGGCAATGCGACGCAAGGCACTGATTGTGTTCGTCGTGTTTGCACTGCTGTTGATGTTCGGCGGTTGGTTCTTGGCCGATTCGAACAAGCGAGTCGATCTGCAGCGGACGGTGCATGTGACGTTTATGCTGACCACCATTTCGTGGCTTATCCTGCCCGTAGTGATGTTCTTAAGCTGCTGGGGAATCCCGGAAGACATTCGCGTGCGGTCGCTGCACACCGTGGTGACGAAGCCTGTGCGACGAGTTGAAATCGTGCTGGGGCGGATGCTCGGGTTTTCGTTCATGTCCACAATTGTGCTGCTGCTGATGGCGGTGGTGGGTTACATCTGGATTCAGCGTCAATATCCAACGGTCGTCACCGAAGATGGTAAGAAACAAGATCCGCTGGCGTGTCGAGTGCCACAGTATGGCACGCTGTACTTTCTGGACCGGTCCGGTGTTCCTCAGGAAAAAGGTATCAACGTTGGCGATCCATGGTTGTACCGATCATTCGTCGAAGGCAATTCGCGGGCTCGTGCCGTGTGGTTGTTTTCCGGGGTCACACCAGATCGCGTCGGGGAAAGCCTGCGGTTGGAATCGCGATTTGAAGCGTTCCGAACGGTTAAGGGCAGCGAAGAAAGTATCGAGCAGGGCCTGGAAGCTCAGTACACGCTGGTCAACAATCTGCGTGAAGAAGCGTTCTCCTCGTTTGGCGTGGGGGCCAGCTTTTCAGAAGTTGCAGAAGCTCTGCGTGCCGGGCAGTTTCAGAACGCGGCCGACTTTCTGGATTCTGTCGCCGACCGAATGGTGACGTCTGAGGCCGACTTTCCGCCAATTGACTGCCAACGAGTTGCGCTCTCCTGCGCTAATCAAGTTGTGCCCACCTTCCGGCGTGCGATGAGCGAAGACTTTTCTGACGTCTTGGGGGCGTTCGAAGTCCTGGGGCAGAAGGCGGCTCTAGTGACGCCGGGAGATTCCGGATCCTACGAAGAAATGTCTCGCGCCTGTGCGGCGTTAGCAGATGTTATCCGTGATCGAGCGGCTGATTTGCAGGAAGCCATGCCGGCCATTGAAGTGCCGTTAGAACCATTTCGTGTTTCGGAATACCACGAAGGTGATGACGAAATCAGCTACCCTCGCACTATGACCTACGCCGCCGACTACGAAGCCACGGCGCGCTACGTGACCAAAGTTGTGGCCGAATGGAATGAACAGGGCAAGCTGCTGGATGGTGACCAACTTTCACCTTCGCTGGCCGACGATCTTGCTGAGGCTGAAAACATTTCGCTGGTCAACGCCGAACTGCTGACGGACGTGCTGCAGGCCGAACTGGATGCCGGCACGCTGGAGGTGACGGATGGCAAGTTGGCCGTGGCAGACGGTTCGCGGTGGCTGCAGTTTTTCGACAAGATTGTCCGCGAAGAAAAGCTGATTTCGCGAGACCCGGCGGGTTGGGTTCTGGAAGTGGACCTGTTCGAAGACATCGCAACAGATGGCAACCTGCGAGTGGAAGTGGCGTGCCTGAACGGTCAGATGTATCTGGGGATGGCTCGCCCTGACCTGTTTATCCGTCTGCGTGATGAACCATTCGCGGTCGGCTACGGCAAGGCCATTCTGAACATTGGACTGATGCTGGCACTTGTGGTGGTTCTGGGAGTCACAGCCAGTTGCGTCGTGAAGGGGCCGGTCTCGTTCTTCTTCACACTAACCGTGTTTGTCATCGGTCAGTTCTTCCACGCGTTGATGCTGAAAATTATTACGGGTGAAGCAGAAGGTGGCGGGCTTGTCGAATCGGCGGTATTGATCTTTCAGCATCGCAACCCTAACGTAGGACTGGACGCCAGCGAGGCGGGGCAAAATCTGATTCAGAACGTGGACAGTGGCTTTATCGCGATGCTGCGAGGAGCCAGCAAAATCATTCCTGACTTCAGTGTCTTCAGCGATGCCTCGAAGTATATCGAAAACGGATTTGACGTCCCTTGGAGTAGTTCTGTGCTGCCGTCGATCGCGACGTTTGTCGGCTTTCTTATTCCGTGTGTGATCATTGGTGCGGCCTGCCTGAAATTCAGGGAGTTGGAAGCGAAATGAACGACCTTACTTCTCGACAACGAAAACTGGTTTACGCAGGCTGCATTCTTGTGCTGCTGATCCCCATCGTGTGGCTCGGTGCGCCCACGTCTGAGGACGTGATTCCCGGCAGCCGAGCGTCCGTGTCCGGTGGCGTGCTGGCTCAAATGCGAGTGAAGTACGACCTCGGCGAAAGCACGCTGGGCGAAATCGATCCGTCCAGCGCCGCGATGAACCTGGTGTTACTGGGCTTGCGAGGTCCTGCGGCGGGCGTATTGCATCTGCAGGCGCTGGACTATCAGGAAAAGAAAGACTGGGCCAAGCTGAAGACCACGGTCGATTCCATCATCAAGCTGCAGCCGCACTATGTGGAAATCTGGAAGTTCCAGGGCTGGAACCTCGCCTTCAACGTGTCGCGCGAATGGGACCAGGTGGCCGACCGATTCTACTGGGTGAAGGAAGGCTTGAAGTTTCTGCAGTTGGGCACCAATAGAAATCAAACGTCCACGTTTCTGTATCACAACGTTGGCGATTTTACCGGTCGAAAAATTGGAAACTCAGACGAGAAGAAATACTTCCGCAAATTCTTCCGCAGCGATCCTGACACGGAAACGTTTGCCGGCAGTGCCGATCCGGAAATTAACCCGGAAGGCAAAGACAACTATCAGGTTGCTCACGACTGGTTTGAAATCACCAACGAAAAAGACCGTCAGTACCAAATCGACGGCATGACTCACGTGTTTGCCCGGCAAGGGCCTTCGCGGTCGTTGTTCGACTATGCCAAAGCCATGCAGGAAGACGGCATATTCGACGAAACCAACCGAGCGGCGTGGGACGATGCCTACACGGAATGGACAGACGTCTACGGGAAAGAGCCGTACTTCGGGTTGAACGACATCAAGTACCAGTTGAATTGTACGGAAGATGAACTGGCAGCTTTGGCCAAAGAAAACGGAGTTCCTCTGGAGAAGCAGCGATCTGTCTGGGCACAAAACGTCAAGATGGTCAACTACACCTTCTGGCAGATGTTGGCCGACTGTGAACGCGACCCGTTAACGGTGGAAGCTCATCGAGCGATCTACAATGGTAAGCTCGCGTTCGCCAGAGGTGAGACGTCCGGCGAAGAGGACGCCAGTGGAGAATTGCAGCCGTCGAATGCTCAAAAGCTGTTCGAAGAAGGGATGACAAAATTTGAGCAGGTGCTTCGCAAGTACCCTGCTCTGGTCTACCATGATGCCTACGTCGAAGAGGGCATGTTGGCGGTTATCTACTGGAGACGAATTCACCAGATCAACGGCGAAGAGATCCCGGCGGACTATCCTCTGAAATCACTGATGCTTGAAAACGCAGGTCGTCAGGAAGAAATCAATCAGCTATTCACGCGGGAATTGCGTCAGGGGCTGTAGTTCGAGGGTGTGAGTACAACGCTGCTTTACTAGCCGGAGTCATCTGTGTTTGCGGGTCCGATTTTTGCCAGAGAGGCCCTCACGGCTCCTCGAAGACTGCGGCACTATCTGCTGCGGTCAGGTTACGTGGCGTTCTTGCTGGTCTTGATGTACACCATCCGTCAGGCCACGATCGGCTTTCAGGACACCAAGTTTTCCGGCGACATCGCCACCTACGGAAACTTCGTGTTCGGCGTGCTTGCTTTGCTGCAGCTAACGCTGGGCATGTTCTTCGCCACTCTGTTTACGGCGGCGAACATCGCTCAGGAAAAGGACCGCCGAACGCTGATCCTGCTGCTGATGACGGACATGCGCAGTCGTGAACTGGCCTACGGAAAGTTGCTGGCCAGCTGGCTGATCGTTGGAGTTCTGGTAGCGGCGTCTGTCCCTGTGTTCTGTGCATTGCGACTACTGGGCGGTGTCACGTGGTCGCAGGTGTTTTGGGCAGAAGCCATTATTGTTTCGACGACTCTGGCGGCTGGAGCGTGGGGATGCTTTGTCGCTTTCTGGCGCGAAAAAACATTCCAAACGCTGGCGATCAGCGTGATTGGCGTCGTGTTATTCGTCGCCGTGGCAGAAGGCCTGGTTGTGCTGCTCGGTGCCGAATCCGCCATCGGAGCCTGGGCAGCCTATGCGTCACCGTATCGCGCTTTGTTCGCCGTACTGAATCCGCTGTCCGCGACGACGAATGGGATCGCCAGGGTTTCCGCGGTTGAATCAGTGTGCGTGCTGCTGGCATTGGCCGCTGGGCTAAGCCTGTACACGGTCGCGCGGTTGCGCGTCTGGAATCCTTCGCAAAGTCTGCGTCAGAGTGCTATGGAACAGCCCGCGCTGGATCAATCCGCGACTGTTGCCGAAGGAACCACGGCGGCAGCAGCTTCTACGCCGTCCGTTGAAGCTGTTCCGCAACGAAAAACTCACCGAGCCGTTTGGGACAACCCCGTCACGTGGAAAGAGATCGTCACACGTGGATACGGTCGGAAAGTCGTTGTTATCAAACTGGCCTACGTTCTTCTGGCAGGTCTGATCGGCTACGGCATTCTGTCGTCCAGCGTAGATCGAGACGCACTCGTGTTGGGAATGGTGTCTCCTGGTGCCGCCGCGTTTCTGGCAATTGGCGTAATCAGTCTGCTGTTGATTAATGCTCAGGCCGTCACATCGATTTCCACGGAACGCGACAGCAACACGCTGGACATTCTGCTCGCGACCGACATCAGCGCCAAAGAATTTATGACGGGAAAAATCCTGGGCGCACTTTGGAACGCTCGCGAAATGATCATTGTGCCCATCGCTTTAATCGTGTGGATGCTGGTGACCGGACGATCATCATTGTTAAGCGTTGAGAATCTGATTTACATCGTCGTTGCCTACAGCGTGCTATCGCTGTTCTCAGTGATGCTGGGTCTGCACGCCGGGTTGACGTATGAAAATTCCCGATCAGCGATCGGCAACAGCCTGGGCACGATGTTCTTTCTGTTCGTGGGCATTTTCATCTTCATGCTGCTGCTTGTGGAAGCTCGGTCGTCGTTCGCCATTCAGATGCAGAGCTTCATAGTGTTCATCGGCTTAGGCAGCATTGGTCTGTACAGCTCGCTCACTCACAAGAATCCGTCTAGTGCTCTGACGATTGCGGCCATGATGCTGCCGTTCCTGACGTTCTACGCGATCACCGATTTCCTGCTGGGCGGCACACTAGGCGTCTGCTTCTGGATCTGCGTCGCCTACGGCTTCGCCGCCATCGCCATGCTCATCCCCTCCATCAGCGACTTCGACGTGGCACTCGGCCGAACCACCCACGACGCCGGGTAACACTCGGCGTGTCCGTCAACTGGCTTCGGCTCAGGGTGTCGAGTTTACTACAGCCGGATTGATACGAGTCGTTTAACCTGTAGCTGGCGGCGCAGGTGTTGCTGGGGACGGCTGTGTCGCAGCGGAAGCGGAAGACACACGGACGCCGATCGGAGGACGCCTGCGCCTCCAGCTACGGGTTAAACGATACGCTGGCTTCGCCGCGAAAGATGCGTGGATTTCCCGCAGTAACGGTTACAAGCGATTATCGGCAACGGCAACGGCATCGCGTCACTCGGACTCTTTCGACACATCAGACACACTGCCAGCGTTTGCCCGGCTGTCGAGGTCAGCGAAGTATTGCTGCATAACGGGGTGATGCAGGATGCAGTATTTCAGCCAGTCGTCTGTTGTTGGTTCGTGCTTGCCCCACACGTGGCTAACAGCCGGCCCTTGCATCTGTGAAGAAAAGCCGCTTCGTGAAAAGCCGCCTCGCCGACCGTCATCAACGAGTGTTAGCTCCGGCCAATTCAGTGAAATGGTCGGCCGGCCTGATAGTTTTCGGCCATACTGCCCGGACGAGTGTGGATCAGACCTTTCTGTGATGACCTGAAGAACAGCTTTTGTGTAACTAGACAACGACTTGAGTTCGGCCGGAACCAATTCGGCACCATTGTGTTCCTTGACGACATCAAGCAATGGGAAAATTGGATAGGTTCCAAGCTCCCCTTGGGCATGCAGTCGAATTTCTTTGAATTCCGGTAGGGACAGACTGCGGAAATTGTCATCGAGCCGGACGATCTCCCTCATGGCGGCTGGGGCTGTACTGAGATCAACCAGTCTGCGATCAACGGCGGCCAAGACTTTGTTTCGTTGTGTTTGATCAAGTTCTGCACCGTGACCAAGAATCAGGCAGGCTTGGGCGACAAGCTGCTTGTGCGACTTCGGATCGTCAATTACGCCGACGGCAATACGAATCATTTCTGATTCCATCGCTGTGAGCCAAAGGTCGAGGCCATCTGTGGGATGGCCTTTACTGTTCCGATAGATCAATGGAACTTTCAACCACCAATCCGGTCCCAAGTGCGGACTGTTCTTCAGAATTTTGGCGATGCGTTCGGCGAACAAAAGGTCATCGACCGCCCGAGGTTTTTGAGTCTGACCTCGCAAGAAATCGGCCGCCTCCACCGTGTTGGCATCGACAGACGAATTTCCAGTCGGCAGCAGCTTCAATCGCTTCTCGGCCCAGGCGACGACCGGCTCCATTGTTTCCACGTCGGCCACACCCCGATTCACATAGCCCCACAACCGCCTTTTCCAGTCCTCATCCGCCGCTTCGAATTCACGCACCCAGATCCTGTAAAACGCAGCCCCCGGATTGGCCTTCCTGAGAACTGCCTCAGCCATCCGATCAGTTGACTTCGACCCAGAGTATCCACTTCCCCCGAGATTCATGTCGCCGTCAAGGCCAGGGACAACCTCCAGAATCGTCTTCGTGATTCTGTCCGACGTTTCCGCATTCGCGAGCGCCTTGCATGCGTCGAAGGCGGACTTCAGGCCCGCCGGACTTCGTTCCCGCGCCAGCATTTCCAGCCATGCACTCAGCGTCTTGCCTTCATACAGCGGCTCACTCATCGTGGGAGGGGGCGACGGCGGAGTTTCAGCAGCGGGCTGCTGCGTAGCCAGCGAAGGTTCCTGAGGCTGCATGCGGATTCTCGCCACAACCGTTTCACCCTTCTTCAGAGTAAACTGGTTGTTGTCGATGGTCAGGCCGTCCGTGGCCCCGTCGATCGTGACTTCATACCTGTCGGCTCTCAGCTTTGTCGCCGTGGTGCCGTGATTGACGCTCAGGCCACTGACCGGTTTCCCATCGCTGACGATCTGCACGTTCACGTTGTCGACCTCTGATTCGATCACCAACTGACCTTTGTCTGTTTCCAGCTTGATCAGAATTCCCGCCAGAATGATCAGCGGCAACGCAGCCATAGCGACCCACCGAAGCCACTTGCGACCACCGCCGGAATTCGATGCCTTCGCAGCATTCGCGCGGTGAAAGCCTGGCTTACCGGCGAAGCCAGCAGGCAGTGGAGCCAGCAGTTCGGGCGACGTCTCGGATTTTTTCTGAGCATCGTTCAGCAGTTTGACCAGATGGCAATCGGTCGCGAACGGCGCAAGCTGTTCGGCCACATGAGCCGCACTGGCGGGACGGTCCTGCGGATTTCGAGCCAACAGGCAACTCACCAGCGCGACAAGGTCTGCGGGCGCGTCGGGACAAAGTGTGTTCAGTTTCGGTGGCTGATGACTGGCCAGCAGTCGCAGTTTTTCCAGCGGCGATTGATTGGGCGCGGCGGCCAGCGGAGGACGATTGCACAGCAGTCGAAACAACGTGGCTCCCAGAGCGTACAGGTCGGCTCGGTAATCCACCGCGCCGCAGTGTTCGGCCTGTTCCGGAGCCATGTAGTCCAGTGTTCCCATAAGCTGTCCGACCGTGGTGAGATCAGCACTGGCTTCGTCCCAGAAACTTAACTGAGCCAGGCCGAAGTCCAGAATTCGGATATGCCCTGTTTCGTCCAGCATCAGATTCGATGGCTTCACGTCGCGGTGAACAACTCCTTCTGCGTGAGCGACCGACAGCCCCAGCGCCGTCTGACGCATGAGTTCGCAGGCGTCGGCAACCGACAACGGGCCGGTCAGTCGAGCCAGTCGGCTGAGGTCCAGGCCGGGCACATATTCCATGACCAGGAACTGAGTGCCATCGATTTCGCCCGCGTCCGTGGCCGCCACAATGGACGGATGGTTCAAACGGCCGACGACACGGATTTCGCGTTCAAAGCGAGCTCGCCCGGCCACGTCTTCTGCCGACATCAACGGCAGTAGTTTGATGGCCACCTGTTTGTTCAGTTGCCGATGAGTGGCCAGATAGACAGCTCCCATTCCGCCTCGCCCCAGCGGTTGCGTGAGTTCGTATCCACCGAAATCGCGGTCCGCCGGCTGCCACGCCGCGCGAGCTTTCGCGGCTGCGGATTCCATGGGGACATCCATCAATCGCCGTGCCTTTTCCAGCGCGGCTGCCGTGGCCGCGTCGACTTCAGTAAGCTGTGCCTTCGGCGGCACGCTCACGGCGTCGCGTTGGTTGTCGGGTTTGAACGTATTGCCCTTCGCTGTGCTCTGCAACGACTGCATCAGAGTATCCGGCCCGACTTCGAGATTACGCATTGTCTGCTCACACTCCGCACATTGCGACACATGAATTTCAATCCGTTGAAGGTCGTCTTCGTCACTCCAGCCGGAAAGGTATTCCTGCATCTGTTCCGCCGAAATGCACGCCGCCGATTCGGCCGCTGATTCCGCGGCGTGCTGCGGAATTTTGTTCGTTCGAGATGTCTTCATTGAATTGGTTCTTTGGCGAGGGACAGTCCCGGAATAAGTTCCCAATAAAGTCAGATCACGATAGAGTGGCCGTGATCATTTCAACGCGTGCCCATCGCGCCGTGCGAATCGCAGCGACACACACGGCCCGCCCGGTGGGCACTCGCTTAAACGAAGGACTCATATCAGGAAATTGTGCGACATCCGTCATCGAAACGCTACGTGCGGCAATGGCCCACGTTACAAGAACGTTTGCGGTGTGACAGCATTTTGTCGTAGGATCAGCGACGCGCGAAGACACGTTGGCCCGCGGAGACGATCATGACCACACAAGCGACTCGATCCAGTCTGTTGCGGCGAGCATCTCAGCATGACGCTCAGGCGTGGAGAGAATTGGTCGATCTTTACGGGCCTCTGGTGAGCTATTGGTGTCGGCAGAGTCTGCTCGATTCTCACGCCGTTGCCGACTGTGTGCAGGATGTTTTCGCGTCCGCTGCGGTCTCCCTTGAAACCTTTGAGCCTCAGCGAACGTCCGGATCGTTTCGAGCATGGTTGTGGACGATCACTCGTAACAAGCTGCGGGACCACTTTCGTCGCGCCGCACGAACGCCAAACGCCACAGGTGGTTCGACGGCTGTTGGAATTTTGAATCAGGTGACCGATCCGATGGCCATTCCGGATGACGAGCCCACCGGAGATCTTCAGTTGCACGAACTAACGTCGCGAGCCATGCAGCAGGTGCAGAGCGAATTCGAAGCTCGCACATGGCAGGCGTTCTGGCGTTCCGTTGTTGACGGCATTGCAACCGACGAAGTCGCTCGTGAACTGACGATGTCGGCCGCATCTGTCCGTCAATCACGAAGCCGCATCCTTCGCAGGCTGCGACAGCAACTCGGTGACGTACTATAGAACATAGAAGTACGAAGCCGTTTCAAAAGCTGATTGAAACACCATAGCATAATAGGTTAACGGAACGCGACGACTTGGCAGCGGACGTGCCACGGGACACTCAGATTCACGATTGGCTCATTCAGAAAGACGACGGAACATGGCGTACTTCAATTCATGGCGAAAACCATCACTGATAGTTTTCGCATGCCTGCTGTGCTTTCTGTCGTCGAGTGCAGCACGTGCGGAAAAGCGTTCGCCGAACTTCGTCTTCTTTCTTGTCGACGATATGGGCTACATGGATATCGGGGCGAACAATCCTGATACGTTTTATGAAACGCCCAACATCGACGCTCTCGCTGCCAGCGGGATTCGGTTTACCAACGGATACGCGGCGAATCCGGTTTGCAGTCCGACTCGGTACAGCATCATGACGGGCAAGCATCCGTCGCGAGTTGACGCCACGAATTTTTTCTCCGGTGCTCGGGCCGGGCGGTTTCGGCCTGCTGTGCTGAATGATCGTATGCCGGTTTCCGAAGTCACGATGGCTGAAGCGCTTAAGGAAGCGGGTTACCAGACTGCATTTCTTGGGAAATGGCACCTCGGTCCCACTCAGGAATTCTGGCCTGAAAACCAAGGCTTCGATTTCAACGTTGGCGGCCAGCATCGAGGCCACCCGAAAAGTTATTTCTCACCGTATTCCAATCCCAAACTCTCTGACGGTCCCAAAGGCGAACACTTAACGGCTCGCCTGACGAACGAAGCTACTCGCCTGATCGGCGAAATGAAGGACGAACCATTCCTGCTTTACATGGCGTATTACACCGTCCACACGCCGCTACAGGCTCCGAAAGATCTGGTTGAAAAGTACCGCCGCAAAGCGGAATCGGTTGAATCTGATCTCGAAGAATTCGCGCCGGAAGAACAGGTCTTCCCTAACAGCAAGAACAAGCGACTTGTTCGCCAGGTACAAAAGCACGCGACCTACGCTGCGATGGTTGAAACGCTTGATGACAGTGTGGGCAGAATCCTGAACCAGCTGAAGGAATTGAACCTGGAAGAAGACACCATCATTTGTTTCACGTCCGACAACGGCGGCCTGTCCACTTCTGAAGGTTCGCCGACTTCCAACCTGCCACTGCGAGGTGGTAAGGGATGGTTGTACGAAGGCGGCATTCGCGAACCGTTTCTAATTCGCTGGCCCGGCGTTACAAAGCCGGGCACAACTTCTGACGTGCCGGTCGTTTCCACTGATTTCTACCCGACCATGCTGGACATGGCTGGCATTGAGCCCAAGCCGCAGCAACACGTCGACGGTCGCAGTCTGGCGCCGTTGATTAAAGACGGCACACCGCCCGAACGAGACGCCATCTTCTGGCACTACCCTCATTACAGCAATCAGGGCGGCATCCCCGGCGCAGCTGTGCGAATGGGCAACTTCAAGCTGATCGAACGCTTCGAAGACGGCCGCTGTCATCTGTACGATCTCAGCGCTGACATCGGCGAACAAAATGATCTCGCCGCCGACATGCCCGACAAGGTCGACGCGATGAAGGCTCGCCTGCACGCCTGGTACAAAGACGTCGACGCGAAGTTTCTGCGGCCGCTGAAAGACGGCGGTCCGGAACCCTGGCGGCCTGAGTGATCGTTTCGTTGTGACCGGAGATTGATCTAAACAGATTCTTGTGGGATTGGCAGCGAGGCACGAGTGAAGCGCCGGGGTTTCCTTCGCTTCGCTCAGTCCAACCCCGGCCACACGCGACGGGATGGTGCTCCCATTTTCGTCGGGATTTATTGACAGCGAATCTCTCTGACTGGTGGCTGCGGAACAAGCTTCTCGAACGATGAAGGCTGTTTCCCACGAGCCCGCACCGTCCACCACAAAAGGGTAACTGCTCTTGAACTGCCGCCCAGTTCCCGTCGCAACGTTATGGTGAACGTTTGCATGCGCGCCCGTTCACTATGCCAACCGCCGGTTGAATTTTTGGCGGATCGGTGATCGCAATGGCGATTTATAGCTCCGACCGCCATTGACAGGCGAACCAGTTTCCGTCCTTTCGACACAGGAGCGACGAATATGGCAAGAACAGACAAAGTGTGTTTCGATCGGGTTCTGCCTAACGAAATCCATCGCCCACTTCCCGGCCGCCGCATGGCCCTGCAGATTGGGCCAACGCGAGCGGCGTTTGAAATCGCGAAGCTTTGGCCAAACGGAAGAACGCTGCACATTCGCTTTTTGAACGGAACAGACCAGCAACAACAGATTGTCCGCGAATTCGCGCCGCAGTGGACGGAGCAGGCCAATCTGACGTTTGCGTTTGATGACGCTCCAAATGCTGAAATCCGGATCGCGTTTAATGACGATGGAGCCTGGTCGTACGTTGGCACAGACGCTCTTGGAATTCCGGGCAACCAGCCGACCATGAATTTTGGCTGGCAGGATGAAGCCGTTGTGCTGCATGAATTCGGGCACATGATCGGCATGATTCATGAACATCAGAATCCGGATGATAATCCGATTGAATGGAACAAGCCGGTCGTCATTCAGGCGTTGGGTGGCCCGCCAAACAACTGGGATTTGGCCACAATTCAGCACAACATGTTCGACAAATATAATCTGTCGCAGATCAATGGCAGTGAATTCGATCCGGCGTCAGTCATGTTGTACAGCTTTCCGCCAACATGGACGCTGAACGATTTTCACTCCGAACCAAACGACGTGCTGTCAGACGTCGACAAAGAATTCGCAGCACGCGTCTATCCCGGTAGAAACGGCGGTGGCGGCGGAAGCGAGCCTGTCGAACTTCCCGTTATTGAAGGAGCGTTTTCGGCAGACATCGGTCAGCCGGGCGAAGAGGACCTTTATACGTTCACGGCAAAGAAAGCCGGTCGCTATGTAATTGAAACCGAAGGGCCGACGGACCTGGTGATGAAACTGTTTGGTTCCGGCAGCGTGCTAATCGATCAGGACGACGATGGGGGCGTGGGCCGCAATTCGCGGATCGATACCGCTCTGGTGCCGGGCGAATATCTCGTGCAGGTTCGTCACTACAACTCGTCCGGCGGCACGGGCAACTACGCGATCAAGGTTGTCCGGACGTCGTAGCGCGAGCGTTCGAAAGCGGATGGCTCGGCGCTTGTCTCATCCCGTCGCAGAAGGCCAATTTCGGACCGGAGACTCCGGCTCTCTGACTTCCCCCGCCACGTTCCCCGCGACCAGCGGGAGCAACGCCGGCGATTCAGTTTCTCCTTCTCATGTGCTGGCCACGCCTACCGCCCGTCGGTGCGTGCCGACCGGCCGCCGTCGAGGTGGTCCTGGTATTGTTCGAGTTCCTGCCACTTGCCTTCGGCGGCAAGTTGAGCCTGGTGGGGCCAGGTGTCGGGGGTGTGCATTTGGAATCGAGGACCCGCGTCCTTCAGGATCTGTGACAAGCGTTCGGGCTCGGCGGCGGCGAGGGCCTGCCATGTGTTGATGTTGGCGGCGTGAAAAAGTTCTTCGATCTTTGGACCGATTCCTTCGACGATCTTCAGGTCGTCCTGCTTTGGCAGCTTCTTGCCGCGAAATGTCTGTTTAACGGGATCTTCGTCGCCCGCCAGATCGCTGGTGGCAGAGTTGCCGGATGATGCGGCGGTGTCATCCAGGGGATTCGCCGGCGCACCGCCCTGCTCTGCAACAGGAGACGCGTCTTGTTCACTCGCGGCCTGAGCCCGCACCTGATCGAACACGGTGGCGGCTCCGGTTCCGGGTTCTTCGCCCGCCTGACTTCGTATTTGGTCGAGCGGTGTACTGGCGGCTGACTTTGGAACGGGCTGCGGTGTGGTCAGATTAAGGATTTCGGCGGCGGACTTCGCAGATGCTTTGGCAGTGGTTTCCGTCGACGGTGCCTCAGGCGTTGCCGGCGAACTGACTTGCTGAGCAGCTGCGTTGGTCGGTTCGGTTTTAGACTTCTTCGGCGATTCTGCATCCGCGCTGGCAGAATCCTTGCCTTGGGCAGTGCCTGCTGCAGCCTGCGACCGAATCTGGTCGAGCGGGCTGCCGGACTTGGGGGCGGCTGTTTTTGAGGCAGGTGGCTCGCTTGCGGCGGAAGCCTGTTTGCGAATTTGATCGAGCGGACTGCCGCCCGTGTTCTTTGCGACTGTGGCAGGCGTATCGGCGAGCGGTTGTGGGGCTTTGGCGGCGAGTGGACTGCCCGCATTCTGGCTGCGAATCGTATCCAGGGGACTCGCGCCGGCCGATGATTTTGCTTTCGCTGGTTTGGGAGCCTCAGCGGTCGCGGCAGTGCCTGCATTCTGACGGCGAATGGCATCCAGTGGGCTCGCGGCTGGCTTTGTTGCGGTGCCTGCCGGTGGCGGTGACTTCGGCGTTGAAGCTGCCTGCTTGCGAATCGCGTCCAGCGGACTGCTGCTTGCGCCGCTCGCTTGTGCAGCCGATTTCGACTTTGCGCCCGGCGAGCTCTTCTGGGGCGTTCGGCCGGATCCGGTCGCCGCTGTTTGCGGCTTTTCGGTGGCAGTGGGAGCGTTCTGCGCTGCTGTTTTCGGGGCCGCGATCTGCAAATACTCCGGGTCGATATCGTACCAGCTGATATCTGCGGGCGTGTCGAACTGAACCAGGAGCCGGCAGTTCATGTTGACGGTCTTGACCTGCCCGACCAGACCTTCAAATCGGCGTAGTTCGGCCACGCCAGTCAACACTGAGACGTATTTGTCGGTCCATTTTTGCTTAAGTTCTTCCGCCTTCTGAATCGACATGAGGCTTTCTCTGCGGTTTGGGCCAATCGAGGAAGCAACGGCGGCACGCCGTCGAACCACGGCAGGTTATCGTAGCTCGCCCTTCAAGTAAAAGCGGAATGTGGGGTCACGCCGTTGCCGAACGGTGTGCAGGGGCCTAAACTCCCGGATCATTCTGGCGGTTCCAGCCGGAATTCGATCATTCGGCCATCAGCGCATCGCGGTGCTCCCACAGCGATTACGCCAGACCATTCGGTAGACCTCATGCTTACTCGACGCGAACTGTTTCCTAACGTCATCGAAATGAACTTTCAGGCGCGGCGCCGCTTTGGCTGCTGCGTTTATCTGGTGTTTAGCGACACCGATTGGGCGTTGGTGGATATCGGTTACGAAGACACCGTGCAGGAGATCATTGACCTGATCCGAGACATGGATTTCCCACTGGCCAATTGCCGGTACCTGATCGCGACTCACGCCGATGCCGACCACGTGCAGGGCTTAAAGCGAGCGGCTGAATTGTTGCCGGCTGCGGAAACCGTGGCTCACCCGGACGCAAAGAAAATCCTCGAAAACGGCGACCGGATTGCTTCATACGCGGAAATTCCGGCTCAGCAGATTTCCATCGACATGCCGACTCTGGCAATCGCCAAAACCGTGAAGGAAGGCGACGTGCTGAGTCTCGGTGATCAGCAGTTGGAAGTGTGGGACACACCTGGCCACGCGACGGGACAGCTTTCGTTCCGGTTCGGAGACTTGCTGTTGTCTGGCGACAATATTTTTCGTGACGGCTGCGTCGGCGGAATTGACGCTCACCACGGCTCGGACATTCCCGAATTTATCGCATCGCTCAAACGCATTCAAAGCAGCGACGTGAAGTGGTTGCTGCCCAGCCACGGGCCGGCGTTCAAAAACGATCATGCTTTGCTGCAGTCGACAATTGACCGGCTGGACGGGTACCAGCACATGGCCGACTTCGGTACCTGCGCGGTGGACTGGCCGCTGTTGGACGAATGGGACGACGAGCTTGCGAAGGGGACTTCGCCGGAATAGTACGACCCATCAATGACGGCACCCTGACTGCTAAGTGAGGGATTGGTGCACCCGCTGTAGATTGCAAAACAAAGTGAACATGACCAGTACTTCTCCTCTAAACATCGCGCTGATCGGCTTTGGCACGGTGGGTTCCGGCGTAGCCCGGATTTTGTCGACTCAAGCAAAAAACATCGCTGTGCGAGCGGGCCGGGAAATTCGAATTTCCCGCGTCGTCGTTCGTGATCCGGACAAGGCTCGTGAATTTCTTCCGGCGGGTGTTGAGGTCTCGACCAGCATCGATGACGTCATTGACGATCCACAAATTCAGTTGGTGGCTCAACTGATCGGTGGCATCGACCCGGCGTTCGACTACATGAAACGATCCTTGGCGGCGGGGAAAGACGTCGTCACTGCCAACAAGGCGCTCATCTACGCGCATGGCAGCGAACTGTTCGAACGCGCGGCGGCCAATGAACGCACGATCGGCTTCGAAGCGGCGGTGGCTGGCGGTATTCCCATCATCGGCGCGGTGACGCAGGCTTTGACGGGCAACCAGATTTTGTCATTGGAAGCCATTCTCAATGGAACCAGCAATTTTATCCTTACTCGTATGCTGGACGAACAGCATGCCTACGCCGACGCACTGAAGGAAGCTCAGCGGCTGGGCTATGCCGAGGCTGATCCGGCGATGGATGTCGACGGGACCGATGCGGCTCAAAAACTGGCCATTCTGACTCAGCTCGCTTTTTCGACACCCGTTAAGCTGGACGATTTTGTGCGGCAGGGAATTGATGGCATTGAGTTGCTGGACCTGCAGGTAGCGGCCGATCTGGGCTACAAAATCAAGCTTCTGGCAACAGCGCGGCTGCAGAACAAACGTCTGGAGATCAGCGTGCAGCCTACGCTTATTTCCTGCGATCGCACGATCGCTCAGATCGACGGAGCCGACAACATCGTGGCTGTTCATGGTGATGCTGTCGGCAACACGACGTTCTCAGGGGCCGGAGCCGGGCAACTGCCAACCGCTTCTGCCGTTGTGGCCGACATCATCGACTACGCGACGGGACGTACGGCGGTCACCTTCCAGTCGATCCTGCGATCCAGTCAGCAGGAGCCGTGGCCGGTGCAACCCGCAGAAGAATTGCGACGTCGCTACTACCTGCGCCTAACCGTGGATGATCGGCCGCACGTGTTGGCCGACATTACCGACGTTTTGGGCCGCAACGAGATCAGTATTTCCTCCGTTCGGCAGGACGAAACGCCGGAAACTGATGAAGCAGGCGACGGCACCGCTCGACTGGTGATCATGACTCACACCACAACCGAAGGTCGTTTGCGAGCGGCCGACACGGAACTGAGCAAACTGGCCTGCATTCGCGGCGCGAGTATACGACTGCCGATAGCCGACTGAGTAACAAGCATGGCAAAATGTGATCAGGGCTATCTGTGCGAAGTCTGCGGCGAAGAGGTCGACAATATTCGCGTGAGCGACTTGTATCTGCGTTACGTGACGGGACAAATCGATGCGCAGAAATTACTCGGCAGCCCCGAACGTCATCTGCGGTGTAACCCGGTCGTGGCTCAGTTTATCGTAGACGATGCGTTCGAATCGGCCGTTGTGGAAGGTCCGTTCAACAAGTCGGAGCTGGACGCTGACTATGTCGCTCAGCAGGAAGAGCTTATGACTCGCGGCTGGCAACGGCTGCAGGAACTGTACGACATTTCAGAAAGCGTCCCTGTGTCGGACTATCCGTTACCGGAGTTCCGGGGGCAGGATTGATCCGCGTCTGGTTGCTGATTCCCCGGCGTCGCGCGAGATTAAAGTCGTTATCCTTATTGTCGTGGACGGTCTGGGCTCGTGAGAAGCGGCCTCCATCGTCCGAACCGCCTGTTCCGCGGCCACAAGCAAGCGAGATTCGCTTTAGCTGTCTGTGGCACTCACCGTGATATGCTTTGCCAGGCTTTCAACGGTGTCCGGGTAGTCACTGCGCAAATGCACGCCGCGGCTTTCGCGCCGTGCCAGCGCGGCGGCTGCCATGACGCGACCGACCAGCATCATGTTCTGCAGTTCCCAGCCTTCAGGCGTCAGCAGATCGCGTCGGCAGACGTAGTTGGCCCAGAAATCGAGTTGCTGGCGAGCAGACTGCAGCTCAGGTTCGTTGCGGCTGATCCCAACATTGCGCCACATCAAACTACGCAGTGAGTTGCGGATATCGGTGATGTCCAAAGCTTCGTCGCTGTCGTGAGGAATTCCGGGCGACGAAACCAGCGCGGGAGCTGTGAAGTTGTCTGGCTGATCAAGAGCTTTGTTCGAAGCATTCTGACCGCACCGCAACCCGTAGACGACTCCTTCCAGCAGGCTGTTGCTGGCGAGCCGGTTCGCTCCGTGAAGGCCGGTTGACGTCACTTCGCCCGCCGCCCACAAACCCGGTAGCGAAGTGCGACCCTCGGTGTCCGTGGTCACGCCGCCGACCATGTAATGAGCTCCCGGTCGCACGGGCACTCGATCGGTGGTGATGTCCAGGCCAAATTCAGAACAGACTTTGCCAATGTGCGGGAAGCGACGGCGAATCTTGGCGGGATCGATGTGTGTTAAATCGAGGTACACACAGGGATGCGATGTCTTTGCCATTTGCTGAGTAATTGCCTGGCTAACCACGTCGCGCGGGGCAAGTTCCATTGCTTCGTTGTAGTCGCCCATAAATCGGTAGCCGTTGCTGTCAACCAGATGAGCTCCTTCGCCGCGTACAGCTTCAGATATCAGATGCCGCGAACTTCCAGCGATGTACAGAACGGTTGGGTGAAACTGCATGAACTCCATATCGCGCACATCGCAGCCCGCCCGAAACGCCAGCGCGTGGCCATCGGCCGTGGCGATCGAAGGGTTGGTTGTTTCGCGATAAAGTGCGCCGGCTCCTCCGGTGCAAAGAATTGTTTGCTTGGCCCACACAAACGTACGCCCGTGGTTTGGGTTCCAGACGAGAGCACCGCAGCAGACGCCGTCGCGTGACAGCAGGTCAATGGTGAAGGTTTGCTGCCAGATGTCGATATTGTCCGAATCGAAGGCCGTCTGATGCATCGCTCGCATCACTTCTTTTCCGGTTGCATCACCCAGTGCATGAGCCACTCGCGGATGGCTGTGGCCGCCTTCCAGCGTCAGAGCGATTTCGCCTTCGACCTTATCAAAGTCGGCACCGTAGCGGATCAGTTCGCGGATACGCTCGGGAGCTTCTCGAATGACAAACTCGACGACATCCCGATCGCACATGCCTTTACCGGCGGCAATGGTGTCGTTGACGTGGTTGGCGAATTCGTCCAGCGGGTCCAGCACTCCCGCGATGCCTCCCTGAGCCCACGCGCTGTTAGAATGCGAGATGCGATCTTTCGTGACCATGATGGTGCGCAGCGACGGATCGATTTCCAGCGCCGCCCGAGTTCCTGCGATGCCGGCGCCGATGATCAGCACGTCGGCAAATAAGTGGGGCACTCGTTTCGGGTCGAACGGGACAAGGTAACGGCGAAGCGTGGGGACTTCGATACGATCTGGCTGCATGAATGGGTCCGGAATACGGATGGGGGTCGCTGGAAACGTGGTGCGGAGTGTACGACAATCCCGCGCGGGGCGTGAGTGAACGGCGCGTAAGAGAACCCGGGATGGGGTTAAACGGATTCCCAAAACCAGCAGAGCACCAATTCCATGAGTTCGAAGATATTCACCGGCTGCGTTCCGGCTTTGATGACTCCGTGCAATTCCGATCGCACGCCCAACTTCACCGCGTTGGTGAAGAAGGGCAAGCAGTTGATGGAAGCCGGTATGAATGCCGTTGTGTACTGCGGATCGATGGGCGACTGGCCCTTACTGACCGATCAGCAGCGGCAGCAAGGCGTGACGCAACTGGTAGATGGCGGCGTGAAAGTGATCGTCGGCACGGGAGCTCAGAATTCCGCAATCGCCGCAGATCACGCGGCCCATGCGCAGAAAGTCGGGGCTCACGGGCTGATGGTAATTCCACGAGTACTTTCGCGCGGAACGTCACCGGCGGCTCAGCGAGACCACTTTGCTCGAATTCTTTCGGCAGCACCAGATCTACCGGCCGTCATCTACAACAGCCCGTATTACGGTTTCGAAACAAAGGCTGATTTGTTTTTCGATTTGCGGAACGAGTTTCCATCGCTGGTGGGGTTCAAAGAATTCGGCGGAGCGGCTGCTTTAAGCTACGCGGCCGAACACATCACGTCTGCAGACGACGACGTTGTGTTGATGGCCGGCGTTGATACTCAGGTCTATCACGGTTTCGTCCACTGTGGCGCGGTCGGTGCAATCACGGGCATCGGCAATTGCCTGCCCGAACAGGTTTTGCGACTGGTCCAGCTTTGCGAACAGGCGGCGACAGGTGACGTTCAGGCCCGCCGCATGGCGAAGGAATTGGACGAAGCATTAATTGTGTTATCGACCTTCGACGAGGGCCCCGACCTTGTCCTGTTCTACAAATATCTGATGGTGTTGTTGGGCGACGACGACTACAAGCTGCACTTCAATTCAACAGACAAACTCAGCCCCAGCCAGGCGGGATACGCAGAAGCTCAGTTAAAGATGTTTCAGGACTGGTGGAACGCCTGGGAAGGTCGCAGCTGAAATCACCGACAACGAGTGCCACGCAGCTACGCGATATTCACTTGCACCGCGGAACTCCATTTTCCGGGGACACCGTTTGCACTGATCGCTCGGACCCAGAATCTGTGGGTGCCCTCCGCGAGATTGCTTGTCGGTGTGAATGACGTGCTTGTCAGACTCTCTTCGTGGATCACTCGATTGGTCACGCCAACGTGGTTGACCCACAGTTCATAGCGAGACGCTCCCGCGACGGCAGACCATGCGAATGTTGGAGTGCGGTCGGTGGTTGTGCCGCTCGGAGTCGTCAGGGTTGGGGCGTCCAAACTGCCGACCGTGAACTTCGTCGCTGTGGACCAGCTTCCCCTTCCGTTGACACCAACTGGCTGCACCCAGACTCGGTAATTGCCCGTGGCAAAGGACGTGGTAAACGAGTGCGAGGTCCCCGTTACATTTTGTTCTCGCAGGAACAGACCACTGGAATCTGACACCCACACGTCGTAGTGAGTTGCTCCGGCGACAGGTGTCCATGAGAACGTTGGCCGATCGCTGTCGGCCGTTGCTCCAGGCGTCAGCAGCGTTGTGGTTGACGCAACTTCGAACGTTTGAGGGGTACTCCAGCGTGTTGCGTTTCCGTCGGCATCGGCGGCCCGCACCCAATAACGATACGTCCCTTCGGGCAGTGTTTCCGGTAGCAGGAATGATGTGCCTTGTACGGTTTCGACGGCGACGACCTGCGGCGAACCAGTGACGTCGTTGATCCATACTTCGTATTCGTGAGCTCCAGTGTCGGACCACTCCAGCAGCGGCGCGGCCAGAACGGACGCAGCGACTGGCTTTAATGCCAACGGTGCTCCGGTTACGCCGAATTCTCCGCCGTCACTCCATTCGCCCGTGAGCTCCGAATTCTTAGCTCGCACCCACGCTCGGTAATTGCCCTCGGAGAACGTTTGACGGCTTGCGTAGCTGGTCGAAGTCAGGTCCGACGCTTCCATTATCAGATTGCCAGCCGTGTCGTAGATGGCGAGGTCGTAGCTTTCGGCGCCGCCTACGCTCGTCCATGTGAACGTGGGCCGCGTGTCGATGCTGGAGACGATCGGGGATAGCAAAACCGGCGTCGGGCTGGCCGTAAATGTCACGGGTTCGCTCCATTCACCCTTTTGCCCGGACGCATCAATGCTCCGCACCCACATTCGATGAACGCCAAGGTTCAGGTCGACGGGCACCTGCAGTGAGGTTCCTGTTGCCGCAGTTTCGTGGTAGACAAGGCCGACGTCGTCTGTCACCTGATCCAGCCATACTTCATATGACGCCGCATCATCAACCGGAGCCCATGACAATACGGGCCGCGACGTTGTTTGCACAGACAAAGCGGCAAGGACTGGCTGCTGGTTGCCGGTCACGACGTTCTGTTCGGTCAGTTCCAGAAAATTGAAGCCCGTTCCGGTGCCACCATCGGGCAGCGCGATTGCGGCGAAGACGTCGTCAACAACAGAATCTGACATCAGCGATCCTGGCTGTTCTGTGCCGTCAAAAAAGCCGGGGGGCTGTGATTCGATAATACTGTACGTGCCTGCGGCCAGGTCGCGGAATGCATAGTTGCCGCTTCCGTCGGTCGTTCGAGTGATCAGCACGGTGTTGCCCGCACTGTCTGTGCCCGCCAGAGACACGGTGGCTCCGGCAAGCCCCGTGTCGCCCGCGTCGAATACGCCGTTGGTGTTGTTGTCCAATGCCACCGTTCCGCTTAGGCTGGCGGTCCCGGTGACCGGTTGCTGGCGAAACAGCAACTGGTCGATCGGCTGGTTAGAAGCCAGAAAGTTGCGTTTGGATTCGTCCAGTCGACCTTCGCCAAAGTTGAACGCGACTGCGTTGGCTCCGGCGGCAAGGTTCAGGTCGACAAAGGCGTCGTCCAACAGTGTTGCGGTCGCTCCCGTGCCGCTGGTGTCGGTTCCATCGAGGTACACGCCGGGCTGGACTTCGAACAGGCTATACTGCCCCGCCAGCAGATCGCCAAACAGGTAGGCTCCGTTGGCGTCGGTGCGAGTCGTTCGGACGACCGTGTTTCCGTTATTGTCTTCACCAAACAGATTGATCAACGTGCCAGCGATCGGCGGTTCACCCGCATCCTGCACGCCGTTGTCGTTTAAGTCCTGATACACAACACCGGAAATTGACGCCAGGCCGGGGCTGACGGTTGTGTTCTCGTCTTCTGAATTGTTGCCCGGTGTTCGGTCTGGTTCTGTGGACGTTACCGCAGCCACGTTGTTGATCACGCCGCCCATTGGGAGATCCACATTGACCACAATCGTAACCGTCGCAAACTGACCAGCCGCGATGCTGCCCAGCGTACTGGTGACAACGCCACCGTTTTCGACGGTCGCTCCCTGCGATGACGCTCCGGAAACGTAGTCGACCAGCGACGAAAGCGTGTCCGTCACTGTGACGTTGGAGGCATCCGAAGGACCGTTGTTGTCGACTCGAATGACGTATTCGATCTGGCCTGGCGAGCGAACCGGGTCGACGGAATCTGTCTTGTTGATCACCAGATCCACGTCCCGCACAATTGTCGTTGGTTCCGTTGCTGAATTATTCGCGGGTACTCCGTCGGTTTCGTTCACAGCCGTGACGTTGGCCACATTAGTGATGGTCCCCGCTGCAGCCGCCGATCCGACGGTGAGTGACACAGTGAGGTCGCGGGGCTGGTCATTCGAAAGACTTCCGATTGTCCAGACACCCGTGGCATTATTGAACGACGTACCGGCGGGGGCCTGCACAGAATTGATCGTGATTCCGGTCGGCAAATTCGCGAGAAACGCATCCGCTACTTCGACTCCGGTCGCCTGCGATGGCCCGTTGTTTTGAGCGGTAATTGTGTAGGTCAGATTGCCGTCGCCGGTTCCAGCCGTCACGGGGTCGTTGCTGTCGGACTTCAGGACTTCGACATCAACCAGTCGGCTGACGGTTGTGTTCTCGCTAAATGAGTTGTTGTTCGGGTCAGTGTCCGTTTCGTTGACGGCGGTTACAGTTGCCGTGTTAATCGTTGTGGCTTCGACGGCCGTCGCGCCGACGGTAATCGTCACCGTCAGAATGGCGTCGTCGTTGGCATCGACTCGGTTGGCCAGGCTCCCGATTGTCCAGATACCAGTGTTCTGATCATACGCGGTGCCGGTTGAAGGGACGGCGCTTACCAGCGTCCAGCCCGTGGGGAGGTTGGTCAGCAAAGCATCCGTCAATGCGACCCCCGAAGCATCCGACGGTCCGTTGTTTCTGGCACTGATTGTGTAGACCAGATTGCCCGTCCCATCGCCTGCCGTGATGGGATCTTCGTTGTCAGACTTGATGACTTGAATATCGACTTCGCGGATGACGGTGGTGTCTTCGTCGTCCGTATTATTGTTCGGGTCGCTGTCGGTTTCGTTGACGGCCGAAACCGTCGCCGTATTGGTTGTTGTTGTCGCCAGAGCAGACGCGCCCACGGTGATGGTTACCGTGAGTGTTTCGTCGTCGTTCGCGTCGACTCGATTTGCGAGATCCCCAATGGTCCAGACGCCGGTATTCTGATCATAGGTTGTGCCCGCCGACGGTGTAACGCTGTCAATCGTCCAGCCGACTGGCAGGTTGGTCAGCAGCGCGTCAGTGACGGTCACACCGGAGGCATGCGACGGTCCGTTGTTGAAGGCGGTGACCGTATAGACCAGATTTCCAGGGCCGCTACCCGCCGTGATCAGGTTCGCGTTGTCTGTCTTGACGACTTCCACGTCGACATCGCGGATCACCGTGGTGTCTTCGTCGTCCGTGTTGTTGTTGGGATCGCTGTCGGTTTCGTTCACAGCGGAAACGGTCGCTGTGTTTGTGGTCGTCGTCGCCAGAGCAGACGGGCCGACAGTGATGGTTACCGTGAGCGTTCTGTCGTCGTTTGCGTCGACTCGATTTGCGAGATCTCCAATGGTCCAGATGCCGCTGTTAGCGTCATACGTCGTGCCAGCAGACGGCGTGACCGTGTCAATCGTCCAGCCCACCGGCAGGTTTGTGAGAAGTGCATCCGTGACGGCGACTCCCGTGGCGTCGGACGGTCCGTTGTTACTCGCCGTGACAGTGTAAACCAGGTTGCCCGGCCCACTACCAGCCGTGATCAAATCTGCGTTGTCCGATTTGACCACTTGAACATCAACAAACCGGCCGACCGTTGTGTCTTCACTAAATGAGTTGTTGTTCGGGTTGCTATCAGTTTCGTTCACGGCTGAAACCGTCGCCGTGTTCGTTGTGGTTCCGCCGGCGGCCGTCGTGTCGACTGTAATCGTTACGGTGAGTGTCGCGTCGTCGTTGGCGTCGACTCGATTCGCGAGGGCTCCGATTGTCCAGACGCCGCTGTTGGAGTCGTAGCTCGTCCCCGCTGAACCGACGGCGCTCACCAAGGTCCAGCCGACCGGCAGGTTGGTCAGGAACGCATCGGTGACAGCAACACCGGTCGCATCGGATGGACCATTGTTGAACGCGGTGACGGTGTAGACCAGATTACCCGGCCCGCTGCCCGCTGTGATGGGATCTTCGTTGTCAGACTTAATGACTTCGATGTCGACTTCGCGAATGACGGTCGTGTCTTCGTCGTCCGTATTGTTGTTGGGATCGCTGTCGATTTCGTTGATCGCCGAAACCGTCGCCGTGTTGGTTGTCGTTGTTGCCAGGGCAGACGGGCCGACGGTGATCGTTACCGTCAGAGTTTCGTCGTCATTGGCGTCGATTCGATTTGAAAGGTTTCCGATTGTCCAGACGCCGCTGTTCTGGTCGTAGGTTGTGCCTGCGGATGGTGTGACGCTGTCAATCGTCCAGCCGACAGGCAGGTTGGTTAGTAACGCGTCAGTGACGGTCACACCAGTAGCGTCTGACGGTCCGTTGTTAAACGCTGTAACCGTGTAGACCAGGTTGCCCGCTCCACAGCCCGCTGTGATCACATTGGCGTTGTCTGTCTTAACGACTTCCACATCGACATCGCGGATTACAGTGGTGTCTTCGTCATCCGTATTGTTGTTGGGATCACTGTCGGTTTCGTTCACAGCGCTGACGGTGGCTGTGTTTGTTGTGGTTGTGGCGAGGGCGGACGGACCGACGGTGATTGTCACCGTCAGAACTGCATCGTCGTTCGCGTCGACTCGGTTGTCGAGATCGCCAATGGTCCAGACGCCGCTGTTGGCGTCGTACGTTGTCCCGGCTGCTGGCACCACGCTATCAATCGTCCAGCCGACGGGCAGGTTGGTCAGCAGCGCATCCGTGACCGTCACACCAGTAGCGTCAGACGGTCCATTGTTAAAGGCTGTCACCGTGTAGACCAGATTTCCGGGCCCGCTGCCCGCCGTAATTATGTTCGCGTTGTCTGTCTTGACGACTTCCACGTCGACAACTCGACCGACAGACGTGTCTTCGCTGAATGAGTTGTTGTTCGGGTTGCTGTCAGTTTCGTTCACCGCCGAAATGGTTGCTGTGTTTGTCGTCGTGCCATTGGTGGCCGTCGTGCCGACGGTGATCGTCACGACGAGTGTCGCGTCGTTGTTGGCATCGACTCGGTCAGCCAGGTTGCCGATTGTCCAGACGCCGCTGTTCTGGTCATAAGTTGTGCCTGCCGACGGCGCAACACTGTCAATCGTCCAGCCGACGGGCAGGTTGGTCAGCAGGGCATCCGTGACGGCGACGCCAGACGCATCGGATGGCCCATTGTTGAACGCGGTGATTGTATAGACCAGATTACCCGGCCCGCTGCCCGCTGTGATAGGATCCTGGTTGTCGGTCTTGACGACTTCGATGTCGACTTCGCGAATGACAGTGGTGTCTTCATCGTCCGAATTGTTGTTGGGATCGCTGTCGGTTTCGTTAACCGCCGAAACCGTCGCCGTGTTGGTTGTCGTTGTTGCCAGGGCAGACGGGCCGACGGTGATCGTTACTGTCAGAGTCTCGTCGTCATTGGCGTCGATTCGATTTGAGAGGTTTCCGATGGTCCAGACGCCGGTGTTCTGGTCGTAACTCGTGCCTGCCGACGGTGTGACGCTGTCAATCGTCCAGCCGACAGGCAGATTGGTTAGTAACGCATCAGTGATGGCAACACCCGAGGCGTCTGACGGCCCATTGTTAAACGCTGTGACCGTGTAGACCAGGTTGCCCGCTCCACTGCCCGCCGTGATCAGGTTGGCGTTGTCTGTCTTGACGACTTCCACATCGACGTCACGGATCACAGTGGTGTCTTCGTCATCCGTGTTGTTGTTGGGATCACTGTCGGTTTCGTTGACAGCGCTGACGGTGGCTGTGTTTGTTGTTGTCGTGGCGAGGGCAGACGGGCCGACGGTGATTGTTACCGTCAGAATCGCATCATCGTTGGCGTCGACTCGATCGTCGAGGTCCCCGATTGTCCACACGCCGCTGTTGGCGTCGTAGCTCGTTCCTGTCGACGGCACCACGCTATCAATCGTCCAGCCGACGGGCAGGTTCGTCAGCAACGCATCGGTGACTGCTACACCACTGGCGGCGGACGGGCCATTGTTGAAAGCGGTGACCGTGTAAATCAGGTTGCCCGTTCCACTGCCCGCTGTGATCACATTGGCGTTGTCCGTCTTCACGACTTCGACATCGACCTCGCGAACGACGGTCGTGTCTTCGTCGTCCGTGTTGTTGGTCAGGTTGCTGTCGTTTTTGTTGACGGCGGAAACCGTGGCCGTGTTGGTGGTCGTTGTCGCCACGGCGGACGGACCGACGGTGATCGTCACTGTCAGTGTCTCGTCGTCGCTCGCGTCGACTCGATTTGCGAGGTCACCAATCGTCCAGACGCCGCTGTTGGCATCGTAGCTTGTGCCGGCTGATGGCGTGACACTCTCGATCGTCCAGCCAGTGGGCAGATTGGTCAGCAACGCATCGGTGACGGAAACTCCCGTGGCATCAAGTGGTCCGTTGTTGAAGGCGGTGATCGTGTAAATGAGGTTTCCGGTGCCGCTGCCAGCGGTGATGAGATTGGCGTTGTCCGTTTTGACGACTTCAACGTCAACCGTGCCGAAGACGCCGAAATCCAGCGAGAAGTTCGTGTTGTTGTCTGCGTCGCCATCGTCGATGGGTTCGCCGTTGTTCACAAGCGTGACTGGCTGCGTGACAATCGCGGCAGTGGTTACGCCCCCAATGTGGTCGCCGTTGTCATCGTTGTCGTCTTGATTGATATCCGGGTCTGGCGCGACACCGTTGCCGGTACTGCTGCTTAGGTTTTCCAGGATCCCGCCGCCGCCAAAGTTGGCCGCGTCCACCTGAACGTAGTAATCGCCAGGATACAGATTCGTAAAGGCGTAGTCGCCGCCGCCGGACGTCGTGCCTGTCGCCAATGGCGCAAACGTGCCGTTTCCGTCGAGGTCTTCGAACACCGTGACGGCAACCGTATCGATTCCGGTTTCAGGCGGCGGCTGAAATGTTCCTGAATTGTTTGTGTCGTCAAAAACAGTTCCCCCCAACGTCATGGGAAGAGCGTTTCCGAAGTTCGCATTCGTGATGGTTGGTCCGACTGTTCGCAGGTACGAAAGCTGAAGCTGGAACGCAACCACGGTGCTATCGATACGCATTTCGATCGCACCAACGTCAGTGAAGTCGAATCCCGCGAAATCAGTGAACGGCGAATAGACTTCTGCGAGCGGGTTGCCCGTTGTGTCCGGAATGACGAACGCTTCAGAAACGCTGGTCCCGTCGGTTTCATAAACCGTCAGCGTCATGGTTTGGCCAGCTTTGTCACCGCCATAATCGAATCGGAATCCCGTAGTCGTGCCACCGTTGGTCAGGTCGAGCCCGGCAGCGTTCAATCCGTCCACGTCAACGGCGTTGGCGTCGCCATCGGCTCCGTCCCACGTCACAATCCCGGTGCCCGTCGCCGTTGCGGAGGCCGAGAATTCGAGCAGCTCTGAACCGAAATTGTTGGCCGAAAGTGTCAGGCCGCCGTTCGCGGATGTCACTTGGGCGTACAGATCGCGTTCAGTGCCGAGGACGCCTAGCCCGCCGGTTGCGTCCGCTTCCGGATTCGTGCCTGAAGGAGAAGCGACGACAATCTGCGCCGGATCGGGGGCGCCGGGCTGAGTAAAGTCGTCAATGAGTATGCCGCCTGCCGTTCCGGAAGCGTCGAGTGCCGTAATCACAATTGGGTCGGACACTGTTTCGCCCGCTTGTTGAATGAACCCGACCGGTGTTGGTTGTTCGACGAAGTAAGTACCGGCAGGAAGATCAGCAAACGAGTACTCACCGTTAACATCTGGTTGAGCGGTCGCAACAAACACGTCGTCGCCTGCCGCCACACCACCTGTGCCTGCGCTGTCGAAGACACCGTTTAAGCCGGCATCGAACAGGTGCACCTGCACACCATCGGCAGCAAACGACAGGCGCGGATCGCTCGCATCAATGACGCCGTCGCCCGCCAGGTCGTGATACGTCACGCCGTCGATCTGGCCGAAGCAGTCGACTCCCGTCAGCAATGATTTTCGCTCCAGCACCTCAACCGTTTGCCGCTGGACGGCTTTGTGCCGTCGGCTGCTGTTGCGTCCGCGCGAGCGCAGCAGTGAGTTCTTCCACGTGGTTAGCCAAAGCTTCGTATTCATCAATTCATCCCTGAATGTTGATGGTCAGCGATCAATGCTCCGCAATCAGCGGCCCGCCTCGAAGCATCTACGATCGTGTTGCAGTGCAGGACGGTCTTAGCCCTGCCTGTTTGAATTCATTCACCGGTCACGTGGTCACCGTGTTGTTGCGGTGCCAATCGATTGCCTACAGCGTTTCACGCTGACTTGTGGCTGCGGAAATCGGTTATCGTCCTACGTGGGCTGTTTCCCACGAGCCAGACCCGTCCACAACAAAACGTAAATTGCCTAGTAACGCTTTTCGATTCCAAACGTCAGGCCGTGAGCGAGGTAGTCGCTTTCACGAAACAGAGGCGCCGGCCGACTGGCTCCCAGCGACGGCAGATTGGCTGGCGCGAAGTAGTCTTCATTCACAACCGTGTCGATTTGTTCGGCGGCTCGCAGGACGTTGGTCCAGTACATCAGGTTGTAGCCCACTGAGAATCGCCAACCCTTTCGAGTTTCGTAAGCGACCTTCAGGTCGAGTGCCGGGATGAGCGAAAACCGATTGCGATCATAGTTTCCAATGTTGGACTGCTGTGCCAGAAAGCCGCCAGCGGATGATGTGGGAACGCCGTTGGTCGTGATTGTGTTGCGTCCGTTGATGTCCAGTTCCTGGTGAGTGGCTCCGATGGCAAGCTGCAGGCCAAGGTCGAACGTAAGGTCGCCTCGCCGCCGACGAGCTCGTACACCGATTTCACCACCCAGAAAGGAGTTTTCGGTTTTGAATGAATCGCTAAGATCAAACTGGCTTCCCGTTGCCACACTCGTCAGGCGTTCGCGGACTGACAAAGTGTCGTCCAGGTGAGTGAACCGCGGTCCCAGAATGATGCCGATGGTGGTGTCATCCCTGTTTCGCCATTGTTCGAATAGGCAGCCTCCGCCGCAACCTTCACCACATGAAGCGCTACAGACATCGCCGCACGAGTTTCCGCACGGCACGCCGCAGCAATCGCCGCACGAATTGCAGCAACAGCGTGAATCGTAAATCTCTTCCCAATATTGCAGGCCGACGGAGTACATTCGCGTTTCGGCGTTAAAACGCAGCGAGCCGCTTGCCAGGCCGGGGTAGGCAATTAATTGCGAATCCTGAAAGTTGTTTCCCGGCCCTGCATTAAAAAACGGACGCGCCAGGATTGGGTCACCGTTGGAAACGGCAGAATAATTTTCACCGCGCGAACCGAGGATAAAGAATTCCGCCAGGATTCCGCTGCCGTCATCTTTGTCAAACCACTTTCCAGCTCGCAGACGCACGCCGCCCTGAGCGAATCCGAAGATGTCTCCGCCACCCAGCAACACGCTTGTGTTCTGGCCGAGGACTCCGGCTTCGTTTGCGGGCGTTCCCTGAGGACTGGTGGTTGCCAGGACGGGCATGTCGACACTGCTGGTCCACCACAGCAACGCTTCTGCACTAAACCAACGGTGACGCAGTTGTTCCTGCTGGCGGTACAGTGGCCGATAAACCGGCTCACTAAAGTACTGAGTGGAAGCGGGCTGGTCGTAGTAAACGGGGCCGCCGTCATGAATGATTTGCTCGGCCGGAATGGGAATCGGCGGAACAGTTGTGCTGAACTGCGAATGCGACGTCTGGCGGATCGGCCGTTCGACCGGGCCGCTGGAAAACGCATAGACCCTGCCGTTCGTAGAGGGTTTACGTCCGTCTTCGGAAGCGTCGTACAGGGGCAACGGCACAGACTTACTTGCGCCCTGAGGTGCTGCGACGGCCAGGTCTGTTAGCAACAGTTGGCATAACAATAACGAAATCGTAGCGCAGACAGCCGCCCCGCGAAGCCGAGGGTGGGGTACAGACATGGTGGCCTTCTCTCAAAGCGTCAAAGGTGTTGTGCGGCCCGGCACGCAGACGACCTGTGAGCGCACGATGGCCGCTCTCCCGTCAGACGCGTAGGAATAATTGGACCCACCCTGCAACGTCAACGCGTGACTTTCACGAAAACACACGTGTGGCAGCATCTGCCGAATGCTATGCATCGTTTTCAACGCAGCGCGGGTGAACACCCGACGAGCTGGCCGAAACCATCGACCATCCGGCAGCAACTGCGCCGCCTCGTCTTTGTCCCGCCATGCGAAATTGGCCTTGGAACTCGCGAGCCGCAAGGTGCCAGCCGCGAGGCTTCGTCCCACTGGCGGCCCGCGCCTTGCCGCTCACCTTTTCAGGGACAGAGCCTTGCATGGAAGGCCGTCCATGTCTTTCCATCAACGAAATCTTTAGATGATTGCTTGACGCACTCACGCGGCCATATTACGATCGTTTAATTCATTAAATGATGACGTACGCCGGAAACAGATATGGCACGATCAGAGTCTGAACATCCAACGGAACTGGAACTGGAAATCCTGAAGGTTTTGTGGCACGAATCGCCGCTGCTGGTGCGAGACGTGAGGGCTCGCCTTGAAGAGCACGCTGATCGACCGCTCGCTCACAGTTCCGTCATCACGATGTTGAACATCATGCACCGTAAAGGCTTCCTGAATCGCCGCAAGGAAGGCAAGTCTTTTTTGTTCTGGCCGAAGGTTCCTAAAGAACGCGTGATGGGTGGCATGATGAGCGACCTGTTGTCGCGGCTGTTTGAAGGTTCACCATCCGCAATGGTCCTGAACCTGTTGGAAACAGCCGACGTCGATTTGGAAGAACTCGCCGAGATCCGCAAGCTGATTGCTCGCAAAGCGAAGGAGACGAAACGTGATTGAATTCGAATTCGTGAATCCGACGATCAGTGCTCGCCTGAGTCTGGTGTTGATGCACAGCCTGTGGCAGTTCACGTTGCTGGCCACCGGGCTATGGATAATCGAACGCCTTTGGCGACGACTCACGGTACAGCGCAGTTACGCACTGCACGTTTCGGCACTTTGCGCCGGGCTGCTGGCCTTGCCGGTGACATGGTGCCTGATTGAGTTGCCTCGTTCGCTGTTGGATGCTCCCGTCGCATCATCCTCAACGCGGCCGGAGCTTCTCGCCGCAGCGTCCAAACGGAACATCGCAGAGCATGCATTGACCACAAATTCGAAATCGACGAACCGGGGCCATGTACCCGAAGTTAAAACCACTAGCGAACTGGCCGCGAGCTTCGACGAAGCGGGTGTCGTGCAGCAGGCCAGCACGGAAGCAGCTGCTGGAAGCCCCAGCCGCGAAGTAGACGTGGTCGCAGCGGAAAGCGTCACCTCCTTTACGTGGGTGGCGGTCACTCCGTGGTTGGTCGCGGCTTATGCCGTCGGCGTTATGGTGATGCTGGTTCGTCTGCTGCTGGCTGTCACTCGCACCAGTCGGTTGGTTCGTACGGCTATGGTTATTGCGGACGGTGCGCTGGTGAATTCCCTGAAGTCGTTGGCCGAACAGTGGGCCATGAAGTCCATTCCCATTCTGGCCGCGACCGAACGCATTATAGTGCCGCAAGTCGTGGGGCTCGTGCGACCGACCATCCTTCTGCCCGCGTCGGCATTGACCGGACTGACACACGATCAACTGGTCCTGATTCTGACGCACGAGATGGCTCATTTGCGGCGGCACGACATGTGGGTCAACCTGCTGCAACGAATTGCTGAGACGCTGCTGTTTTACAATCCGCCGCTGTGGTACGTGACTCGCCGCATCAGCACTCTGCGAGAATACTGCTGCGACGATTTAACGTGCGATGCGTCCAGTCCCACGGCCCAACAGCAACAGGTGCAATACGCCACGGCGCTATTAAGAGTGGTGGAAGTCTGTTCGAACGACCGTCCCGCGAAGCCGGAACTCGCGTCCCTCGCTGCCAGCGGCCATGCCCCGTCAGAACTGCGTCGCCGGATCGCTCGACTGTTCGGTGAACCATTGCGTGAACCCTTGCGTGTTACTCGCGGAGGACTTCTGGCCGTCATTGGAGCGGTCGGCTTGTTGTTGGCCGGGCCATTCGTTTGGCCTGCGACCGGTGCGGACGAAGCTACGGCGGTGGCCGATGAACCGGCGTCAAACGATGAAGCGAATCTGCAGGCGAAGCAGCCGGAAAGCGAATCGCGATTGTTCTCACTGAAGGTTGTCGGCCCGAACGGGAAGCCACTGCCAAAAGCGCAGGTCCAGATTCGATCGAACCCTTCTGTCACGAAGGATCAGATTGTTCGCGGTGAATACGTGAAGGATGGGCAGTATGGTAACCACGTCATTGCAGACGAGAACGGCCGGGTGTCGTTCGCACTGCCGAAAAAGTTCGGTCGCTTGAATCTGAGCATTAAGCATTCCGGCTTCGGTCCGTACTGGGCGGATTTCAGTCCGGGAAACCACCTGCCGGAGATTTCCGGCGAGTTCATTGCCGAACTGGACGCTGGCTGGATCGTCGGCGGAATTGTTGTCGACGAACACGGCGAGCCGGTTGAGGGCGTCGAAGTCAAACCCAGCGTTAAGCACAAAATGCGGCCCGGTGACACCTCAAGGCTTGGCGTCGGAACGCGAATCAAAACAGACGCTGACGGCAAATGGCGTTTCGAACATGTGCCCGCTTCGAAGAGCGATGTGCATGTTGAAGTCAGTCATCCGAGTTTTCAGCCTCATTATCAGCGACTGGCTCGCGATACGTTTGGGCTTAAAGGCGACGCTCAGCCTTCCGCGAAAATTCAACTGAAACGCGGCCTGTCGGTAACCGGCACCGTCACCGACGAAGCCGGGCAGCCGATCGAAGGAGCGTTGATTCGTACGAAGTTTGTCAACGATCTGCGAGAAGCCAAAACCAATAGAGAGGGCGTTTACAAACTCGAAGGCTGCGATGAAAAGATGGCTCGCATCGTGGTTTCGGCCAGTGGCAAGGCAACGGATATGCAAACGGTGCGAGTCGTCTCGGACATGGAACCAGTCAACTTCGTAATGAAACCTGGTGGCCATGTCAAAATCCGAGTCGTCGATGAAAACGGCAAGGGTGTTCCGAAGGCTCGCATCTTCTATCAGGACTGGCGGCGCGGGCAGGCGTATTGGGAGTTCGATCACAAGCCCGACTACGCCGACGAAAACGGCGTATGGGAATGGAACGAAGCACCGTTGGACGAATTCACGGCGGACATTTGTCGCCCCGGCGGCATGCAGTTGGTTAACCAACGGTTGTTCTCACGCGACGAAGAATTCGTATTCACGCCGCCAAAGATGCTGGTGATTTTCGGCAAGGTCACCGACGCCAAAACGCAGAAGCCAATCGACAAGTTTCGCGTCGTTCCTGGAACACGCGACGATCCCGATTTTCAACCGGGAATCCGTTGGGACTCCAGTGACGCCTTCGATGCGCAAAAAGGTGCCTACACATTTGAACAAAACCGCACTTCTCCCGCCCATCTGGTCCGTATCGAAGCGGAAGGCTACAAGGTGGCATCATCGCGGGAAATCAAGTCGAACGAAGGCAAGGTCGAAGTCGATTTCGCTCTGGAGCCTGCGGAAAAGATCACGGTGCAGTTGCAGGATTCAGACGGTGCACCAGCCATCGCAGCGGAAGTCGTCATCGGAGTCGCCAGCAATCAGATCAGCATCAAGAATGGCGACATAGGAGAATCGCAAACGTACGCTCACCGGCTGAAATCCGATGCGGACGGTCGCTTCACGATCGCTTCACGCGACGAGCCGTTCCAAATCGTCGTGATGCACGAATCCGGGTTCGCTCATTTGGAGAGTACTGAAACTCCAGTTCCCGAAATACTTACGCTGACTCCGTGGGCGCGAGCCGTTGGCACATACCGCATTGGAAACAAGCCCGCTGCCAACATTCGACTCAACCTGTCCGGCAATGGACTCTGGGCGAATTGGCCTGGGCCAAACATCTTCAGCCAGAATTCAGCGAAGACAGATGCGAATGGTCATTTCGAATTTCCTCGCGTGTTTCCCGGACGATCGCGAATTGGTCGACAGATCGACTTCATGATGAACGATGGAGCCACGGTCGTCGCCTCCGCAGTGCGTCCATCAGCGGAATTTGTTGCGGGGGAAACAACCACGATCAACCTCGGCGGTACCGGACGCCCGGTGACGGGCAGGCTGGTGCCACCTGCCGACTTCAAGGAACAGGTGTTGTGGAACTTCGCCATCATCAATGCGGAAGCCGACCTTCAACCACCGAAGCCCGACGATGCTCCGGCCGATGTAGCCGACGATCCCGTACGGCGAGCCGGATGGTGGGAAGCCTGGAAGACGACGACTCAGGGCCAAGAGTGGCAACAGGAATATCAAGAATACAAGCGCATCCGCGACGAATATCCGACGATCATGGCGACGGTTGATCGAGACGGCTCATTTCGGATCGACGATGTCCCATCGGGCCGATACGTACTTAGTGTTTATTTCAGCAGCGGTACGCCACTGACTGGACCTTTGGACTGGCGGGTTTTGACTCGCAGCAGCGGGAGCGTTCATTCGTTGTCACCGGGATCGATTCGCGACGTGAAATTTACGGTGCCGCGGGTCGAAGAAGGCGAAGCCGCCGACGCCGTCGAGCTGGGAACGCTGCAACTGGAGTGAAATCGGATACTCACGGTGATGTCCGAGAGTGGGCCTTACAGCGAACGGCAGTTTACTCACGAAAAGCCTTTACTGCGCGGTGCCCTCCCCCGAACATCGCTCAGCTCGTTCGACCCCTCCCACGATAAATCGTGGGAGGGGTCGGGGCTGCACCGCTTTATCCACCTAACAGCCGAGCCACAATTCCTGCGCCGCCATCCGACTCGGGCTTTGGGAAATCACCGTCCCAGGCGACCAGACCCTGGCGGTCGATAACGAAGACGCTTGGCTTCGTTTTCGGAGGCATGTCGGGGGATGCCGGTTCGAGAAGTCGGTCCCACGTTCGGTGCACCGAATTTGCTTCCAGTGGCGCGGCGTCTGTCAGTAGTGGAAAGGGGAACGGCTGCGAACTGTTGTTGCGGTTTTCCTGCGGCAGAGCTGTCGAAACACCGAGTACGATCACGCTCTCACGCTTCAATGCCGGGTGGAATTCGCGCAATTCCATAAGCACCGGGTTGGCCTCAGGGCCTCTGCTGCCGTCATAAAACACAATCGCAATGCGGTGTCGATGCAGAAACGCTTCCAGATTGACCAGCGTTGAATCCTGATCGTAAAGAGTGAACGACGGTGCCGGCCTGAGTTCCGGCGGTAATTCTCCAGGAGCTGCCGGGCCGCGCGGATTGGCCATGCGGTAGCCGCAAAGAGCCGCAATGATGATCGCGGCGGCGGGTAGGACTAATGTGCGAGGTCGGTAAGGCATTGCTAAGTTATATGCCCGACATCGGGTTGTTCGCAACGCATGCTATGCCCGTCCCATTCCGCGTTCGAACGCGGTTTCTGGAAGTTCGAGTCCCGTGAGTGTTTTGAATTGCATTTTTAGTTGCTGAGCGAACACTTGTAGCGGGCTGATGTAGTGAGCTCCTCGAGCGCGGGCTTCTTCGGCGAAGGCCGATTCGCGTGGATACGTGGTCAGGTCGACAACCGTCATGCCTTCGCGAATCAGCGACGGGTTCAATTCGCCTCGGTTAACGCCACTGCGAATTTCGGCGCCGGCCAGGATGACAACGTCCGTCGATGTCGCATGAATGGCGGACCACGGAATATGCCTCACGGACGCCTTCTTCGCTGCCGCCATCGCCGTGTTGTCGGATGGGGCCGCGACACTGACGGCTCCGTTCTTGTTCTTGAGATACTGCACGGCAGCTGCGGCGATTGGACCGGTGCCAAACACCGTGGCGACGCGACCGTTCGCCCAGCGATCGCCTCGCACGTCGTTGGCAACCGTTTCCAAAGCGTCAAACAGAGTCGTTTTGCCCTTCCAGCCGTTCTTCCCTTCCATCGCCAAATCCATGAAGCCCGTTTGTTCCGCCATTTCGTCGCCCGGCCGACACATACCGCTCAGGTCGCTCGCATGATGCGGGTCGATCAGCAGGCCGTTGATTTTCAGAGTACTCAACATCTTTGGAAGGCGATCGATCTTCCCGGGCAGCAACGGCAGGCAGCGGATGGGTTTGTTTAATTCGTGGAACGCGGCGTTCAGAACTCGTACGGTTGAGTTCTCCGCCGCTCCCATGCCGATGACGCCCAGAAAGCGAGTCTTTCTGTTGATGTCGCCCCACCAGTAGTCTTCTTCCAGTTGCCAAACATTCGGCTGACCTTCGTACGCCTCCATGCCTCGTTCCAATGCGGCATAGATCCACGGCGAACCATAGCGACGGCCAAGCAGCGAAAATGTGAGCCCAGACTTACCGATCCCCTGCCCCACCACCGGCAATTCGCGCGATTGGGAAACGGCGGCCAGCAGAGGCCATGCGGCGTCAAGATCTTCTGTCGGCCACGTGACTTTGACGACGTCCGCTTTGGCATTCCAACACTGCTCAAAGATGTCGTCGATCTTTCCCAACGGCCGATTCAAACTGGTGTAGCTGATCACTCGTTTTGTCTCGCCGAACCGAGGTACCCTGTTAGCAATTTCCAGGTCCAGTTCGATAAACGCGGGACCGGCGACGATGGAGTTGCGAAGAAGCTGCATGCGTTCTTCTTCGCTTCCCGCCCAATTGCCACCGTCTCGCTTGCGGCGACACGAAATCAGGATCGGCTTGTCGCACATCTTCAGTAAAGCCGCCACCTCCGGCGTCTTGATGAAGCTGTCCAGGCACAGTTCGATCAGATCGGCTTTGCGAGACGCGTTCAACAAGTCGGCGGGAGCCAGCGTGCGGGAAGAGGGCGTGACGGAAATGCAGATCATGTGTTAAGCCGGCTATGCAGGAAGGCGTTGTTGCTAAGTGGAATGGTTTTTTGTTGGTGCGCGGGCTAAACATTTAACCACGGAGAACACGGAGTTACTGTTTCTCTGTGTCCTCTGTGCCTCTGCGGTCAAACCTGTCTGCACAGACCACGCAACATTTATGAAACAGCCCTTCTTTTCCCTGCTTAAATCGACGTTCGCGATTTTGACCGCCACTTCAACAGGTCAATCCACGATCTCCAGCCGCACACCGCCAAAACGGAAAGCACGGCGGTTAGCGGGGTCCTCATTCTTGCGTTTGTCCAATAGAACGTATGAATCAGCAGAAAAGAAGCGACCGCCAGCCAGAGCAGCTGCTTGTGGGCTCGCCGTTCGCTGCAGGAGAAGAGCGAGCCCACCAGGCCCAGCCACAGCACAGCAAACCACGCGGCCGCTCCTCGACCCAACCAACGCGGGATGCCCCGGCTATTGACTGTGGGCCGCAATGCCCAGAAACGCTTCCAGCGCAGCCAACAGGCTTTGGCGAACGTGCCGCGGTTTGCGAGGATCGTGCCCTTTGCCTGGGCGTACATCCACTGATCTATTTCCGCTTCGGAAGCTGTGTCGACGTTGTCCGCCGCCATTCGCTCGGCCAGCTGTCGTTGCCATTTCTCCAGACTCGCGCCTTCCCACGCCGTGTTTTTAGGAGCAAGAACGACTTCATCATAAAACGTCTCATTGTTGCCCAGCAGAAGCGTGTAGCCACCGTGAGTTGTTGCGGGAATGAAGCGTTCGAATTGATAATAATTTCTGATGACCCACGGCGCCAGAATGACAGCCGCCATCAACGCGGGCGTGACGGCCAGCTTCAGGGAAAGGCAGTGGTCTCGACGAAACAACAGACTCCGTGCGACCAGATATCCGCTCACCACGGCGCAGGTTACGAAAGCGATGGGACGACACAATCCCGCCAGCCCGAAGCACAGACCCGCCACGATAGCGGTTGTTGCGTTGGCTGGTTTCTCAATGTCTGAGTCCTCGGTTTTACTCAGGCACAGTTTGAGGACATTCAATAATGCCATACTCAGCAACGCGGCACTAAGCACTTCCGTCATTGGCAGAACGCTGTAGCGCAGTAGCAGCGGATCACAGCAACTGACGGCCGCCGCCACGCCTGGCCAGATTCCGCGAAGACCGAGGACGCGAGCGATCCACCATGTCACAATGGTCAGCACGGCGCTCGCGATCAGATTGATGAGGCCAACAGCCGTCGAAGCCTTTATGCCCGTCCACATGACGACGGCCAGTAGCATCGGGTAAAGCGGAGGACGAAAGGCGGTGGGTTCGACGCTACCGGGCTTGCAGAAGCCGCCTGTTTCCAGAACCGTCTTTGCCAGTGCGACGTAGGCGTCCGGATCGGTTCGCAAATCGTCGGCTCGAAACATCAGCAGGATGACTCGAAAAGCCACGCTGCAAAACACGATGCCGATCAACCAGCGGGATGCGCGTTGAGTCGGCTTACCCGCTGGTGAAACGTCATTCTGAGCTGTCATGAGTCAGCTCGTCATCGAAATAGTTGGTACCCATGCCGGCGTCCAGCACGATTCCCTGCGAATTGATCGCCGACGATCGCGGGCTTAGCATGAACGCCACGGCCGACGCGACTTCATCCGTTTGGACGGCTTTTTTCCGCAGAGTCGCCTTTTCGGCAAACAGATAACTATCAACATAACCGGGGATACCCGCCGACGCGGAAGTCTTCAATAATCCCGGACACACAGCGTTGAATCGCACCTTTGAAAACTTCGAAAACGACTTGGCCAGAAAACAGATGGAAGAATCCAAAGCCGCTTTCACCGGAGCCATATAACCATAGTTCTCGGCTGCCATGCGAGTTGTCGAAATCGAAATCGTGACGACGCTGCCGTGTTCCGGGTCGAGTGATTCCTTAAACGCGTTGGACAGCGCGACCAGCGAATAGCAGGAAATGTTGACTGCCTGCAGAAACGCGTCTCGCGGGGTTTCGTGGAAGGGCAGCCAGCCTGCGGAATAGTCCGCGAACGCCACTGAATGCACCATGCCATGTAAGACGTCGACACAGCCAGTGACGTCTGTCTTCAGGCGATCGATCTGGTCCTGATGCTCAACGTCGCACACGAAGACGCGTGATTCGGGAGCCAACTTCCGCACCGTTGTGGCTCGTTCTTCCGATCGCACAGAAAAGATCACGTTTGCGCCGGCTTCGAGCAGCAGTTTAGCAGTATGCCACGCCACGCTTTTTCGATTCGCAACGCCAACGACGAGAATATTTTTACCGGTAAGCTGCAGAAAATCCATTATGTTGTCCGACGAGCCACGCTGTACATGCGATTGAAGAGGGCGAAGTGTAGTTCGCCGGCTTCAGATTGTCATGGCTGCGACAGACGGATAGGGCTTACGGTGTCTGCTCCGGCGTGATCCCGAACCGCTCATACCAACCATCGGGAGCCGTGCTTTTTCCGTGCCATGGATCTTCGTCGACGATTGTCCCGTCGGGCAACTCGTACCGGATCGCGCCGTCGTCCCCGTCAACCGGAATGGGAACTCCCCGACGCCTGGCCTCCTCAATCGCCCGCCTGGCACCGCGATCCATGAGTTCAACCACCAGGTCGTGATCTAACACGCTCCCGACATCTTCATCGCTCTTCGGTTCTCTGGCAATCATTGTTCGGTTTGCTCCCTGAGCTGGTGAAAGAGGTCGAAGAGTTGTTGGTTGTGAACCATAATCCGCTCGGACGCCCCGTTGGCAACACTAATTCGCCCAAACTGATTGTACACCAGCGACCAGCGACCAGCGATCAGACAGAGGTCTATACAAATCCCAAAAATTTGTCAGACAGCGCTGAAAGCGGCGTTCCACATCTTCAGTGGGAACGTGATGTCCGCCCTGCCGAACACGCTGGGTGCATCCGCTGTCTGGTCCGTTTTTAGAGGACGAGGTTTTTCCAGAGGTTGTGCCAGTTGTTGTTAATGTTGTGAGCTTTCAGTGCGGTCACTGCTGATGCTCCAATCGGCGACCAGTGCATGCCTGGGCCTTTCAGGCGAATTCCGACCAACTGTTTGGCCGTGGATTCGATCATGCCCGAGCCGATCTGACAGTTGTTCTCACGGTAGGCGGGATAGTTTGTCAGGCCCACTCGACTTCGGAAGTAACCTAACAGTGAATTCATCGCCTTGCGCTTTCTTCCACGCAGTCCAGACAACTGAGGTTGCAGCCAGTCCAGCAGTCCTTCACCCCCTTTGGTTCGCAGCAACTCCAGCCCCTCATCGACCCATGGCTTGACGTCATCCGCCGAATGCAGAACCTTCCCGCAGTCCCACACGTGTTCCGAGGCGTGATACCAATCCAGAATGCCGTCCGCATCAGCAAAGTACTTGTCGTGAATGCCCCAGCACCATTCCCCTCCATCGGCAATGAAAATCTTCTCGTCGGCGTCGCGATAGCCGTGTTCGCAGGCCAGTCGAAACAGTGACGCCGCAAAAGTCCCGAGATCTTCCTGCCCCCACACCACCTGCTTTTGCCAGCATTCGTTTTCATCCTGCCAGTACACACAGCCGACTCGCATCTGACGCCACAGCAATCGATTGGTGTTGGGGGCAGCGGGACACGGTTCGCGTTCATTGGTGCAGTACATGATGCCATCGCAACTGACATGAACCCGCTTCGGCCGCACTTTGGCCTCGATTGCGGACGGACTTTCCATCGCAAATTTCGCGGCCGTCTGACGCTGACCATCCACCACAGTGCCCACATCGTGAACCAATTGCAGCATGTCATCATGGCCGATGTGGACTGCGTGCTGATCAGCCATCAGCTGTTCCAGTCGAGTGAAATGTTCCAGTGTGGCTAACTGACAAATCTGCTTGCCCAGATGCCTTGTAATGCGATGTTTCCCACACCACACAAGGGCGTCCGCCGGAGTGCAGCACCGACGGCATTTCGGGCAGCGATAGCGACGGCGTTTGAAGTCGATTTCGCCGCTTTGACTCATGACTGGCACGGACCGAGTTCCTTTCCTGTGCATCACTCGCCCGCAGCAACGGGGCTGCCTGAGTTCCCCATCAAAACGGAAAAAAGCTTCCGACAATACGGCCTGCCCAACGCGATCCTTGAGTGCTTCCGTTTGCTGTTCAATATCAACCGGCTGGCCCGAAATCTGCTGTTTGAGAGTTTCGACTTCCCGACCATCAACCCGTACGATAACTTCTACGTTCATGGGGTGCCCTCCTTGGGTCTGCGAGGCTCCAAGCCTCTTGTTGCAGGAAACATCACCCATCAGGGTACACCTGTTTTTTCAACCTGCAACAAAACATCCCAGACAGCGGATGCACCCGAACACGCTGAGCAACGCGAGCGATACTCGCGTCGGTCGACTTGACGAAGACGAATGTTGTGTCCACGACGTACCCCGTTCGCCTCGCTGCTTCAATCGACCTGCGGAAGCTCCGGCCCGACAACGTCGACTCGACCACGAAGTTTTCACGAGAACCGATCAACGCGGCGATCTGAATGATAAACTGCCGTCCGGCTTCCATAGCGACAGACTCAGGCGATTCCGGACAAATGTCCGCCGCGATTTTGTCGGCACCAAGATACGTGTAGCCGAATTGTTCCTGCGACTCGCGCACGAAGGTTGTTTTTCCGGCTCCGTTTGGGCCGCCGACGATGATCATCTGTGGGGGAAGATCGTTCATGCGGGGAAGTTTAACACAGTGGCATCACTCGTGCATGATGAATGAGAATGGCCATAGTGGATCTTGTTGAAGATCCTCGCGCTGTTTTGTGACGTCCTCAAGATGCTACAGAAAATCGGCCACCACCGAGTCCGCGATAAAGCGGCCTTCCGCCGTCAATCGCAAACTGGCATCGACGATTTCCAGGTTGTTGGCGGCGATGTTGCGGTCGAGACTCTCGCCAGCCAGATCTGCCAGGCTGCATCCGAATCTCGCTTCGAACTTAGCCAGGTCGATGCCGTCAACCCGGCGCAGTCCCAGATAAATTGCTTCTCGCGCACTCTGTTCAGCGTTTAGACATTCATGATCCTGCAAAGCGACTTCGTTTTTCAGCCAGGCGTTTATCCAGCGGCTCACGTTGCGGGCGTTGGTGCTGCGAATGCCGTTCACGTAACGAGCGGCTCCGGGGCCGAAGGCGAAGTATTCGTCGGCCGCCCAGTAGACCTGGTTGTGGCGGCATCGCGAACTCGGCCGAGCAAAGTTGGAGATTTCGTAGTGCTGCAATCCGGCGCCATTTAGTTCGGATATCGCTAAGCCGTACATGTCGCGTTCCAGTTCGTCAGGGACAGCCGCCAGGCTGCCATGCTTCAGGCGGCTGAAGAAGTCGGTCCCCTTTTCGAACGTCAGACCATAGGTGGAAACGTGGGTGAGCGGCAGTTGCATCGCGGTCGCCAGAGTTTGCTGCCACACGTCCATCGATTGCCCTGGCACACCGAAGATCAGATCCAACGATAGGTTGGCGAAGCGTTCCTTCGCGCGGTACACCACTTCGATCGCTTCCTCGCCTGCGTGCTGACGTTCGAGCGTCTTCAGCACGTTGTCGTCAAACGACTGCACGCCGAGGCTCAACCGATTCACTCCTGCATCGGCCAGCGGTGCCAGACGTTCATCGTCCAGTCCGTCTGGATTCGCTTCGATGGAAAATTCGCCGCCGCTGGTCAATCGAAAGTGGTTGGAGATCAGTTGCAGCAGTTGTTCAAGTTGAGCAGCCGTCAAGTGAGTGGGCGTGCCTCCACCGATGAAAATTGTGTCCACGTCGTACACCCGATCCAGCATTGCCAGTTCGTTCTGCAGCGCGGTCAGATACGACGGGATCAGTTCGTCCTGCCTTGCGACCAAAGTAAAGTCGCAGTAGCCGCAGCGATGCAGGCAAAACGGCACATGGAAATAGACGGCCGCCGGCGCGTTGCGGTTGTTATCCGGTTTGGCGTAGACGTTGGGGATGGGCGGTCGATCAGGCACGTTTGAAGCCAACACGCTATTCCTGCGGCAATCCGGCCAATGATTCTTCAGAACCGGCCAGCAACAGTACGTCCGTCGCTTCGATGCGATCGTTCGGTCCGGGCACGCTGATGAGCTTCGACGTATCGACTTGCGGCGCGGGCAGATCTGAATCGCCCACCTCCGCCGTTTTGGGCTCCGTCGCTTCGGCATGCCGCCGGATGGCGATCAGGTTCACCTGATAGGTGGGCCGAAGATTAATTTCCCTCACCGTCTTTCCGACAAACTTTGTGGGGGCCACCATTTCCAGAATCGTGAAACCTTCGGCCAGCGTGATGTAGTCGTTGATGCGGGGGTGAGCCAATCGGCGGCCCAGCATTTCGCCAGCGTTCTGTTCCGGTTGAATCACTTCGTCGGCGCCAATTTGGCGAAAGATCTCAGCATGGAACTCCGTTTGAGCTCGGCAAATGACGTGTGGGATTTTCAGATTTTTCTTACAGATGACCGTCGTCAACAGCGCTGCTTCAAAGTTTTCTCCGATGGCGATTACGGCACAATCGACGCGATCAACTTCCTGGCTTCGCAACGCCGCCTCATCGGTTGAATTCAATCGCACGGCGATGGCGACATCCGATGCGATTTCATCGACAAGCTGCTCTTCATTATCCATGGCCACCACTTCGGCTCCGTGACTGGAAAGCCGACGAGCCAATGATGTTCCGAAACGACCGAGCCCGATCACGGCCACTCGCTGCACTGTGGAAGGATTCATGCGATTATCTGTTGAGTAATTTTTTAAATTGAGCCCACGTCTTCGTGTTGGCCACGTCTGCTTTGGATAGCCCGGCTCGCCGAGCCTGGTCGACTCCGTATTGCAGCACGTCGAAGCCGTTGACACTATGCGAGTCAGTGCTGATCACGATCGGAATCCCCAGATCACGCGCGGCGGCCGCGTTGACGTCGTCCAGATCCAGCCGCTTATAATGAGCGTTGATCTCCATCATCACGCCGTGATCAGCGGCTGCCTGCAGCATCTGCTTGATGTCCACGTCGGCTCCTTCACGTTTGCCGACCATGCGGCCCGTAGGATGGCCGATGATGTTGACGTGCGGATTTTTGATGGCTGTCAGCAGTCGCTTCATGATCTGTTCACGCGGCTGCTGCAATCCATAGTGCAGGACGGCGACCACCCAATCCGCTTCGGCCAGCACGTCGTCCGGCAGGTCCATCGTGGCGTCTTCCAGAATATCGCATTCGATGCCGCACAGAATTTCGATGCCCTTGATCTGTTCGCGAACTTTGCGAATGTCTTGCCAGTGTTTTCGCAGTCGATCGGCATCCAGCCCGTTTGCCATGGAGACTCGCTTGCTGTGATCTGTGATCGCAATGTACTTCAGCCCTCGTGCTTTTGCGGCTTCGGCCATTTCCAGAATACTGGCTGCTCCGTCGGAAGCGGTGGTGTGCATGTGCAGATCGCCCTTGATGTCTGCAACCGTGACCAACTCGGGCAACTTGCCGTGTTCGACATAGTTGAACTCCAACCGGTTCTCACGCAGTTCGGGGGGAATCCACGGCAGGTCCAACGCTGCATAGACGTCTTCTTCGGTCGCACCGGCGATCTGTTCGTCACCGCGGAACACGCCATACTCGTTGACTTTCAGGACCAGATCTTTGGCCTTCTGCCGAACGACGACGTTGTGTTCTTTCGATCCCGTAAAATATTGCAACGCCGCGCCGTAGGATTCGTCCGGGACGACTCGCAGATCGAGTTCGATTCCTGAATTCAGGCGGACTCGCATTTTCGTGTCGCCTCGCTGCAGAACGCTTTCCACCAGCGGGTTTTCGGCGAGTCGATCCATGGCCGCCTCCGCGCTGGCGGATGTGGCCAACACGTCGAGATCGCCACACGTTTCTTTACGTCGACGGCAACTTCCGGCGACGGCTGCTTGTTTGACGTCTTTGACTTGCAGCAAATCGTCCACGATCGCGTCGGCCGCTTCGCGCGCTCGGGCAATGGAGATTCGTTGACCTGCTTCGGCCGCGAGATCGATGTTTTCCAGAATCGACTGTTCCGTCTTCTTGCCAAATCCCTTGAGCGCAGCAAGTTTTCCGGCTTCGGCGGCGGCTTTGAGTTCGTCCAGCGATGTTAGGTTCAGCTTGTGAAAGAAGACGGCCACTTTTTTGGGGCCGACGCCAGCGATCCGCAGCATGTCAATCACACCGGGGGGCACTTGTGTTTTGAGTTCCACCAGTTGAGCGTGCTGGCCGGTGGTGACAAATTCTTCAATTTGCTTGGCCAGATCCTTGCCGATGCCGGAGTACTGAGTCAGGTCGGCGCCTTCTTCGACCAGCGAGGAAAACGATTCCGCGGTGGAAGAAATTTTCCGAGCCGCGCTGCGGTAGGCTCGCACACGAAACGGATTTGCTTCCTGAATTTCCAGCAGGTCTGCCAGTTGCTCAAAGGTTGCCGCAATTTGATCGTTCTTCATGTCCGCCGAAATTTCTTCCGATGATCGTGGCCGCTGCCGGCCGGAGTTTGCTTTTCGGTGGATTCTACACGTTGTGTGCGCATCGGGAAGCGGGAGCGGACATCCTGGTTTAATCACCAATCGAGCACGGTTCCTGCGTTCAGCTGGTGTGTTTTTTTGCCGACCCGAACCAGCAGGCACCCGTCGTCGTCAACTCGGTCACAAGTCCCATGAATCGTCGTTTCGCCCGTCTGCACTGTTATGCTGCGGCCATTCAGGATGCTGTGCGCATTTAGTTCTGCAACGATGGCCTTGTCGTCGTCACGTAGCTTGGTTAATGCATTGGTCAGTTCAGTAAGAATGCCGACAAGTACGTCCGTCAGATCATGGTGAGTGCCGGACAAGTCGAAAACGCTGGTGGCTTTTTGGCGGACAGTGTCCGGTGAGGCGTTCAGTGAGTTGTTCACATTGACGCCGATGCCGATGATCAGGCCTGATTCACTTTGTGCGGCATGCTGCTGAGTCAGGATGCCGCAGACTTTTTGTTCGCTGATCAGGACATCATTCGGCCATTTCACTGAGACGACTTTCTCAGGCACCAATGCCGCCAACGCGTTGCGAACAGCCAACCCTGCCGCCAACGACACGAAAGGCAGCCGTTCCGTTGAAAGCGATAGTCCCTCGGCCGCAAGCACCAACGAAAATGTCAGAGCACCAGGTGTCGCCCACCACGTATTTGCACCTCGCCCCCGCCCTGCTGTCTGGCACGATGTGAGGACCAGCGATGGGCTAAGCGGCAGCAAATCAGAAAGTAGCTCAGCGGCCAGTTTATTGGTGGAATCGAGAGTCTCGTGATACTCAACAAAGCGAACGTTGGTTTCGCGAGTGATTCGTCTCAAGTCAAACACGCATATTCCTGCTTCGCAATTGGAGACTTGATTTGTAGAATCTCCACACTGTATCGCGTCGGCACTGGCCTGTCACATCCGGACAGGCAATCGCCCAAGTCGAGTTAAAACCCAAAACGAGAGTAGTTAAATGTTGAAGAGATTATACGCCCTTAGTGTGTTCGCATTGGCTCTGACAGCAACAAGCACGAGTGCATCGGCTGAAGTTGCTGCAAAAGGCAAAGTCACAACGAAAGTGTTCTTCGATATCCAGATAGATGGCGAGAAGGCCGGTCGAATCGTGATCGGACTGTTCGGCGACGACGTTCCAAAAACCTGTGAGAACTTTCGAGCTCTGTGCACGGGGGAAAAGGGGACCGGGAAATCAGGCAAGCCGCTAAGCTTCAAGGGCAGTAAATTTCATCGCGTCATACAGCAGTTCATGTTGCAGGGGGGCGATTTTACTCGCGGCAACGGAACAGGCGGCGAGAGTATTTACGGCGAGAAATTTCCCGATGAGAACTTCAAGTTCACGCATGACGGTCCCGGCAACTTAAGTATGGCGAACGCCGGACCAAACACGAACGGGTCTCAGTTTTTCATCACCACTGTGAAGACGCCTTGGCTGGATGGCAAGCATGTCGTATTCGGACGAGTCGTCGAAGGCATGGATATCGTGAAGAAGATCGAAAGCTACGGTTCACAAAGCGGCCGCACATCAGCAACGATTACGATTGCCGACTGCGGCGAGCTGAAAGCTCCGTAACGTTGCAACCGAATGATGGGGGAGTCGTGCGGAATCTAACCAGGGAGCAATTCAGGCAGAAGGCAATGCCTACCTGAAAAAGAACTTCCCTGACCTGGACTACATCAAGTCCGTCAAACTGGTGGACGCGAAGTAGCAGATCTTCGCATGATGATTTGGCGTCGCTCGCTCTCCAACTGCCTTCGTGCGGTGAGGGCGAGCCGCTCACCTCGCCGAGGACTCTGTTCCTGTCATTCAGACGCTGCGGTGAGGAAAATTCTTGCGCACGGGAGAATGTTGCTCCAACGAAGCAACTGGGGGCAGTTCAGGGCCGTTCACTGCCGTTTTTGAGCGAACGGGCGGATCCGCTGCTCTGGAATCCCGATGATTCCTTCAGTAACCGCTGTAATTCTCACGAATAGAACGCTTACAGGGTTCGTCAATACGTGGGTTTTTGAACCGCCGGTTGAGTCCACTCAGCGTCCGTCTATACTAGATTCGCGTCCCGTAAATTTGGGCAGCCGGCGATGGAAGCGTCCCGGACAGCAGCGACATCAGGGAATTCCGAACGCCGAGGGCACGGTTGGGTCGGAGCAGATCATGATTATGCAACAAGACTCGGCCAAATCCAAAACCGTAGCACGTCCACCGGCGTCCGTCCGACTCGGGGCGGTCAGCTATTTGAATTCACGTCCGCTGATTCAGGACCTGTCCGAACTGCTGCCCGGTTCTTCTGTTGAACTCGACTACCCCAGCCGGCTGGCCGATTCTCTGGCCGATGGCGAGATGGATGTGGCGCTGATTCCGTCCATCGAATATTTTCGTCGCCCCGGCTACGAAATTATTTCAGACGCCTGCGTGGCGGCTCGCGGGGAAGTGATGAGCGTTAAGCTCTATTGTCGCGTCCACCCCGGCAAAGTACGGCGGATGGCACTGGACGAAGGTTCTCGCACCAGCGCGACGTTGTCGAAAGTGATTCTGGCCGAACGCTACGGATCGTTTCCGGAATCCGAGCCTCTATCCATGGATTCCATGACAACCGACAGTGCGGCCGACGCGGTTTTGCTGATCGGCGATCGAGCGATGCACACACCGCAGGAATCGTTTGTCGAAGTGATGGATCTTGGCCAGATGTGGTACGACTGGACGGGGCTGCCGTTTGTTTTTGCCATGTGGGTCGCTCACACATCGGCCGACACGACGGGCGTCGCTTCCGCATTGAATGAGGCTCGCGATCGTGGCCTTGCCAATGTGACGGACATCGCGAAATCGGAATCCGCAAAGCTGGGTATTGCGGAAACCGTCGCTCTGAATTATCTCACAAAGAACCTGCACTACAGGATGACGGCTGCCGAACGCAGCGGTCTGCAGCTTTTTCACGAACTGGCGTCTCGACACAATCTGGTCAACCAAAATGCAAACCTTGTCTTCTCCGATTTCGTCACTGCTTGACAAAGCCGTCGCGGGCGAACGCCTAACTCCGGAAGAAGGTCTGACGCTGCTGCAATCGCACGACCTTCCCGCCATTGGTGCGGCTGCCGATGCTGTCACACGCCGACTGCATCCGGAACCGTTTCGCACCTACAACATCGACCGCAACATTAACTACACGAATGCGTGTACCGCCGTCTGCGACTTTTGCGCGTTCTATCGGCCGCCCGATCATCCGGAAGTTTATGTGCTGCCGATGGAGACGCTGCTGAAGAAGATCGAGGAAACCGTCGAACTGGGCGGCGATCAAATTCTGCTGCAGGGCGGTCTGCATCCGAAGCTACCGCTGGAGTGGTACGAAGACATGCTGCGAACGATGAAGCAGCATTTCCCACAGGTGAATGTTCACGGTTTCAGCCCGCCGGAAATCCATCACTTTACGAAGATCTCCAAACTGCCTTTGGAAACGGTGCTCGAACGACTGAAAGCTGCGGGGCTTGGCAGCATTCCTGGCGGTGGCGGTGAGATCCTGGTGGACCGAGTCCGCAAAGAGATCACTCGCGGCAAGGTACTGACCGACGACTGGCTGAACGTTATGCGAGTCTGGCATAACCTCGGCGGCAAGTCGACAGCCACGATGATGTTTGGGCATGTCGAAACGCTGGCCGAACGCATTGAGCATCTCGAACGAGTCCGCGAACTGCAGGACGAAACCGGCGGCTTCACGGCGTTCATCTGCTGGACGTTTCAGCCTGATAACACTGACATGGCTCAGATTCCGCCCGCGGGGGCGTTTGAATACCTGAAGACTCAGGCCATCAGTCGTCTGTATCTCGACAACGTGCCGAATATCCAATCGTCATGGGTGACTCAAGGCGAAAAGGTGGGGCAGATGGCCTTGTTGTTCGGTGCGAACGACATGGGAAGTCTGATGATTGAAGAAAACGTGGTGTCCCAGGCGGGGACCGTTCATCACCTTACGGTGGATTCAATTCGGCAGTGCATTCAGAACGCTGGTTACACTCCTCGGCAACGCAACGTTTATTACGATTACATTGATGAAGCCGACGAGTTCCAGTCAGCATCGTCTGACCCGGTTCTACCGATTCTACAATCGTAAACGTGCGCTGACGTTTGCCGAATGCCCGCCCGCCGGCGATGTGTGTGTTAGCCTGAAAGTGCTTCGTCTCGCGACGAACGGTCGTCCATTGGATGTCTTGAAACTGACAGGGTTTCTTCCCATCCGGACGGCCGATGGAATTCTGGCGAATCCAACAACGAATCGCGATCACGGGCCCAACCATTCGGCACAACACCCAGAGCATTCCCCGCATGATTCGCGTCAAGGGCCTGACTAAAGAATTCAACGACTTCGGCGGCAAGTTCCGCGCGCTGGACAATGTGTCGTTTGAAGTGAATCCCGGAGAAATCTACGGGTTGCTTGGCCCCAATGGAGCTGGCAAAACGACCTGCCTGCGGATCCTTAGCACCGTGCTGAAGCCCAGCCGTGGCTTTGCGGAAGTCGCCGGCATCAACGTCATGCACGATGCGGCCGCCGTTCGCCGCAACATTGGGTTCATGTCCTGCAACACGGGCATCTACGACCGCATGACGGCTCGCGAAATGGTCGAGTACTTTGGTCGACTGTACGGGATTCCCGAAGACAAACTGCAGCCTCGCATTGAAGAAATTTTCGACGTGCTGCAGATGGACGAGATCGGAGACCGGCTGGGATCCAAGATGTCCACCGGCATGAAACAGAAAGTGTCGATCGCGCGAACGATCGTTCACGACCCCCCTGTCATTATCTTTGACGAGCCCACCTCAGGACTTGACGTGTTGGTCGCTCGCAACGTGCTACAGGCGGTGGCGACACTCAAAGAACAAGGCAAATGCATTATCTTTTCGACTCACATCATGCGAGAAGTCGAAAAGCTGTGCGATCGAATTGCAGTGATTCATCGCGGCAGAATTGTAGACGAAGGTACACTGCCGGAACTTGCCGACCGCCATAACCAACCGGATGTCGAAGAACTGTTTTTCGATCTGATTGAACAACGAGAAGCCGAAATCGCCCAACAATCATGAGCTGGAAAAACATCAAACTGATTTTCCTGCGGGAAGTACGTGACCAGTTGCGCGACCGTCGCACGCTGTTCATGATTACGATTCTGCCTGTGCTGCTGTACCCCATGCTTGGGCTGGGCGTGGTGCAGATGATGCTGACGTTCAGTGAGCAGAAGCGTACGGTCGTTGTGCTGAACGCTAAAGAATTGCCAACGGATCCAGCGTTTCTTAGCGAGGACGGAATCCGCGACGAATGGTTTCCCGGCGGCGCAGATGACGCGAAACGTCTCCGCGCTGTGGTTGATCTTCCGGGCTCCGCAGACGAAACCGTTCCTGCCGGAACGCACAAGGCAAGGTCCGATGCCGAACTGCTCAAGAGCGGCCGGCAGTTGCACAAGAAGCTGACGCAGTATCAGGCTGCTGCGGAATCAGAAGAAGATCCAGCCGCTCGTGCGCAAATCCGCGACGAAATCAGCAGTGAGCTCAACGATAGCGGTATTCAGGTCTTGGTCATGGTGCCCGATGGTTATGCCGAGGCTATCGCCGCACTACAAACGGATTCGTCCGTGAGTGATGACGAGTCCGTGTTCGTCCCCAAACTGCAGGTTCTTCGCAACAGCGCCGACGACAAGTCTGCGGTGGCATTCGGCCGCATCCGCAACGCTTTAAATAACTGGGAAGACGCCCTGCGCGCTACCACGTTTGAAAAGGCAGCTTTGCGGCCGGAGTTACAACATCCGGCCAGCTTGGAATGGATTGAAGTTGCGCGCGGCGAAGAAGTGGCGGCCAATGTGTGGAGTAAACTCTTCCCTGCGATGATCGTCATTATGGCGTTAACCGGAGCCTTCTATCCCGCCATCGACCTGGGGGCCGGTGAAAAAGAACGCGGCACGATGGAGACGCTGCTGATCAGTCCCGCTCGCCGAGTCGAACTGGTGATGGGCAAGTTCATGACGATCCTGCTGTTCAGTATTGGAACAGCCCTGATGAACCTGTTAAGCATGGGATTCACCGGCCAACACTTGGCATCTGCGATGGGGGCGGGAGCCGTAGAGGCTGTTAACCTGGAATTCCCCAGCGCGGCAGCTTTGATGTGGTTGGTGATCCTGCTTGTGCCGCTGGCTGCGTTGTTCAGCGCGTTGTGCCTGGCTCTGGCGACGTTCGCGAAATCGACCAAGGAAGGCCAGTACTATCTTACGCCGTTGTTGATGGTGATTCTGGGGCTGACCATGTTCTGCCTGAATCCAGCGATTGAGATCACGCCCCTTTACAGCGTCATTCCCGTTGTGAACGTGGCGTTGCTGCTGAAAGGTTTGCTGCTGACCGCCACGCAGTCGAATGACTTGCTGATGTATGCGATCCCGGTTTTGGTATCCAGCTTTGGGTACAGCATGTTAGCGTTGTGGTGGGCAATCGATCTTTACAACAGTGAAGGCGTACTGTTCCGCGAAGCTGAAAAGTTCGACGTGCGATTGTGGTTCAGCAACCTGACTCGCGACAAGGAACCAGTTCCAGCCCTTCCGGAAGCTGTGTTCTGTTTTATCGTGATTCTGTTCCTGCAGTTCGTTGCGATGAAATATATGAAGCCCGACCTTGTGGGCACCGATGCGGTGGTCGGTCGACGAGTCATGCAGACGATGGTGATTCAGCAGCTGACGATGATCGCCTGTCCTGCGGTGTTTATGGGCATATTGTTAACGACCAGTCTGCGAGCGACCTTCCGTCTTCGCATGCCAACCTTGAGCTCCATGCTGATGGGAGTTGGCCTTGCCGTGCTGGCTCATCCGTTAAGCGTCGAAGTGAGCAGCTTTGTTGTCGAATACGGGTTTCTGCCCGCTCCGCCTGAAGAAGGGCTGGCTCGTATTTCGAAGCTGTTGAGTTCCACTGACCTGCCTCGCTGGTTGATTATCACCGTGTTCGCCGTTACGCCTGCGATCTGCGAAGAGCTCGCATTTCGCGGCTTTATCCTCAGCGGATTGGCTCGCGGCGGGCGATTAAAGGTCGCGATTATCGTGTCGAGTTTGATGTTCGGCATCATTCACATGATTCCGCAACAGGCATTCAACGCCGCGCTGTTGGGACTCGTGCTTGGCTTGCTGGCCGTTCACAGTCGCAGTTTGTTTCCCGCGATGGCGTTCCATTTTGTGAATAACACGATGGCTACGTTTCACGGTCGCGGCGGCTTTGGCATCAAACCGGACGGCGTGTTCTTTTCAGAAACTGTGTTCTCCGAAGAGAGCCGCATGCTTCGTTACGAAATGCCCACGCTGATTTTGTGTGGCATCGGCATGGCGATTCTCATCGCTCGCATGATTAGCGACCTTCGCGCTGAGCAGGTTGAGAAGCGGGAATTAGAACTCCGGTCGTTCGATGCTCCCGCCAGCGATGCGAACAACCTCGCTGCTGGAATTTGAGTTTCCGTTGGTGAGCCGAGGACTTATGTGCTCGGCTCGCCGGATTGAAACGCCGCAATAGCACCGCGAACCAGCGGCCCCATCTTTGGCGGGCTGGCTTCGAAGCCAACGTTCAGCCCGACTTCGTTTAGCGTCTCCGAACATGTGGGGCCGATCGACGCCACCAGAATCCTGTTCGCCGCCTCCAGCCATTCGCTTTGACAACCACGCTGTTCCGCCACCAACAACACATGGCGGACCTGTTGCGCACTCGTGAACAACAGGATGTCGGTTTGCCCTGCAATCGTTTTCTCGATCGCGGATTCGAGTGGTTGAAGGTCGTCTGGCAACGCCCACCGATAGACGGGCACGGGCAGCACTGTGGCTCCGCGTTGTTTCAGGCCGTCATAAAGTTCCGGATTCGACACGCCGTATTCCTGCACGGCCACCGTTTGCCCTTCCAATGCGACGCTGGCTCCGTCGATCGCTGCTAATAACTCGCGCCACGTATTCGGTTCGGGGGCTTTGACGGCGTACTGTAAGCCCAATCGCTTAAGTACAGCCGCCGGTTTGGGCCCGCGTATCAGCAACGGAATGTCCTTCATGACCTGAAGTAATCGTTCTTTGAGTTGCTGTGTGGCGGCTATTTCCAGCATTGCTTCCACGCCGACACCGGTGAGCAGAATCAGGTACTGCGTTTCATTGGCGATGATTTTTTGAACCGCAGCTATGGCTTCTGAGTTCTGTTCGAGGGGCACTTCCTGCATCGACGGAGCGACGACTGGTGTCCCACCGAATCGTTCAATCAGGGAACGCATGTCGTCTGCGCGACGACTTTCGAAGGTGCAGACGATGGGTTTTTGATCGTCAGGCATGGCAAGAATTCGGTTCGATCATGGACGGTCTGGCAGGCCGTCGAGGTTAGTGGAGATTCTGTCCGACATTGTTACATTGGAACAGAGGTGTATTCCAAGGGCGGGTTCCGGGAGCAATATCGCATGCTACACAAATTCACATTCGCTTGTCTGTCACTAAGCCTGGCACTCAGTCCGACGGCTGCCAACGCCGCAGGCTCTTCTGAGCCAATCGCTGATGGCAGCCTGGTCTTCGCCGAGAAGGAAGGCCTCGTAGCCGTCGAAGCCGAACACTTTATTGAGCAGTCGCAAGCGGACAAGCGTGCATTCTACCTGACAACGGCCGACGACAAGCCCGCCGTCGAACCTGACGGCGACCCGGCTCACGTGGCCGGTGCCAGTGGCGGAGCATATCTCGAAGTTCTGCCGGACACGCGGCGGACTCACGATGACAAGCTAATCAGGGGCACGAACTTTGCGCCGGATGCAGGCAGGATGGCGGTGCTGAGTTACAAGGTTCACATCACCACGCCGGGGCGATACTACGTTTGGGTACGAGCGTTTTCAACGGGCAGTGAAGACAACGGCCTGCATGTGGGCCTCGACGGAGAATGGCCTGCCAGCGGTCAGCGGTTGCAGTGGTGCGAAGGGAAACGAACCTGGCGGTGGGACAGCAAGCAACGCACCGAAAAGGAACACTGCGGCGAGCCTTATAAGATTTTTCTGGACATCAAAGAACCGGGCGAACACACAATCCACTTTTCAATGCGCGAAGATGGCTTCGAGTTTGATAAGTGGCTGATGACCACAAACCGCGACTTCGAACGCCCCGACGGTGTTGGTCCGGCCAGCGAGGTTCACGCAGGAACGCCGCCCAAAGCATTTCGATTGGTGAAGGCGCAGAAGAAGTTTCCCGCTCATTGGGGTGAGCCACCAAAAATTCAAACCCGCGACCTGGTACCACTTCCCGGCGGATACGGCCGAGGCAGCAGCACGTTGCGAAACTGGATCCAGCAGAATCTTGATGCAGATGCCCGAGTGCCTCAGGCAAAACAGCTCACGATGCCCGCAGCCGAATGGTCTCTGGACGGCACCGGGTTTTATCTGGATCGAGGCAAGTGGGCCGCCATCAATCCGGACCAGCGAAAGAAGGCCGTCGCGGAAAACACGTTCCCCTTCCCGACTGGCGTGTACAACGTGACGTTGCAGGCCGTGGGGGAGAACGATGGAGAATCGACGTACGTTGTGAGTGCCGATGGAGAAGCGATTGGCGACTTCAAGTGTCCGCTGAGTGGGCAAACGTACGAAGAGGACGACAAATTTCACAAGACATGGAATAAGGTGCAGCTCACGGAAGGCACCGTGATTAAGGTTGCTGCCGAAGTCGGTTCGAAGGACGGTCAGGAATTCAGTCGAGCTCGCTGGGCAGCGGTGACGTTTGAGCCTGCCAACGATGCAACTCGCAAAGCTGCCGCTCCTCTGCTGAAGAAGATGGCGCAAACTTCGCAGCAGGCGCCGCGGAAAGCAAAGCCCAAGGGTAGCCCGACGATTCCCGTCAGCAAGCTGCCGCTGATCATGCCGCGGCAGCCGGATGGTGACGGCAGTGTGAAGATTACCGGCGAACTCAAACAGTGGCACAAGGTCACGCTGACGCTCGACGGTCCATACGCTCACGAACAGGACAACGATCCGAATCCGTTCACGGACTACTTCTTTGCTGTCGAGTTTACTCATGAGTCCGGCACACCGAAGTATCTTGTGCCGGGCTACTTCGCAGCCGATGGTGACGCGGCGAATACGTCTGCCGAAGCGGGAACGAAATGGCGAGCCCACCTGTCGCCGGATCTGGCCGGAGCCTGGAAGTACCGAGTAGTCGGTCCGATCCGTATCAAGGATCTGCACATCCCGAATGACGTTGCTGACGCTCCCCGCGAGTACAAACGCGGTTCGTTCGAAATCGCCGCCACGGATAAATCCGGTCGCGACTTGCGGGCGCACGGGCGATTGCAGTACGTCGGCAAACACTATCTCCAGTTCGCCGGCAGCAAGAAGTACTTTCTGAAGGCAGGAGCCGACGCGCCTGAAACGCTATTGGGCTATGTCGACTTCGACAACACCATCGCCGGTAAGCCTGACAAAGTGCCGCTGAAAACCTGGGGGCCACATGTTCAGGATTGGAATGACGGCGATCCCACATGGAAAGACGGCAAGGGCAAAGGCTTGATCGGAGCGGTCAACTACCTTTCTGGCAAGGGGTGTAATGCGTTCTCGTTTCTTACCTATAACGCAGGAGGCGACGGCGACAACGTGTGGCCGTACATTCATCGAGATGACAAGCTGCACTTCGACTGCAGCAAGCTGGACCAGTGGGGGATTGTTTTCGATCACGCCACCGCCAAGGGCATGTACCTGCACTTCAAAATGCAGGAAACCGAAAACGACGATCACAAACGAGGACACAACGGCGGCAAAGGAAACGTTCCTGAATCACTCGACGGCGGAGACTTCGGTCTTCAGCGGCGAGCCTATTGCGGCCAACTGATCGCCAGGTACGGCCACAACCTCGCGTTGAACTGGAACCTTGGCGAAGAGAACACTCAGACGACTGAGCAGCAGAAACAAATGATTCACTTTCTGGCGACGGCAGATCCGTATAAACACAACATCGTGATTCACACGTTTCCGAATGAGCAGGACAAGGTCTACAAGCCGCTGCTGGGCGACCGGTCCGAACTGACGGGCGTGTCACTGCAGAACAGTGGGATCAAGGATACGCATAGCCAAACTGTGAAGTGGGTGACGGAATCTGCGAAGGCCGGCAAGCCGTGGATCGTGGCCTTCGACGAATCCGGCACGGCGGCTCATGGGCAATGTCCGGACCTCGGCTACAAAGGTTTCGACGGCAAGGACCGAACGGGCAAGATGATCTACACCGAACACGAAGTGCGGCACCAGACGTTGTGGGGCACACTTATGGGGGGTGGTGCGGGAGTCGAGTACTACTTCGGCTACCAGTTTGTCGAGAACGACCTCGTCTGCGAGGACTGGCGTTCACGCGATCGCAGCTGGGACTATTGCCGCGTCGCGATCAACTTCTTCCACGACCAGAAGATTCCGTTCCACGACATGCAGCCCGCTGACGAACTGGTCGGCAATGCAGGTCACGATAATAGTAAGTACTGCTTCGCGAAATCTGGCGAGGTGTACGTCGTCTATTTGCCAAAAGGTGGCACCACAGATCTGGACCTCACGTCAGCTTCAGGGACGTTCACCGTGAAATGGTTTGATCCACGAAACGGTGGTGAGCTATTGAACGGGTCGGTGGCGTCCATCGAAGGCGGCAAGGTGCGGTCAATCGGCCAACATGATGGCGATGGAGACCGAGTGGCATTGGTGCGACGATCAAATGATTGATCGATCAGTCCAGCCACTCATCGGCCGGATCGAATTCCGGTAGCACCACAATCAACACCTTCATTTTTCCAAGCGCTCGATGACGGACGCCGGGTGGGACTACGATACTGACGCCGGCACGGACATCGATGATCTCGTCGTCCAGTTCCATTTTGGCATCGGGACCGCATTCGAGGAAGAAGTACGTTTCGGTAAGCGTCTTGTGATAGTGCTTCTTCGCGGCTTCACTGATTTCCGTCACGTGCAAAGTGCCGGGGAATTCGGGCACACCGGCGAATGCCCGACGGGCTGATCCGCAGGGGCACGGCACGCCTTCGATCTGCGAAAAATCCGCCAGGCGGTAGCGGGCTGCGGACCCGGTGTCAGAAGTTTCGGTGGGTGGCTTCAGACTCATCTTAGTTTCCTACAGCGAATTTCGCTGACTTGTGGCCGCGGAGCAAGCGTTACGGACTGTGAAGGCTGTTTCCCGCGAGCCCGAACTGCCCACGACAAGAGAAAGACTGCTCTAATCGCGGTTGCCCAGTAGTCCTGATCGCATCAGAAAGTACAGCAGCGTCAGCAATGTGCTGACAACAGCAGCGACGTAAGTCAGGGCGGCCGCATTCAAGACACTGTCGACCCCGTCTCGTTCCTGCGGTGTAATGATACCCGTATCGACGATGAGTTTCTTGGCTCGAGCGGTTGCGTCAAATTCGACGGGAAGCGTCACCAGTTGAAACAACAGCACCGCACTAAACAACAAGGCACCGATCATGACAACAGAGGGTGACAGAAGAAACAGACCGACTGTCATTACGAGGTCGCCCACCCCGGAGCCAATTCCTGCAAGAGGCACAAGGGCCGATCGTAGCCCCAGCGGTGCATATCCCCGAGCGTGCTGGATCGCGTGCCCCGCTTCGTGACATGCCACTCCCAGAGCGGCAATAGACCGGCTGGCGTAGACGTCTTCAGAAAGCGCCAGCTGTTTTGTGGCCGGATTATAGTGGTCGCTGAGGTACCCGTTTGTCGGTACGATTCTGACGTCTCCGATGCCCGCGTGCTCCAATAGAATTTGCGCGGCTTGAGCTCCGGTGTAGCCCTGCGACCCAGCAACCTTTGAATACTTTGCGAATGCCGAACGCACCAACATGCTGGCAATGCCAGAAATGATCAGTCCTGGCAGCAGCACCATCAAAATGTAGGTTGGGTCGAAAAACATAGCGGATTTCTCTTCGTAAAAGGCCTCGCTTCGGGAGGAAATTCGTTGCTATGTCTACGATAGCAAATTGCGTACCACTTCATTCAGGCCAAAACGGCAGTTGCCGCTCGACACAAAGAGTGTGGGCTACGCATCAGGTGGCATTGGCACCCCGGATGTGCGTCGCCCAGAGTCACTGAGGCCATCAACACCCGCTGCTTGTGGGCCGAACCGTCGCCGTAGGATTTTGGGCTTAGGCTTAGCTGCTGACAACGCTGGCCTACAGGTCAAAATCCGTGTCGGGCATGGGAGCGTAGTTCTCGAATCGCATGAATTCTTTGCGCCACGTTAATCGCACGATTCCGGTCGGGCCGCTGCGGTGCTTGGCGACGACGATCTCAGCTTCGCCGGGGCGGTCTTCCGGGTCGTAGGCGTCGGGACGATGCAGGAACATGACCATGTCTGCGTCCTGCTCAATCGCCCCGCTCTCTCGCAGGTCGGCGAGTCGTGGTCGCTTGTCTTCACGCAGTTCCACTCCGCGGTTCAACTGGGCCAGGGCGATCACGGGGACTCGCAGTTCTTTCGCCAGAAATTTCAGACGACGTGAAATGCCGGCAATCTGCTGTTCACGCGGTGAGTTCTTGTCATCCGGTTCGACAAGCTGCAGGTAGTCGATGATGATGACGCCCAGCGGGCTTTTACGATGAAGGCGTCTGGCCAAGGCTGCAATTTGTCCCATCGTGCGACCGGGCTTGTCGTCGATGTAAAGCGGCAGCCGTGACAGCTCATCAGAGGCCATCATCAACTTGTCTCGGTCTTCGGCGGTGAGGTTACCTGCTCGAAGGTCGTGTCCGTTCACTTTGGCCGTGAGGCACAGAAAACGCTCGGCGAGTTCCAGGTTGGACTGTTCAAGGCTGAACAGCAGCACCCCTTTCAGGTCTCGCGCCACTGCTTCGGCCACGTTACAAACGAAAGCCGTCTTTCCCATCGACGGCCGAGCGGCTAGGATGACCAGCTCCGTCGGTTGCAGGCCGGTGGTTTGAGCATCAAGATCGGCGAAGCCGGTTGTCGTGCCGGAAACATCACCTTCCGTATTGATGCGTTCTTCAATGCGGTCGAAGGCGTCCATCAGGATGTCGCCGATGGCGATGTTTCCTGCGCCTTCCTGTTGTTCCACGATGCCAAAAATTCGCCGCTCCGCACTTTGAAGCAGGTCTTCAATGTCGGTGGTGAGTTCATAGCTTTCGGACAGGATCTCAGTGCACCCGTAGATCAAACTGCGCTGCAGCCATTTTTCACGCACGATGTTTGAGTAGTACCGCACGTGAGCTGCGTGGGGCACTGTATCCAGGATTTCGGCGATGTATGGCCCGCCACCAACATCTTCCAGTTCGCCGCGTCGTTTGAGTTCGTTGGCGAGCGTAATGCCGTCGATGCCGCGAATGTTGTTCTCATAGAGGTCGCGAATGGCGGTATAGATTTTCTGGTGGGCGTCACTATAGAAGTGGTCGGCCTTCAGCACTTCTCCGACGTCGTCAATCGCTTCGTTCAGCAGCATGATGCTGCCCAGCACACCTCGTTCCGCGTCGAGATTCTGCGGAGGAATCCGAAACTTGTCGGGACCTGCCGACGTCTTGGTATCTCCGTACATGCTTCCGTTACCTTTGAAAATTCCCCGGCCGCCGCGAAAAAATCCCCAGGCAGGAAACCTGCCTGAGGATCATGGATTTTTGCCGTACGGCACCGAATTGTTAACTCAACCCGGCACAGCTCGTTCAAGGTGCCTCAACCATCAGGTGTCGGCAAATCGTTCTCGGTTTAGAATGACAGAGCCTGCTCGCGAGGGCGGCCTTCATTCGGACAAGATCTCCAGCGTAGTCGGCTGGAGGTCAATCGAAAACCACTAGACGCCTGCAGCGGATGGCACCACCCACACTTTAACATCGGTCTGTACTTTCTCGTGTAGCTTCAGCTTCACTGTGTACATGCCCAGTTCGCGGATCGGGCCTTCCATACGAACATGTTCTGGTTCGATTTTGTGGCCAGCCGCCTTCAGAGCATCGCTGATGTCTTTGGGGCCCACTGAGCCGTACAGGGCGTTGTCTGTCGTGGCGTTCGCCTCAATCGTCGCACTGTACTTGTTGACAGCGTCAGCGATCTTCACAAACTCACGAATGCGGCTGGATTCGATGGCTTTCAGCTTCTCTTTGTGAAGCTCCACCATCCGCTTGTTTTCGTCGGATGCCACTGTCGCGACACCGTGCGGCAACAGGTAGTTGCGAGCATAGCCGGGCTTCACTTTTACGATCTCGCCACGCTTGCCAAGATGCTCAACATCGTGCACCAGCAGCACTTCGGCCGAACTATTGGTTGAACCGGCAACGCCGCGAGGTTTTGAAATATGAACCATGTTTCCGAATTCCAAACTAACAATCAGAAGGGTCTCTGAAATCTTGAACTCTAATCAGGGCGAGAAAACCGTCTAGAACGGAATTTCATCGTCTTTGGGGGGGCTGGGAGCATCATCGTAAAAAGCCTGATCCGGGCTTTTCTCTTCACGCCCGGTGTTGGCTGCTGGCGGCCTTGAAGGCTGTGATCCACCAGACTCCGGCCGGCCTCCGCCACCACCACCACCACCATCGTTACGGCTGCCCAGCAATTGCAGGGTCTCACCAACGACCTTTAGCTTCGATCGTCGCTGACCGGTTTCCTTATCTTCCCATTGATCCAGTTGCAAACGCCCTTCAATCAGACACGGGCGGCCTTTGGAAAGATATTCGCCGGCGACCTCTGCCGTTCGGCCCCACAGTGTCACGTCGACGAATGTCGTTTCTTCTTTGCGTTCATTGGTGCTGCGATCGGTCCAGTTACGGCTGACCGCCATGCCAACTTCTGTGACCGCCGTTCCGCCTGTCGTGTAGCGCACTTCGGGGTCGCGAGTCAGGTTGCCAACCAGAATCACTTTGTTGAAGGATGCCATCGTGTCTCCAGTGAAGGAACGCCGAGTTGCAATTCGCCGTACGGACTAATTTGCTTCTGCAGGTTTTGCTTCGTCAGGCGTGGCTTCTGCTTCCACCTCTGCCTCGCCATCAGTCGTGCCGTTGAGGGCGTCGACCATTGCGTTGAACAATTCTGGTGGGTGCTTGATGACCATCTGTCGCAGCACGACGTCACTAAGGTGACACTGTCGCGTGATCACTTCCATGCCAGCTCCAGGCATGCGGAAGCACACCAGATAGTGCAGACCTTTCCGTTGACCTTCGATTTCATAGGCCAGCTTGCCATCCTGCCATGGGCGGTGAGCTACTACGGTAGCACCGGCTCGCTCCAGGATCGCCATGATGGATTCTGTGGCAGCTTCCGGATCGTTGGCGAAATGACTGCTGTTGACAAGGAACATACCTTCGTAAAGGTTTTCCTTTGTGGTACTGACTTCTGCGACTGACACCGGCAGCTACTCCAAAAACAATGTTTTACGCTTCAGCAGGTCGATTGAACTGCGTCATGGTGGGTTTAATACCTTCGGCAACCCAGTATTCTACGGAATCCGCCGCTCGCAAAACTGCGTGTTCGACGTCTTCTTTTTCCTCTTCCCGAAACCGTCCGAGAACGTAGGAAGTCACATCCATTTTTCCGGGTGGACGCCCGATTCCGATTCTCAGTCTGGGAAAATCCTGATGTCCCAGTCGCTGAATAATGCTGACCAACCCTTTTTGGCCTCCTGCCGACCCTGAGGGTCTCCAGCGAAGCCGACCAGTTGGAAGGTTCATGTCATCACAGATGACGACAATATCTTCTGCGGCCACTTGGTAAAAGTTCACTAACGGCCAGACAGCATTACCACTCAAATTCATATAGGTCAAAGGAGCTACTAACAGCACCTTCTCGCCGCCGATCATCACGTCCTGGATGTCCGCCTGATGCTTGTTCTGCGGTTTCTCAGCAGAACAACGCTTCGCCAGTTCGGCTAGTGCGTCAAACCCGACATTATGCCGGGTTCCCGCGTACTTTGCACCCGGGTTTCCGAGCCCGATCACTAACTTCATGGCACGAAAACCCGAATTCGAACTTCCGTCAACTACTCAGCTGCAGGCGCTGCGGCCGCCGCTTCTTCTTTCTTCGGATCGTACAGCTGAGCAACAACGGTGTCGCCATCTGTATTGATTTTCACAGTCTCAGGAGCCTTTAACTGGCTTACTTTGACCGTATCGCCAACCTTCAATGCCGCAACGCGAATCGGGATGTTCGTTGGAACGCGAAACGCCGGACACGTTACAGAAACATATTTGACTTTGTGTCGAAGCTGGGCGCCCACTTTAAGTGCAGCGGGCTCTCCTCGAATCACCAAAGGCACATCGACGGTAGTCACGGCGTCCGGATCGACTCGCATCAAGTCGAGGTGGCGCACATGAGTACTGTAGATGTCCCACTGCAGTTCCTGCACAACGGCCTTGTCGACGGTGCCGTCCAGTTCAACGTCGACAACTTTTGAGCCGCCAGCGACTAATCGCTCGACGTCGTCAGCAGCAACCGTAATATTGACAGCGTCTTTTTTGAAGCCATACAGGTTTCCGGGCACGCGACCCTGCTTACGCAAACGACGTGTATTGCGTGTGCCGAGCACCTTGCGGTTTTCTGCTGACAGACGAAAGTCTTCCGTCATGTCCGTAATCCCTGTTCTGTAAGTTGAGTGAGAATAATCAATAAAATAAGGCGGTCTCAGGATTGCTCTGTGGCACCCGGCAGGCTGTCGCCGTGCCAGGCATGTTTCCGGGAACCGCTGATAAAGCTATGTTTTCGGCCGCTTAGTGCGGCGTCATCAGCCGGAAAAGCGCAGAACTCTGGCGTGCTGGCCAAAATTCAGAACGCGGAAGGATACCGGCCTGATGTCAGGTGTTCAACAGTAATGCAATGATTCCCGCAGATCAGACGGCATTGTGGCATTTGACCACGGATCGGCCCGGCAAAGTCTGCGAGTTCACCATTGGACCCGCTGACGCCGGAATCATAAGATCCTGTAGTCGAGATCAAGCCGTACTCCACGGCTTCGATCCTCCCCGGATACCTTTTTGGCGGGCAAAAATCCGTGTGCAGCCTCTTGTCCACTCGAAATGGCCTGACCGTATTCCTGCTGTTCTTCGCAGCACAAGTCCAGACCGCAGTCTGTGATGAGCCAGACAGTTCCGCAGATACTGATGATGCGGCCGTCGAGGATGCCAGCCGCGGTTTGCTCATCGACCGCAAGACTGTAACGACGCTGCAGGCCGCGCGGGACTATCTGCAGGCGGGAAACACCGACGCAGCGTTCTATGAGTTCCGTCGGCTGCAGACGGCCGATCCTTCGACGATGGTCCCTAGTGCGAGCGGATCGGAGGCGTTCGTCCCCTTGTTTCGCGTTCTGTTCGACCTGTTCTTCGATTTTCCTGAAGATGTCCGGCAAAGGCAGGCCACGCGAGACGCGAATCTGGCGGATCAAACACTCGATGAGATTCTGGAAAGCGGTGACCTTAAGTCGATGCCGCAGTTGATTCAGGAAATGCCCGGCACGGCGGCCTCTATTCAGTCTCACTTAATTCTGGCCCGACTGCATGTGGCTCAAGGACACTATCTGGCGGCTCGAGCCTGGTTGGTGCCCCTGCTGAAAGATCAGATTCCTGCCGAGTTCCGGGACGGCGCCGGCAATGTGATGGACCAATTGAAAGCGGACGGAGCGTCGACTGAGCTTTCAGAATCAACGCCTCCGACCGCCACCGACCGCGAGGAGCCTACAAAGTCGCTTGATAACGTTGTTGTGCCCACGCATCTGCGGTGGCAGTTTCATCCGTTGTCGTCGCCAAGTCTGGGCCAGCGAATCAGAATATTTCGAGACGCCGCGCGGCAGGCGAGCGTGATCCCCGAAACCACGTGGCGGGACACGGTGGATGGCGACGTGTTGTATCGTCGAACGCTGCGTGGCGTCGCGGCGATCGACCTGAAATCCGGGCAACCACAGTGGCACTATCCGCTGCTGCCAGCTTTGGACGGCCAGATCGAAGGCGATCGAACCCTAAATACGGCGAATGCCGACGTCGCTTTTTCGCGGCTTGAAAATACTGTACTCGCCACTTTGTTCTGTCGCGACAACGTGCTGGGGCGAGTGTCGTCGGATAGCGATCAGCTATATGTGGTTGCCAGCGAGGAAGGGGCAGGAAAAACCACGGCGACTGTCAATCGCGCATTTGGGCGTCGCATGACCACGCCTCAAGCAACGGACTCGCGGCTAATCGCGTTGGAGAAAGCAACGGGCCGTCGAGTCTGGACGACTTCCGGCGAAACATTTGGGGAGACGATTGGCAGTCGGTCAGAAACGTTCTGGATGTCCGGCCCACCAACGCCGGTGCGAGGAAGGCTGTACGGCGTTTTTGAATGGAACGGCGAAATTCAACTCGGCTGCCTGGCGGCGACAACCGGCGAACTGATTTGGAATCGCCTACTCGCGTTTCCGGACCAGTCCATCGAGAAAGATCCTGCGCGGCGTTTGTGGAAAGCGAGTCCGGTTGTTGATGGCGGTCTAATCTGGTGCCCCACCACCACTGGCTGGACAGTTTGCGTCGATCAGCTCACACGGTCCGTTTTGTGGGCCAGCTCCATGCATGATGACGAACACGATCCGGTCACGCGTTTGCGCCGTGGTCAGCCGGTTGCCACAACGCCGACGGTCAGCATTAACCGGCGATGGCCGGAATCCCGGTTAATCACGTCTGGCGAGCACCTAATCGTACTTCCTCACGAAGCCCATGAAATCGTCGTATTGAACGCGTTGACGGGCGAGCAGGTTCGGCGTCTGAAGGTTGGCCCTTCAGCCGTTTTTCTGCATGCCGCGGACGGCCGAGTCGTCATTGTTGAGCCACACGGCGGTCACCAATCGGGTCCGCCTGAGACTACGAAATCGGAAAGCGCTGTGGTGCGAAGTCTTCATGTGGCGACAGACGGCGACGACTGGTCGATCGAAATTCCCGCGGCAGCCGGCGTGCCAACCGGTCGTGGCGTGTTGCGCGACGGAGCACTGCTGGTGCCAATGTCGTCGGGTTTGGTCGCCAAAGTGAGTCTTCAGGAAAAGTCTGTCTCCGTCACTGAGGAGGTCGTTCTTCCCGTGAACGGTTGGGGCCATTTAGTTGCTTCTGAGTCGCTGGAAAACGATCTGCTTCATTCGTCGCCCGAACGGCTGTCTCGGATTTCTCAAACCGAATCCACCGAGTTACCTCAAGACGTTATTGAGCAGGCCACCGGGCTAATGGCGGCAAAGAAATGGCAGGAGGCACTCGACCTGCTAACGGACATGCCGGAATTTGCATTGCGGTTTGCAGAAGCAAAGTCGCTGCGGTTTGAATGCTTTCAGCAGCTTGCCTTGCAGGATCCTCAACAGTATTTGCCGCAGTTAAAAGCTGAAGCCACGACGCCCGACCAGCAGCTGAATGTCAAGGTGTTTGAAGCGTCGTGGCTTGTCACTCAGGACGATCCCGCAGCCGCTGCTCCGCTATTAGTCGAAATTCTGAAGCTGCGTCCTGCCCGGTTGTCGACTCCCGCGCCACTGACGTTGCCAACGCCAGATCTGGAATCGCAAGCCGATTCGGATGTGATCCCCGTCACTCAATCTCTACTCACATGGGCCACGTCAGAATACTCGCGATTGCTGCAGTCCGAAGCCGACCACGGCGTCTTATTGCCGCAGCTTGAAGGAGTTTCTCCGACGGTGTTGTTGAATATCCGCGCCCCTGCGATTCGGCCGGAACTACATCGCTATCTCGACGCGCAGCAAACGCTTAGTGAAGCATCGACGCACTTGCTCCGCCACAGCATTGCCCTTGCCATTAAGCAGCAGGCGGCATCGGGTAATGAGGCACCTGACTTCAGTGCAGAGGTGGCCGTGTTGGAAAGGCTGCTCGATCTTGCAGCTTCCTCCGACCGTGACCAGGCATCTGTTCGAGCCGTTCAGTTGCTTCTAAATACCGCGATGCTTGACTTGCCGCCGGAGTTTGTCGAAGCGGCGGTCGCTTCCAACAGTCCACTCATTTCAAAATTGGCGACAAGTGAACGGCTCGACGAAAACTTCCGATCCCGCATGCAGTCGCAGTTTGAACGGTGGACCGACCAGCTATACCACGCGTTACCGGTGGGGCGAGCCATGTCCATGCCTCGCACTGTTGATCTTTTTTCGGCGCTGGTTTCAGACGATCCGTTTCTGCGAGAATACAAGTGGTCAGTCATGCGAGGCGAGTACGGCCGACTGCAGGCAGAACGTGTGGCCTCAGCGGATGTCGAGCAATGGTCGCTGCCCGGCGATCTAAAGGTTCAGGGAACGTACACTCAACAATCCGACTTGTTACAGCGATATGGCAGCATGCTGTTGCTGACCAGTTTCAGCGGCGTTGCCGGGATTTCGGTCCTTGACCAACAGGTTGTCTGGTCACGTGCCAGTGCCTCAGTCGGCGGTTCGTTTTCGTCCGGCCCGCGAAGCAATTTTGAGAAGTTCGATGCTGGCAGGGAAAAGCTTCCGTCTCACGTGGCATCCAGCATGTACCAGATTGCGGGTGTTGGCGATGGTTGGGTGTGTGTGCGTCAAAAACGTTCGATCGAAGTGGTCGACGTGCTGTCCGGGATCACACTGTGGTCGGCCGACCTGCCAGCACAATTCAATCGGGTTATCACCAGTGATGATGTCGTCATCGTGGCTGGAACAGCCGTCAACCAGACGATCATTTTTGATGGCCAGACAGGGAACCGTTTAGAGCCCGTGAAGCAGAATCGTTCCATCCGCAAAGCCATTCGCGGCATTGGTCGATGGATCGTTTATTGGCAGGACGCCGACAACGCAGGCGAGCATCGGCTGCAATGGGTGGCCCCGCTTTCCGGTGAGCAGCATCGTGAAGTGGTCCTTGCCGACGCGACTCGGTTTGGTTTTCTGGACGACGAAACGCTGGTTGGTTTCAACGACAACCAGAGGATGCTGACAGTCGATTTGCAGACCGGCGAAACCAGGCGAGTGAACTTCAAAACGGAAGCCGACGCCGAAGTGCCGGAAGGAGATGCTCCGAATCGACTGTGGAGCGCTGAACGAGTCCAGGTGGCGACGGACGCGGTGAACTTCTATTTCTTGAATTACGAGGAAAAAGAACAAGGCGTGATGATGCAGCCGTCCGGCCGAAACATGTTGCGGTTCACTGGCGGCGTTCGCGCAGTTGATCGCGAAACCGGGGAATTCCGATGGGGCATCGCCGAGCGTGGAAACCTGCTGGCAACAACAGATCAGCCCGACCTACCCCTGCTGGTTTTGATTGAAACGACGCCAATTAAAGGTGTCCAGCCGGTCCGCACTTCGAATGAGACCGTTTTTCGAGGCGTCAACAAAATGACGGGCACAGAATTGTTTCGTCAGCCGGTCCCATCACGCTACGGGTTGCGTTACACGTGGATTTCATCGGATGCCGCTAACACGCTGGACATTGGCGTCTACGGCAGCCGCATTCGGATGCAGGGCGAAGGTGGACCGCAACTGGTGCCGTAGCTTCGCGAGCGAAATTTTACAGCGTCAGGATTCAGGGGCTTCTTCGTCGGCCTCGCCCGTATCGGGCGTTGTTTCAATCACGAAGTCCTCGCCGTTGACGTTGACGACATCGCCGTGCTTCAGCTTTCGGCCCCGGCGAGTTTCCACTTCACCGTTGACGCGGATCGCGCCCGATCGAACCAGATGCTTGGCCGCACCGCCGGATTCGGCAAGGTCGGCCAGCTTTAGAAATTTGTCTAACTGGATCGTCTCGCCTTCGTTGGGCCGTTCTTCCGCTTCTGACATTGCTCGCTCGTAGATGAATATTTTGTGGCTGACTCTCCCGCGGTCAGTCCGCCGGGCTGGAATCCTACGCGGGCGGGCGATTCGTCGCCAGCGGCTCTTTCTGAGTTCCGGATTGCAAGTCTCGCTTGGGGTGGCACTTCCGCTGTTTTGCGTTCGCCACGGTCGAACGGAATCCTGGCGGGCGTCAAATCGTCCGGGGTGCTGTTGTCAGAAGTGCCGTCCGGTTACATTACGAGTTCCGGTCTACAGCGTTTCCCGCTGACTTGTGGCCGCGGAAATCGTTTTTTGTTCTACGTGGGCCGGTTCCCACGAGCCAGAACCATGTACAACAAAACGTAAACTGCTCTAAAACAATATTCCTGCTACCGAATAATCCTATGACTGTTTTTCGCGGCTGTTCCACTTTGGTTTTCTCCGCACTGCTGGCCATCTTCGTCGGGTGCGGCGATTCTGACTCTGCCTCAACGGCGTCCAACACCTCCGCCACATCGTCCGACGCGCCGCGCATCGCGATCGTGATGAAGTCGCTCGCCAACGAGTTCTTCGCCACGATGGCCGCTGGTGCTGAGGAGCACCAAAAACAGAATTCGGACAAATACGGACTGATCGTCAACGGCATCAAGGACGAAACGGATCTCAGTGGGCAGGTGTCACTGGTTGAACAAATGATCGCTCAGCAGGTTGACGCTATCGTAATCGCGCCAGCGGATTCGAAGGCACTGGTTCCGGTGTTAATGCGAGCTCAGGAAGCTGGCATTGTCGTGGTCAACATCGACAACAAGCTGGACGAAGAGGTTCTCAAATCCAGCGATGCCACCATTCCCTTCGTCGGCCCGGACAACAAAGCGGGCGCAAAGAAAGTGGGCGAACATCTGGCCGCAGCAATGCAGGAAGGCGACAAAGTGGCGATTCTGGAAGGCATCCAAACTTCCTTTAATGGCCAGCAACGCAAGCTGGGTTTCGAAGAAGCTCTGACGGCCGCCAAGCTGGAAGTGGTCGCGTCGCAATCGGCCAGGTGGGAAATGAGCATCGCGAACCAAACGGCCGCGGGCATGCTGACGGCTCACCCGGACCTGAAAGCGATTCTCGCCTGCAACGACAACATGGCGTTGGGAGCCCTTGCTGCGGTCAAAGAAGCCGATCGTCTGGCTGGTGTGAAGATCGTCGGCTTCGACAACATCTCCGCCGTGCGTCAGGCAATTGAGCTCGGAGAAATCCTCGCCACGGCCGACCAGCACGGCGACCAGCTCGCCGTCTTCGGCATCGAATACGCCCTGGAAGCCATCGAAACCGGCAAGGCCCCGGGCGACAAGGAAACACCGGTCGATCTGATCACAGCGGATTCGATTTGAGGCAGGGTTGCTCCATCAGGAGAACGCCAACTGGCAATTCACGCGAATTCCATAATGATCGCGGCGTTACCTGATTCAACCGGTACTTTCTCGCCCCTATCCTGCGACTGGTTTTCTTCCCGCGTCCTTGCTGAACGCTCACCCGCATGCTGCGTCCTCACAAAAGTCATTTGAAATCCATTCTGATCGGTGAGCACCTTGGGTTGCTGATCGTTCTTGGGATGCTGGTGGCGTTCTTTGGGGTGAAGACGGATCACTTCTTCAGTGTCCCGACTCTTAAAGCGATCGTGAACCAGATTCCGGCACTCACGCTGGTGTCTGTCGGCATGACGTTTGTGTTGATCACCGGTGGAATTGACCTGGCCGTTGGGTCTGTGTTGGCGTTCAGTGCTGCCGTGCTGGGTGTGTTGATGGTGAATCACGAGCTGTCGATTTGGATGGCCGTTCCGCTGGCTATTGTTGTCGGGGGAATCTGCGGGCTGATCAGCGGCGGTATTAGCGTGCTGGCCGGGATTCCGTCGTTTATCGTGAGTCTCGGCGTGTTGCAGGTGGCGCGAGGACTGACTTATCTGCTGACAGAATCTCGATCAATGTTCATCGTTCGGGGCACCGGCATGGCGTTCATCGGCGAACGCATTGGCGCGCTGGGAGTTTCGCCCGCGTTTCTGTTCGCGCTGGCTGCTGTGGGTGTGTCGCAGTTCGTGCTGCATCGCACTGTATTCGGCCGCTACAGCATGGCGATCGGGTTTAACGAAACCGTCGTGCGCTACAGCGGTGTCGAAACCAAGTGGATTCGTATTGGCGCGTTTGTGGTCAGCGGCGCGTTAGCGGCGGCGGCCGGGGTGATTGAAACGTCGCGCATCAGCGTTGTGGATCCGAATGCCGCGATTGGTTTCGAACTGCTGGCGATCGCGGCTGCCGTGATCGGTGGCACCAGTCTGATGGGCGGACGAGGGTCGATGATCAACACATTTTTCGGTGTGTTGATCATCGCCGTATTGCAATCCGGCCTGGTCCAGATGAACGTCAGCGAAGGAGCCAAATACGTCACCACGGGCAGCGTTATCGTGCTGGCCGTGTTGCTGGACGCGTCTCGCAGCCGGTTGCGAGACGCGGTCGCCCGACTTCGTGGCCGCCGCCGTTAAAACTCAAATTCTGCCGACAACAGCAAATCTCGCTGACTGGTGGCCGCAGAACATGCAATTCGGACTACGAAGGCTGTTTCCCATGAGCCCGAACCATCCACAACAAAAGCGGAACTGTTCTAGTTCTTGTAGATCTTGTGTTGAGGGCGTCCAGACAGAATCTGTTCTTTGCCCCAGTTGGTCACAGCGCGGAAGGCGTCGCTGCGGATGAATTCCGTGAAGGCATTTTCGTCCGTCCATTCGCTGGTGATCAGGTACGATGCGCCGTCGGCCACGTCTTTCCACAGCGTGGAACTCGTGTGTCCTTCGGCGGCGTTCAGAGCGTCAATGACGGCGGCAAATTTGTCTTCGAAGTCCTGCTGTTTGCCTTCGATAACGTGATAGTTCATTCCGACGGTGATCATCGTTGTCTTGTTTCCATTTCAAATGTGTGAATTGACCGGCTGTGACCTCGCAGTTTAGCAGCTTAAGCGAACAATTGCCTGCGATGTCGGTCGATCTCCTGGAGTCTGGATCGGGTGCGTATGCCGCTGTAGTGGATTTCGCCTGAAATCCCGATCTGCGGTGGAATCGCAGGAACTCTGGCGAGTCCCACTAAAATGCACCACGCCCCAACCAGAGGCGACACCGCTCTGAGTCGAGCGCATGTTGCGTCGACGAACGGTGATTGCGTGAATCGATCGGAGCCACCCTTGGGTAAGTTGAACTACTCACGGCGCAACTTACCTTCTACCCATGATGTCAGAACTCGCCCCATCGAGCCCCGGTTTGCGGTAAGTTCCACAACACCGGTTTGTCCCGTGCCGAATGCGTTGAGTGAGCCTTCCTTCAACTTGATTCGGCCTGAAAAATGAGGCTCCAGCAGTTGCCATTGCTGGTCCGTCGATTCGCCGCTGGGCACCTGCTTGACCGCCAGCGGCCCGCCCGCCGTCACAGCCAGCGACGGGTAACGCAGCGCAGTCGAACCTCGCGGTTCAATTTCGGCAATCACGCCCGTGAGATCGTTGTAAGTGGATCCCCAGATGTGAACCTGAGCTGGCTGGTGCAAGGCGGTTCGCATGGACGCGATATCGGATTGAGCGACCACAAAACGCACCGACCGCTGTTGGTCGTTGCCCAGCAGCATTAGCTCCGTCCCCGCTGTGACCCAGCGATCCGCAAAGTCGGACAAGCGGCGACTCAAAACGGTGCCATTGTCAATGGCGCGAACGGTCAGTGAATCCGCCTGAGCCTGCAATTCGTTCAACCGTTTTTGCACGGCTGCTGCATTCTCCTGCTCGATCTGAAACGCGGCCAGCTTTCCCTCGCGATGATACTTCGTTGTGTCCAATCGTGATGTTTCTGCGGCAAGCTGCAACTGTTGAATTCGAGCCGTTAGTTCCACGTTCTCGAGTGTGAACAATGACTGACCGGTTGTCACGCTGTCGCCTGGCCGGACGTGAATCTTTCGCACAAAGCCCGACGTGGCGGCTCGCACTGTGATGACCGGGGCGTAGTCGACAGTAGCCGCCAGCTGAATGCGTTCCACGTATGGAACGTAATTCCAGACACCAAATGTCAGCGCCGCCATAGATGCTGTGATCAATGAAAACCGAAGCCGGTTCGGCGGATTGATCGGGTCTGAAAGAATGATGTACTTCACGAACTTGAATGCTGGCAGCAGTAACCACAAACACAATGCCACGGCGGCCAGCACGATGCCCGCCCCGTGATACAACGCGGCGGCGGCCAATGTTAGCGAGACCAGAATCAGTATCTTCCATACAAGCGACGCGAGTCCGTACATGCGCACGATCAGTCGGCGACCTTCCGGCCATTCCGGTGGCTGTTCTTGCAAGCCCAGCAGCCAGCGGCGAGCCAGCGACATAGTATCCTGCTGGCCGTGAGTCGCCAGGTTCGGCAGGTCAAACGCGTCAGTCAGAATGTAGTAGCCATCGAACCTCATCAGCGGGTTCATGTTAAACAGCAGCGTCACAAACCCGGCCGTTACAATCACGTTGCAGGCGTGAAACTGGATGATCGCAGAATTGGTCGATGTCCAAATAATTGCGGCGACGGCCGCGATGAAGAATTCGGCGTACATCCCCGCCGCCGACACGATGACTCGTTGCCACTTCGATCCAAAACGCCACGCCGAAGTTACGTCCACATAGGGAAGCGGCACGAACAATAGCAGCAAAATGCCAGCTTCCCGCGTGTCGCCGCCGAATCTGTCGCAGGCCAGACCATGAGCCGCCTCGTGAATTACCTTTAGCAACAGTGCCGTCAGTCCCAGCCATACCCAGTTATCCGCCGCGACCAGCGATGATACGGAACTTCCGAAATGTTCGAAGTTCATCCACAGTCGGTACGCTCCCAGCAGCACCACCACCAACCACAGTCCAGCACCGACGCTGCTAAAGCACCAGTTCATTCCGCCGGACAGTGATCGCAGCAGGGACTGAGGTCGCCCCAGCGGAATCTTTAGCATCAACGGGTTAAGCCATTCACGCTTCTTTCGGCTTGCGTCTCGTTCGGCTTGTTCCTGCAACCGATTTACCGATGCTGACTGCTTTGTAGAGGCCAGGGAGTTGTCTACCAGCCAGCGACAGAACGCGGCGGCCTGAGTTTCCGTGAACGCATCACCCCCGAGTTTGGTTGCGGTTTCAGCGACCGCATTTGCAATGGATGTTTGTCCGTCCAGCAATGAAAGAAACGTGTACTCCGGTGTTCCAATGCGGAAGAACTTCGAATTCGCCACGTCTTCGATCTGATAACAACCTGTATCTCCGGAGCGTTCCGGCCGCACGGTCAAATCACGCCGCAGTGTGAGACGAATGGCTCCGAGTTCGTAGCTGTGATTGTTGATCGTGTGCATGTTGGAATCGAAGGTTCTCAGGTTGAAAACTGAGGTCGTTGAGTCGTCCGGACTTCGGCGTGATGCAACCACGAAAGAAGGCGGACGCAAGCCGTTGGCTTCGGATCGACGCAAAATGGAACAATGCCAGGAGGTTGCAGATCGTTGCCTGTCTGTGACAGCGGCGCCATTCACGTTCTCAAAACGGAAGCGACTTCCTTAAATGCTCCCACGGTTTGTGAAACAGATTCCACGCCAGCGAATGAGTTTCGCCTTCGACGCGTGCGTAGCCCTTCATCCCCGGTCGAAGTTGTTCCGACGCGTTGCTTAACACGACCTCAGCGATGAACACATTGTCAGCGTCGCGGATCTCACTTCGAGGGTGGATGCGTTCAATGGTCCCGGTGAATGTCTCGTCGATGCCGTTGAACTTCACGCTCACTTCAAAGCCGGCCGCGACGTTGCTGAATTCATCATCTGGAATGGCTACCTCCACCGTGACGGGCGACAACTCAGCCACTTCGTACAACGCCTGCCCGATCGTCACGGGAGCGTTTTCGACTCGGTCCAGGTGCCCGTCCAGAACGATGCCGTTTACCGGCGATGTCACTTGCAGTTGAACTTTGCGGCGCTGCAGGACGTGCTCGCGAGCAGCGATGCGGCGGAGTTCCAGGGTGGCTCGTTGAGCCGCCGCGGCGTCACCTTGCAGCAGGCTGGAGTCGTGTTCTTTGGCCGCTTTTTCGCGTTCTGCAGCCAGCCCCGCGAGTTCCCAGCGTACATCGCGTCCGTCCATTGCGGCCAGCAGCTGCCCTGCTGTGACCACGTCGCCGGACTGCACGAACGTCTTTTCGATAAGGCCTTCATGGGGAGCCACGATGAACCGCCGCACGTCCGGTTCAGCCGCACAGTCGCAGTGAACGCGATATTGGACAGGAACGGCCAGGACCGCCGCCGCCAGCGTTGACGCGACAGTGAATCGCTTCAGCCAGCGCCAACGAGCCTTATTTGCTGGCTGCCGGAAGAACGTTGCGCTGGCTTGTTGTGACAGGCGTAGAGCGTCCGCGATTCGAGGACTGGCCACTCGCAATAGCGTGTCTGCGTCAGCCGGAATGTCTGTGCTGTCGTACACCGCCATCCACGCACCGACGACCTGATTGTCAGTCGTCTTAAGTGGATGACTGATCAGTTTTGTCGCCTGCAGTTCGCCACACAGTTTTCGGTGAGCCAGCAATGCAGTGCGGTCCTCATGGTCGTCAGCCGGGAAGGTCGACAGCGTCGCTCGGTCCACGCATTCATGTAGCGCATCTATCAGGCTGCTGGTCAGTGACGACCTCGAGTCGACGTTCGCCATTCCCGCCACCGCTTCTACCTTCAGGCGATGATCGCGGCCGCGTTTTCTGATCGCCAGAACAAATCCGCGACACCGCAAATGCTGGTTCAGAGTGTTCACCAGTGCCATGCAGCCGCTACGGAAGTTGTCGGCCGTTTCAATGGTCGCCAGCAAGTCCAGAGTTGCGGCGGTTGATCTTAGTTGTCGCTGAAGTTCCGTGTTTCGGTGGTCGCTATGCCACATTCCAATGTTGGCGGCGGCAAGTTGCAGAAGACTGTCGTCGGCACGTTCGTCCGGTGAAGTGACGATGGCCGCAGTGAGCACATCAGCAGCAATGGGTTGATCGAGGGGCGGGTTTGCATTGGACGAAGTTAGCGGCACACTGATCAGCGTAACGTTGCGGATGTTTGCTGCGTTAGTGGTGACGGTCAATCGCGATTGTTGAGCCTGTTCGGCGGTCGCGATGGCGTTGGTTAGAAACGCGTCGCTGTCGAAGGCTGGGCCGTCAAAGGTATGCGGTCCAAAATCCAGAGTTGCGTTTTCACCAGCGGTGAAGAAGCCGACGGCTGCGAACCTCGGACGTTGACTGAGCCACTTCGCCACCGCAGCGTAAAGTGCGTCGCGAGATTTCGCGGCTCGCATGATGGCGGCCAATTGCTGGACGGCCGAATCCGAAGCAGCGGCTGGACCGTCGGCGGCGTGGATGCGTTGCCGGGGCGCGGCGGTGCGAAGGCGACTCATTAACGCGCTCCTGTTGCGTTGCTGAGATGTTCAGGCATAGCGGCCTGCCTTGCTGGGACTGGATGACTTCGCCAAGGGGCGGCGAGCAATGCACATCGTCGGCCACTCCGCAGTTTTCCGTGGCGGTTGTCCAGCAGTACGTCGACCTGAACGGTGTTGCTGTCCGCGTCGATCACAGGCGAGATGAAGTCGATCGTCGCTTTTAGGTCTGCCCCGGTATGCAACAGTGTTACGGCAATCGGGTCGCCTGTTCGCAATGGTTCGGCGACGTCAGTCGAAGGATAAAAGCGGATGCGTAGCTGGGTGAGATTGGCAATAGTGAGCACGGTCGGCTGTGTCGTCGCTACGAATTCGCCCACTTCCCGATGCACCTCAGTGACGATGCCGTCCATCGGACTGACGACGGTGCGGCGGCGAATTTCCGCGTCGATGCGTTGGATGTCCAGCCGGCTTAGCAGTTCTTCATCTTCGACGGCTTCTAAGTCGGCGCGAGCGAGCTCAAGGTCCGACGCGGCCAGTTCTAATTCTCGTTTGCCGCCGTGCCCTTCTTCGCGAAGCTGCTGCAGTTGCTGAAGGTTGTGCTCGGCTCGCGCGACTTTGATTGTTGCAGCCTTCAGGCGGGCCGTCGATTTGGCGCGAGCTTCCGCCAACGCTCGGCGAGTCTGCAGGACTTGGGTATCCAGTGCCGCGACGGTCTGCCCAGCCTTCACCGTGTCGTTTCGTTTGACGTGCAACGTCGCCAGAATGCCAGTCTCGGACGCGGCCAGTTCAATGGTCTTGACCGGTTCGGTAAAGCCAATGATGTCGGTTGCGTGTGCGGTGGTTGACGTGATCGCAATAATGATCGTGGGCAGGCTCTTCAGGCAGCGTCGAAAATATTTCGATTTCATAGTACTGTCTCCATTCTGTTGCTCGCCTGTTTTTCAACGCCCTGCCCCACCAGTGTTTGCAATACGTCTTCCGCCCACAGATCCTGCTGCATCAGCTGCTGACGTTGCATGAAGTCGACATACTCCGCCTGGCGTTGAATGTTGCGTAGCTCCTGTTCCGCGTTTAGTTCTGCTTCACCGCCACGACCGGCTGTGCCACTGATTTTGCGAATTAAAGATCGCCCCATCGTCTTCAGCAGATCGTCGTCGGCCGACACAAACACCTGACACGAACCGGGATCGCCCTGCCGCGCCGCTCGGCCAATCAGTTGCCGGTCGACTCGATGACTGCGGTTCGGTTCGGCCGCGATCACATGCAGGCCGCCCGCGTCTCGGGATGCCGGCGTGAGTTTGATGTCGGTGCCGCGGCCGGCCATGTTCGTAGCGACGGTGATCGCGGCGGGTTGCCCGGCCAAAGCCACAATGGCCGCCTCTTCGGCATCCTGCATGCCGTTTAGCAGTTGATGAGTTAAGCCTTTCACTGCCAGCATGTCTGCAATCTGGCGGCTTTGTTCGATCGTGCGAGTTCCGATCAAAATCGGTTGCCCAACGCGATGCCGTGTGACCACGTCGGCGACGATGGCTTCATACTTCGCGTTTGCATCGCCGAAAAAGCGGGTCGGCAGCATCACGCGTTGTGACGGCCGATTCAGTGGAATCGGTACGACTTTCAATCTGAAGAAGCGTTGGAATTCGTCGATCGCGTCAGTCGCTGTCCCCGTTATGCCTGTGCCGCTGACATATTGCTGAAAGAAGCGTTGGCGGGAAATGCGGGCGAAGGAATTTGTTTCTGCTGTTAACTCTGCAGCTTCAATGAATTCGATCGCCTGGTGCAGGCCGTCTCGCAGCTTGCGATCCGGGAAGATGCGACCGGTGTGCTGGTCAACCAGAGCCACCTTTCCGCCCTGCACCACATAGTCCACGTCGCGCTGAAGCAGGTAGCGAGCTCGCAGTGCATGTTCGACGTAGATACGCCACGGCCGCTGCAACGTCACGTTGGCCGGTTTCAATGCGGCGATGTGCTGGCTGCCATTTTGCGAGATCGTAACCTGTTTGGCGGTGACGTCGATGGCGTAGTCCACACCGTCAGTCAACGTGTCCGCCGCTGCGGCGGCCAGCCGATATGGTTCGATGTCAGGCCTGTCGAAAGCGAAGAAGCTGATCACCAGCGGTGTGTTGGCTTCATCGATCAGGACACTGTCGATTTCATCAATAATAGTGACACGCCGTGCTGACTGCACAAGCTGCGGCGAGGATCGTGGAGTGTTGGATAACGATCTTATCCATGCATCGCCCAGAGCATCCTGTGGTTGCTGCCTTAAAGTGAGTTGATCGCGCAGGTAATCGAAACCAAATTCATAGCCGGTTCCGTAAGTGACGTCGCATTGATAAGCCGCTTGTTTGGCCGTATCACAATTTTCTTCGGGCAGCAGACTGATGCTAACACCGAGCAGTTCGAATGCCGGTTTCAGTTCGGCACAATCACGTTCCGCCAGATAGCTGTTGGTCGTGGCGACATGCACGTTGTGACCTTGCACAACGGCGTCGTAGACGGGCAGTAGAGTGACCAGAGTCTTGCCTTCGCCCGTCTGCATTTCGGCCAGATCGCCATCCGCGAGAACTCGGCCTGCCTGCAGTTGCACGTCGTAGTATGTGCGACCAGTTGCGCGGCGGACCGCTTCGGTAGCCAGCGCAAAAGTTTCAGTCTTATCTGCGGGTGCGTCGCGGAGTTCAAGAGAACGCGCCGTGAGTTGCCGGTCGGTCAACGCCTGAAGTTGCGTTGCTCGGGCGCGGATGTCGCCGACGTCAATCAACGACCGAGTCCGCTGTGGGGCACAGCGGCTGGACAGGCGTTGGGAGTTGGCGAAGAGTCTGGAGAGCATAAACAGATTCGCGAAATGAAATCAGAGGTCACGAAGTCGCAGAAAACCGCAGGGTTGGGTGAGCCGGATTTGCTGGAGCAGTTTCCCTTATGTTGTGAAGGGGGCGGGCTCGTGGGAAACAGCCCTCATCGTCCGAAAAGTTTGCTCCTCGGCCACAAGTCAGCGAGGTTCGCTGTAACGCCGAAGTATCCTTCCGAACACGGAACCTTTCTTCTGTGAGGATGACTGCGATCGTTCGAATGACGTCTGTTGCGTGGGGACCGGTGGTGGTTCCGGAGTCACCTCTTCCGCCGTCGCAGGTTCCGATGGCTGACTTGGCTGAGTACTTTCCATGGGATGGAAGGTTCGTTCTTCCAGATGTTGATGGAACTCAGTCGCTGGCGGCGCGGCCTGCGTAAATTCCATGAACGGCTTGTCCACTATCTGAGTCGGCAGACCGTTGATGCACGTCCGCCCAATCGCCACCTGTTCGTGTTGCAGCAGCATTCCGGTGGCTCTTTTAAGATTCACCAGAGACAAGTTGTACGTCACCATCGACGTAAGATATTCGTTCTCGGCTCGCATCAGTTGGGATTGTGCGGCCAGCAAATCTTCCAGCACCTGACTGCCGGTCCGAGCTTCACCAGGCAGCAGTTCCCAACGACGCAGGATGTAATCTGATTTTGCTTCCATCGCCTGCATCGCGCTGAACTTTGTGTCGAGTTCATCGAACGATGTTTCGACTTCTCGCACCGCAACACGTGTTTCCAGCTTCAGCGTCTGAATTGTTGTTTCGTACTGGTTTTGAAGTTGACGCATTTCCAGATGGCGTCGTGTGTGGCGGGCTCGAGCAGCTCGGTTATTGATTGGCACTTCGAACTGCAGACCGATTGAGTAGCTGGGTTCGCCGACTCCAAACTGGTCGTTGATTGCGCCGCCGACGTTGCCGTTCCCTCGAAGGCCGCTGACGTAGGTTTCCGTCACCAGATTCAGCACGGGCATCATCTCATTCTTGGACATGTTGACTCGCACACACGCCGCCTGAATCTGCTTTAATGCCTGATTCACTTCCGGCCGACACTGCACCGCCGCCGACAGAGCTTCGTCCATAGAAACCGGGAACCCGGCGGCCGAGGGCCTGTCAATTGGCAGCAATTCGTATTCGCCTTGCCCCAGCCCGGGGTCGTTCACGAGGGCTCGAATACGGTCTTCGGCGTTTCGCACAGCAGCGGCCGAACGACGCAGTGCTGATCCACGCGATTTCAATTCCGCTTCGGCGCTGATCAACTGACTTTCAAAGGTGTCGATTGCTCTGCGGCGCTGTAGACGATCGTAAATTTCTTTGGCTCGGTTGAACGCTCGTGCCTTCTGCAAACAGACGCCGCGTTCCAGATACAAGCCCCAGTACGCTCGCACGACTTCCAACAAATGCGACTGCAACTGACGGCTGAACTCTTCCTTCGCAATATTGGTGTCCAGAGAAGCCAACACCTTCAGGCTGTTGTTATAGACCTGGCCGCGGCCTCGCATTAACGGCTGAGTGTAACTGAGCACCAGACGCGAGGTGCCTTGCGGGTCGGGCTGAAAGAAGGTGGAGTTGGTGTCCTGAAAACCGAACCGCTGAGCCAGCTCCAGTTGTCCGCCGGTGCGCGTTCGCTTGCGAGCTCCTGCCGATGCGGACAGGTTGTGGTCGTGGAAACGAGTTCCGCCGCCGCCGACCGTCAGCGTGTTGCCGACAGGGTCGCTGATGTCGTCCCAGCGAGTATCCAGGAAGGCGTGCCAGTCGAATGCTGCATCGGCTTCGATGATCGACGTTTCGCGAATCAACGGCAGCTCACTGAAGACTCGCACCTGCGACGAATGGGTCAACGATCGTACCAGAAGGTCTTCGATACCGATCTGCACCTGCTGGTGTTCCGGTCGCATCGGTTGAGCGACGGATTCGGTCCACCACGCTTCTGGAGGAACCTGCTGCAGCGGTGCTGTTGCCGTTCCGTGGTCGACCGACTGAAGGGGCCGGCCGAGCCCTTCTGCGTGGACGGGGGCAGCGATGGCAGGACCGTCACCAAGCTCGGGCAATTCCGGCACAGTTTCCTGCGCGAACGTCGGTACAGCCAGAGCGGCTGTCGCGAACGTGGTCGAAAGAAACTTGCGAAACGTTCTCAGGCGTATCATGAATCACTCCGTCGTCGCCATGGGAAGCAACCTCGCTTCCGGCGTTGTCCAAAATTGTGCGGGTGTACCAGGCCGTAGAAACCCGCAGAGAGGTGCCAGTAATTTTGAGCATCGGCGGATGAAACCCTCGCGAGTAATAGCGAAATTCTCCACTTCGAACGTCGCGTTCCGCGATTGCTGCCGATTCACCAACGTTTTGAGTGATGAACACGCGCCGTCAAAACGAACCAGCCCCTCGGCAGGCTGTACCAATTATGCGGAAGTATTGGGTGCGTGTAGTCATAGCTGCTGGCCGTTGTGCGCCGGTTATTCCCCGCGAGCGCCGCGCATAAAAATCCCTCCTTCGCGATCGACCAAAGTGGACGAAATGGAACAACGGTAACCAGTTGCCGGTGTTTAGCGTTGCTGCGAAGGAGGGAGGTGTCTTCGATGTCTTCAGAGTCCGGAGCGTGGACTCTTCAAGCGGCTTTCGTCTGCGGCGTGCTGACGTTGGCATAGTCGCACAAGGTGCCGGTGGCTTCGAACTTCTGAATCAGAAGCTGCACCACGTTCTCGGTCTGCATTTTCCGCACAACCGCCAGGCGATGTTTTTCTGCAGTGCTGGGACTGATGCTCAACAGCAACGCAATCTGCTTACTTTCATGCCCCTGCAGCAACAACTGATATACCTCACGTTCTCGCGGACTAAGTTGAGTGACGAGCTGGTCGTAGTCAGATCGAAACTGGTCCCGTTTTGCGACGCCATTTTTGAATTGTCCGTTGCAACACTTCAATGGGGCCGCGCGGCTGCCTGCAGCCGGGTGCATTTTGTCTATGGAGTATATGCGGGAGACGGGAGTGGGCGATTGAATCTGCATCGTTCGGCGAGGACTCCGTAATGACATCTTTGGCGCAGCAGCAGGCGCGGATGTCGAATTCTGTTGAGCCCGCATTCATCTGACGAACCTTACTTCGTCACGGCAAAGACAGTCGGAGAACTGGATGATGCGGGATTCTTCCGGCGGGGAAAACTTCCGGGGGATTCTACCACCCTGTCTCAGAGAATCAGGGGCGCCGGTTTTGCGGATCGCTCTGAAAGCGGCAGTAGTGACCCTTGTAATGTCACATTTTGCTGGCGGGGAGACCTCATTCGTCGATCGAATACGCGCGGGTTCTACCTTCGATCACAACATGCCGTCCGTCCCCCGGAAGATTTTCCCAGGACTCAACTTCACCTGAAGGCCAGGCAATCCGAATTTGATCGACGCGAGTAGAATCTCCGAGCCCGAAGACCAGCGAACGCTCATTGCTCGCCTGATAACCGTCACCAGCAGTCAACTGTCGCGAAATTGTTCGCTCACCAACGGTCGCTGTCACCGTGGTGCCGATGGCGTCTCGGGAGGAGGCTACTGCGCGCAGCTGCAGTGTGAGGGATCTTCCGTGCGGCAGAGTCGTGTTCGTCAGTAACGCGGCTGGCTGATCCAGATTTGAAATTACTGCGTCTTCCCGACCGTCGCCATTCCAGTCCCAGCGAGCCAGACTGCGACCGAGATACTGTTGCGTGAAATACGGACCAGTGGTGGAACCTGGCTGTTCTATGAACTGCCCTTCGCCTGCGTTGTAGAACAGCTGCGGGGCCATTTGGTACGGTCGACCATAGCGGCGATAATCATCGATGTGTCCGTTCGCCACGATCAGATCCAGGCGACCGTCCAGATCCGCGTCAAGAAACTGAGTGCCGAAGCCCAGCATCGGTAGACTTGGGTCAGCAAGTCCCAATTCCTTCGTCGCATCGGCAAAGATCGCTCCGGGCAGGGAACGATACAATGTGTTTGATTCATGAAGGAAGTTCGTAATGAACACGTCCAGTCCGCTATCGTCATCAATGTCGCCGATCGCGATCCCCATGCAACCCTCCGCTCGGCCAACGTGGTTCAGGGCAATTCCGGATGTCATACCGCGTTCCTCAAAGATCGGCCCGCTGTCGCCACCAGCAGGGGGTGAGTGACGATTCACGAAAAACGAATTCGCCACAGTGTCATTGGCGACCAACAGACTCAACCGACCGCGGCCGTGCCAGTCTGCCGCCACAACTCCCAGCCCTTTTCCGTCAGGAACCCGGACTCCGGATTCTTTGGTGGCATTCACAAATGTTCCGTCGTTCGAATTCAGGTACAACTGGTCTTGCGAGCCGGGAAAGTGGAAGGGCATACACATACGAGGCTGGCCGTCGTCGTGCTGACAGACGGTTTCGAAGATTGACTCGCCTTCCAGATAGTTGACAGAATAAATATCAGGCAGCGAATCTCCGTTTAGGTCTGCGATCAGGCAACTTGTCGACCAGCGTGGATCACCGACATTGGCTCGTGCTGTAGCATCGGTGAATGTCCCGTCGCCGTTGTTGCGGAAAAGTCGGTTGTCGCCAATGTTGGCAAGATAGCAGTCCGCGAAGCCATCGTTGTCAAAGTCGCCTACCGCGACGCCGGTGCTGAACCGGTTTTCAAACAGGCTGGCCGAATCCGTGACGTCAGCGAATCTGCCGCCGCCGAGGTTTCGAAAGAGCCGGTCAATGTGCATTCTTTGATTCCCGCGAGAATCCCAGCGGCACCCCTGCGGGAAAATGATGTCGGGGTGGCCGTCTGCATCGAAGTCCAGCACGCCACAGCCGCCACCGTTGAACTCGTACATGCGTTGCCCTGAATTTGGCGGACTCGGGTCGTTGAAATACTGAAACTTCAGGTTTGCCGATTCCGCATCATCTCGAAACGTCACTGCAGATTTTGGCACGGTCGTCCTTGGATCGGCGCGACTGAGGTCCGCTTGCCAGCGGGGAACCGGAAGGTCAGATAGGTTAAACGGTAATTCCGCCGGACGGTTCACACGAGTCAGCGGCGCATCCTGCAGTCGGACGTGCAGTGCATCAGCTTTTGTTACGGCCCAAACTGCGTCGGCGGCAATTGATTGAGCCACGCGGCACCATCCCCATGCTTCCCAGTCTCGGCCGACATGCTCCAACTGCTCGACCAGCCGGCGTACCTGATGCGTGTCGGCAAGCTGTGTCGAAGTCACAACGTCCGATGTCGTTCGCAGTTCGAGCAGCGTGTCGATACGACGTTCCAGCCATGCAGCGGCGCGGTCATCTTTAACCGTAGTGAAGTATTGAAACAGTTTGTAGGCGGCATTCCGTTGGGTGCTATCCCGCCGCAGTGTCTCCCAGTAGCACCGCGCTGCAGGCTCGGGCATGTTGTCGTGTTCTGCCAGTTGTCCACGAATCAGCCAGAATCGGGGATCGTCAATCTCTGACGATGGATGTTCACCCAGCAGCATCCGCAATCGGTCGTGTTGGCCTGATTCCCACAGCAAATCCGCCAAGGCAATGCGAGCTTCCGAAAAGTCCGGATCGATCATAGTCGCGCGAGTGAGCAGCTCAATCGCGTCGCTACTGCTGCCGGAGTTGCGCGCGTGCCATGCCATACCAACTAGGACTCCCGGACTGTCTGGAACGGTGTCCTGGTAGCGTTGAAGTTCCTCCGCATTAAACAGCGCGCCGTTTTCTGATTGCAGCAATGCCAAGAAATCGGAGTTAAACGCTCCCTGTCGAAACAGGCGCAGAACAAATGGAACCGCCTCGCTGCGACGGGCCTGAATTCCCAGCAAACTCACAAGCTGAAACAGCGCGTTGCGGTCGTTGGGAACGTGTTCTAATGCCGCTCGAAAATCTGCTTCCGCCGCCACAGCGTTTCCTGTGTGATGCATTTCAATTCGCCCGCACCTCATTCTTGCATGAATGGCGGCTTCGGAATCGCCGTTGGGAACTCGACGATAAAAGGCGAGCGACTGATCGAACTCTTCCAATGCGAAGGAAATGTCACCGGCAAGAACCAGTGCGGCTTCATTATTGGGTTCATGCAGCAGAACCTGTTCCACCGTATGCATCGCCCGTTCATCGTCGCCGTGCAGGAATTTTAGACGAGCGTCCTGCATCAGCACGGCGGTGTCTGGCCGCGTGACCCAATAGGCTCCACCCAAAATTGCAATCACTAGCACTGCAACTGCAGAACCAAGCCACCATCGAGAACGACGGTCATGCTGTTCGGTTGGCAGTGATGGAGCACCCATTAAAAAGCTCATCTTTCGTGCGGCACGTCGAACACCGTCTGCCGACCTTCGACGATTGACAGGCGGGTGTTAACAGGCAGTTCTCGATATTCATTTCGTTGGGCGGATGGCCAGCGGACGGTCAACTTTCGAATTGCTTTGTCTTCACCCAAACCGAACATCAGCACTCGTTGATTACTGGCCTGGAATCCGTCCCCCGCCGTAAGTTGTTGAGTCAGAGTTCGATTTGCTGTTTCGACCTGCACCATAGTACCTATCGCATCGCGGCTGGAGCGCACTCCGTGCAGGTCAATCACGACAAAGTTACCGCTCGGCCGCGTCATGTTCTCCATGAGAGAAACGGGTGCATCAAGGTGAGTCACGACGAAGTCCGGTTGACCGTCGCAATTCCAATCGGCTCGCGCTAATGCTCTCCCCAGAACCTTATTTTCAAAATACGGCCCCAGTGTCTGTGGGCTGACTTCGAGGAACCCCGCGGATCCCTGGTTGACGAAAAACTGAGGCCGCATTTGATAATCGGTCCGACCATCGTCGCTGTTATTGTCGATGTGCCCATTGGCGACGACCAAGTCGAGCCGCCCGTCGAGATCCGCGTCCAGAAACTGAGTACCAAAACCCAGTTTCGAAAGGCTTGGCTGACGCAGTCGGTTACGCAGCGTGCTGTCCTCAAAAACGCCACCGCCCAGTTGACGATACAGCGTATTGGATTCGCCGTGAAAGTTGGTGACAAACAGATCAGTCGCGCCATCTCCATCGGCATCGCCGGCCGCGATACCCATGCATGCCTGAGCGGTCCCGCGGCCATTGACGGCCAGCCCTGAGACCATTGCCGTTTCCTGGAAACGGGGTGCGTTGTTGGAATCATTACCCTGGTTTTTGAAGTAGAAATTGGACACCGTGTCATTGCCGACAAAGACGTCCAAACCGGGGCCGTCGCCGAATGAGCCAACCACAATGCCCAATCCTTTGCCGTTGTCCACAGTGATGCCGGACGAATGGGTAACGTCCTGAAACTGCTCGTTGCCGAGGTTCCATAGCAGTTGATCGGTGGCGGCTGGGAAATGCTGGGGCAGGCAAACCCGGTCGAGTTGTGGCCCACAGGTTCGTGTAAAGACGTCTTTACCAGCAAGATAATTCACGACGAAAATTTCCGGGTGTCCGTCCCCCGTCATGTCAGCGATAGCGCAGCTTGTGGACCAGGCATCATCATTGAAGCGGACTTCTTGACTCATGTCACGAAACGTGCCGTCGCCGTTGTTGCGGAACAAACGGTTGCGGCCAATGTTAGCGACCAGAAGGTCGGGGAATCCGTCGGAATCGAAATCTCCCACCGTTGTTCCCTGGCTGAACCCGCTTTCAACAATGCCGCAATTCTGGGTGACATCAACGAAGTGGCCGTCACCGGCGTGCAGATACAAACGGTCGAGAAATTCATGATTCGATTCTTTAATGGGCCAGCGACTACCTTGCGTCAGAAAAATATCGGGCCGGTTGTCGCCATTGAAGTCCAGTACAGAAACGCCGCCTCCCATGACTTCGTACATGTGCCGCACGCCTTCGGCAACATCGTGCGAACCATTGAAATACTGAAAGTCGATGCCCGCCGAAGCGGCTCGATCGCGAAAAACAAATTGCTCGTTTGAAATCCGGGGCGATTCTGTAGCGTTCGTTTCTGTCGTCTGATCGATTGTTTCAATCAAAGGCAGGTTTTTGTAATCGAACGAATTTACAGGGTTGTGTTTCGCAAGAGTTCTTTGGAGTCGCAGCGTAGACCGCAGAGGCGTCAGACGTGATGCGATTTCATAAGCCCACGCGGGGCGGCTTTGGTGCGATGCGGCGATTGTGGCCCAGGCCCATGCTTCCCAGAAGTTTCCCAGCGATTCTGCCAGCTCCGCTGTGCGGCGGATTTCCGCAAGAGCGTCCTCACTGTCGGCGGTTTTTACGGCATTGCTAAATTCCTGCAACCGCGACGCTCTTTGAAAAAATGGAGCAGCGTCTGCGCTGCGGTCCATTGATTCCAGAATTCGGCCAGCCTGATACATTGCGTCCGAATGATTGGGATCTCGTTGAACCGCCTCGCAGAAACAGCGTAGTGCAGTCTCCGGCTCCTCTCGGTGCAGAGCCCATTTTCCGCGAAGAGTCCAGATACTCGGATGTTCGTCGGCAGATAGCGGAAGTTCGCGCAGCCAGTCTGCAAATCGAATCTCGTCTCTCTGTTCAAAGTACGCCGTACCCAGCATCACTTGAGCCTGAACAAGATCGTTGTTCTGAGCGACGGCTCGCGTGAGCAGCCTGATAGCCGCGTCGTGTTGTTCGTCTTCGATGGCCAACCGCGCATTTGCCAACAGAACGAACGGATCGTCCGGCGAGACTCTTGCCATCTGCTCTGCAAGTTCCGGATTTAAGAGCGCTTTGTCCGCCAGCGCGAGGACCAGCAGATCCATCGCGTTAAATCGCCCTTCTCGCAGCGTCGCGAGCCGCACGGGAATGTGTTCCCACCATTGTCCGGTGACAGCCAGCAGTACGGAAAGGCGATCGTTCGCTTCCACTGATGCCGGATCGCACTTGAGTGCCTGCCTGTATTGATCGTTCGCTTCGGACGGACGGTAGAGTGTCAGAAAGAGGATGTCGCCTGCCAGCCGGGCGGCTTCGGCCGATTGAGGCGACTCTGCGATCGCAATATCCCGTAACAATTCGATTGCTTCTTCAGGACGATTCCGTGCCTGCAGGCACTTGGCATATACCAGCCGGGCACGACTATTGAGCGGATACTGTCGCAGGATTTCCTGCGACAGTTGTTCTGCAGTTCGGATGTCACCTGTCGCCACGGCAGCTTCAGCGCCGACCAGTGTTTCGTTGGACGGTGCTGATCCGCGGGAGGACCATACAAGGCAGCTAATCAACAGCAGCGATGCGCCACCCAGGATGGAGAGCTGCCGCCGCCAGGACCCGCTTTGAGATTCAGACTCATCATGTGAATCGTTCTCGACGTGTGAAGGCATGTCGGTGGCGCAGTACCCAATGGAACAGGTCTATTTTAGTTCGAACGTGTATGTGTTTGGTTCATCCTGTTCTTTGACCTCAGCCGTGATGCCGGACGTGTTTCCATCCTGATACTTCACGGGTACACCGCTGCCCTGATTGGCAAGCTTGTCCGCCTCTGGATCATCGGGTGGAGGAGCCGACATTGCCGCTGCAGGAAACGATACGGCGTATGTGCCTACCGGGATTGGAGTCGTAAACTTGAACTTCCCGTCGGCATCCAAATCGGCACCGCCACTATTGCCAGTGCCTTTATCGTAAAACACGATAGAACCTTTGGTGAGTGGCTTACCGCCCAAAGTTACCGTTCCCTCAACGGTTCCAGTAGGACCAATGTCCTTGCCGCCACCGCCGCAACCGAGATGGGTGAGCGGCAACAGGCAAAATACTGTCGCGATTGCTGTGAATTTCGCATTTCGCATGATCGTTTGACCTTCTAAGCTTTCCTTGGCAAATTAGCTGCAACGACGGACACAAGAAGCCGGTTAGCCTGAAACCGTTGTTTCAAACCAACCGGCCTGAGATATCAAGAATGAACCACGGTGACGGTGAACGGTTTTCGTTCAGAATTCACCAACGACCTCACCATCGTTCATGGAACAAAGCCTTTGCAAGGTTCCGAAATCGAGGTTCTCAGAGATAAAACGCACGCTGCCATCTCCCATGCCGACTTGAATCCCGCCTGTATGGAATGAGTTCACAATTGTGTTGAAGTCCCAGGTATTGTCTGCACCAGGGATGGACGCCGCAGCAACGAGTTGTTTGCCGATGCCATGGTTGATTGGATACCGCAGACAGGTTGTGCCAGCTCCCCAGTGAGGACGGCCTGCCCTGTCGGTGGCGATGCCGCCGGCCTGACCAGACCAGCCCCCATAGTAGTTGCTGGTCAGGTTCTTGATGTTGCCGTCGACATTTACGTCCGCAGACTGTTCTGAGACCATGATCGTGTTCGAGGTGCCATCAATTGCATCGCGTATCTTCGCATGCCGATTTACCCCCAGCATTCCGTTGCCTCGCACAATGCCGCCATAGTCGGTCGTAATATCGCTGCCTCTACCGACGCCCAGCGCCCCGGAAATTCCGACGTAATGATGGGTCTGCCCCAGCTGTGGGTTATTGACGACAGAAGAGTCGTTAGTCGGGAGCGGGCTTGAGGGGCAGACGAAGCCCGGCACGGTGAGACCCGCCAGAATTTCAGCACCTCCACGGTACGCTGCATAATGGCCGGCGGGGCTGCCGCCGAAGTTGTAGTTGCCGCTGAAGTCGATGCTGTTGTACACATTCGCCTGGTCGATATACGGCAGAGCCTGTACGCGCCAGTTACCACCACAACAGTGCTCAATCGGCTGCCTTGGTGATTGTCCCTGCGAAAACGTCGTATGGACGTCATGGTAATTATGCAACGCGAGCATAACCTGCTTCAGGTTATTTTTGCATTGCGTTCGCCGTGCCGCCTCGCGTGCCTGCTGCACCGCAGGAAGTAGCAAAGCAATCAAGATTGCAATAATCGCAATCACAACCAGCAATTCGATTAGCGTAAACGCCCGTTGGCGGCCGCTTCTCGTGAGATGAAAACTACGCATGACGTGTCCTTTGAGATTGAAGGAAGAATGAAAAAACACGAAGCGACATTCTACGGCGGACAGTTTGTCTTTCCCGGAGAATGTGCCGCTCTTCGTATGCGGTAATAAAGCTAACAATTTCCGATTGTAACTTCCCCAGAAGTTGGAATGCAATTCTCACGAAGAAATTGTTGACTTTGCACGTCATGCACGGCGAGCGTGTACCGCCAACGGCATGCCGCTGATGTCCTTTTGCGTACTTAACATAGAAGCCCGGCACTTTTGAGATGCCGGGCTTCCGTTCAATGGTGGCTGACCGGCTGGTTCAGAAGTTGACTACCTCACCGCCATCGCAGGTGATCAGGGATCTGAGCAGCGTCATGTCGATGTTCTCAGAGACGAACCGAACCCGTCCATCTGCAATGCCCACCTGAAACCCGCCTTCGTGATATCCGCCAAATTTTGGCAGCGGATCGTCGGCCGAATACGGAATGTCCTCCGGCTTCGTCCACGGCGTCTCGCGTTTCGTTTCCACGACCATGATGGTGATGGACGTACCGTCAGTGATGTCCAGCATTGATCGCCCCTTTCCAGGTGCGTTGCCAAAGGCCGTGTGCTCGCCCACCAGTGCAAAATAGCTGGTGTTGAGCGAGCCTTTTGGCGCTTTGGGACTTCGCAATGTTTCTGGAATCTGATCCAGCAGCTTACGATTGTTCGGTCCGTCCCACGGTTCGTTGCGGTCATAGGCATTGTACAGGTTGGCTTGATCTATGTACGGCAGAATGGCGACTCGCCAACTGTATTTCGTCTTACCATCGGGGCCGAGCAACACAGCGGGCGGAAAGCTACCATTTACGTCGTAATAGCTGTGTAGGCCCAGAAAGATCTGCTTAATGTTGTTCTGCCCTTGAGTGCGCAGCGCCGCTTCGCGCGACGCCTGAATGGCTGGCAACAACAGGCCGGTCATCGTGGCCAGTTTGATGCCTTCTCCGGTTGCATCGACCGTGACCTTGTTGCCGTCGCGAGTCACCTTCACCGACGGCATGACATTTTCGGCGATGGCAATTGATTCCGTCATCGCTTTCTTCTCAGGGCCTTCCGCATTTTGGGCCGAGGCTTTCGCCCCCATCAGCATCCCGTTGGCAACGGGAATCAGTGCCTGCAGCGTTGTCTGAATCTTTTCCGCAGCCGCTTCGTCGTCACCCCAGCCATGAACGCTCAATGACATCTCGTCACCAATCCCGGCACCGGCGATCACCTGATTGGTGTTCTGCCAGAGTGGTGCCACCATGCCGAGCATCGGATTTGGACGTTGCCGGAATTGTTGTTCCATTTCGCCTCGGAGAAAAATGACGTCAAAGGCAAACAGAGCATCTCCTTTGTCGACCGTCTGCAAGCGTTCCATCCAGTCAGGCCCTCCTTCGGCATCGCGACGTGATTCAAGAATACCCTTCAAGGCGTGCCAGGGACCGAACAGCACTGTGCGTTCGTCAACCATGAATGCGCACCGCGAGTGTTCTGTGACTGGGTTGTTATTGGCGACAACGCTGAATCCGTCGACGGATTGGTTGGTGGATCCTACGCCGATGTGTTGCTTCATGAACCCGCTGAAATCTGTCGGCTTCAACATTCGCAATTCCAACACGGGTTCGGCCAACTGCGGCCTGTCGACGTTCGCCCTTGGAACTGCCATGATCAGAAACTGATCGATGTCTGCAATGCGAATGCCGGTTTTCTCCGCGACGGTCGACTCTTCCATCAACTTCACCAGCGGCTGCATCTCCTCGCGCGCTGCGACCCTGAACGGTCGGATCCCCGCCAGCAAAACGACAGACTTCGGTACGCTGTCCAGATTGAACGCGGCGGCCTCAGTTGCCGGGGCTGCCGCTTGTGCTGCTGGCGTTTGAGCGACTGCCACGCCGGAATCCGGACGCTGAAGTCCGGCCACAAAGATGGCAGCAATCACGGTGACAGCGATAACAAAGTGCCGTCGCCAACGTGGCGAGCGATCGGTGCCGGTCGGTTTGTCTCGCAACATTTCAATTCTCCTCAAAAGAGTGCCTCGGGTCGGAAGGAATGCTCGTGCCGGCCACGTGACCGCACGATGAGGTTCACGCACGGCCAGTTCGGCCAGAGTGACAAGGTAGGACTGCGATCCTCCCGTGAGTTCCGCTGCTTTCGCATCAGCGGCGAGTTCCTGTTCGAGTCGCAGTCGAGCCGCCAGCCAGTGAACCAGTGGGTGATAGAAGTGCAGCAGCAGTCCGATCTGAGCGGCCATCCACGCGGCTGCATCGTCAGCAACGATGTGTGCCAGTTCATGAGCCAGCACCATGCGCTGTTCTTCCGGCGTCCAGTCTGACCACGATGAAGGCAGTAGGATGACAGGCTTACGCCATCCCACAGTTGCGGCCGATGCCAGTTCGTCCGATTCCAGAATCGTCACAGGCTTGCGACAGTTGATTTCCGCTCGCAATACGTCCAGCGTTTCATCCAGGGACTGACAGTTGATCACCGCGCTGCGTGTCAGACATCGGCGCACGGAAACCCAGCCGACCAGCAGACGCAACAGACCAAAGGCCACCATGGCAAGGACTACGACAGCAAACCAACCTGTCCAGGAGAGGCCGTTCTTAGACTGCACATCAGATGTTGGGGCGAGTTCACGGCCAAGGGTATTGGCAAAGCCAGCGAAGGCCGCTGCGAACGTGGACTCCATTTCCTGAGGCGGCAACGTCGCGCCGGTCGGGGCAGCTTCCGTATCGGTCGCTACTGTCTGCGAGCTGTTCGTTGTTGATGTTGCCAGCGCCTTTTCGGAGGACGGCGTGTTCCACGACCATCGCGGCATCGGAATAAGCAGTGTCGCGGTCAGGCCGATGATCAGGAGCAAGCCCGTGAATGTCGGCGTTGCAGAACCGGCATTGCGTTGTCGTGCAACAAGATGCACCATCAGCACGACGAAGCAAAAGAGCGTCACTTGCATGGCCAACCAAATAAACGCGATCCCAAGGTTGTTCATTGCTTCTTCTCCTTCAGGATGGCTTCCAAAGCGGCTCGTTCTTTTTTTGTGAGTCTCTGTTTGCCAAACAGGCTGACGAGCAGTTTTTCGCGAGACCCGTCGAAGACCTGCTTCAGTAAATGATTGACCAGCTTGTTGGATACGTCGTCGAACGACCGGATAGGTTTGTAGACAAACGGTCGCTCCGAATTTGTCTGTTCTACAAATCCTTTTTCGCTGAGAATCCGAATCAGCGTGGCGACAGTTGTGTATGCCAAATCCGGACCTCGCTGGTGCAACTGGTCACGTACTTCCTGAGCCGTCATTGGACCTTCGTCCCAGAAAACCCGCATGATTTCGAGCTCTCGCTCGGTCAACTCAGGTGCTTTTGGTCGTGCCATGAAACTCCCCTGATTATGTTGGTTAAACCAAATTTGGTTATTTAGATTACATCTATCGTAGTGAACCGGGCTTGCCACGCAAGCAGTATTTGGAAAACTTTTCGTCTGGCTGCTGCCTGTCTGGTCGGATTGAGGTCGGTATACTGTTTGCCACGACCGACGCGATCGGACTGCCGCCCCCTCACGAACCGTCGTTCGAACCAGGAAAACGGTTCGCAAGTGGAGGTGGGCCTATGGACGACTCGGTGACCCAGGAACGTAGACCGCATTGCGCCGATCGAAGCTTCAGCATCATGCGAATTCTGATTGTCATCCCCCACTATTTCAGCGAGCGTGACTTTGGTGAGCTGCCAGGTTCCGAGCGTTACGGTTCCTCTACTGAAAATCGCACTGTCCGCGTTAAGACGCTGAACGCGAGTCTGTGGTCTATTCACCAGTCGTTCGGGCAGCCTCAATGCGTCATTCAAATCGATTCGCGCAGAACGCGTGCCGCGAATGACTGTTTAACGGCGGCTGTTGACGTTGTGGTGTGCTGCCTTGCAGGTCGGCACCTGCTGGATCAACTGCCTGCGGTGCCGCCCAAACATCATCGTGAATTGTGTGACTGCGAGCCGCGACAACTTGGCTTCGAATGTTATCGCGTGCTACACGAACGTTTTGGCAACTACGACTGGTACGGCTACATGGAGGACGACCTGCTTCACCATGATCCGTGGCTATTTGCCAAGCTGGAGTGGTTTCAGCAGCTTGCCGGAACTGGCGCCGTGCTGTTGCCAAACCGGTTCGAACGGGGCATTGGTCATCTGACGACAAAGGCTTATCTTGATGGCGATATCCCGCAACGTACGACGAGGCCTTTTCAGGACATCGCAAACCGCCCCGTCATTGAAGCCCGAGTTTTGGGACAACTGATTCGCCTTAATCGTCCTCTGAACCCTCATTCTGGTTGTTGGTTTCTGTCCGCTGAACAGATGGAAGCGTGGATGAAACGGGACGACTTCGGAAGTCGCGATGCATCTTTTGTTGGACCATTGGAAAGTGCGGCGACTCTGGGACTGATGAAGACGTTTCACATCTACAAGCCATCGATAGCAACCGCCAGCTTTCTGGAAATCGAACACTCGGGCTCAAACTTCGTAAGCCAGCTTCGTCGCCCCGAACCAGTCAACCGCACATAATGGTTCTGGCTTTCGACTGGTGTATGCTGGTGTGAAGTTTGGCCGTTCGGCCTTGCCCCATGCCGGCAGCCGGAGCGGGCCCCGGAAGTTGTGGGGGCGGTACTGAAAGCGGCACCCGTTATTGCGGGTGCCGCTTTGTCAGATTCAGAGGTTTACTTTGAAAGACGTTAGTCTTTCTTTTGGCGACGTCGTCTTCGCAGTGAAGGAGTCAGCAGGGCCAAGCCTGCCATCCAGCCTTTCGCTCCCTCAGACGGCGTTTCCGTAGTGACTTCCGCAACCTGCGGCGAACCGACGGTTGGTGCGGCAGATTCTTCGGCCCAGATGGCGTCATCCCAGTTGGACATCACAGAGTCAGAATTGGCGATCGCTGCCTCATCCGTTTCTGCAACCAACGACGGTTCAGTTGCCGGTACCTCGATTGAGACCTCAGCTGAATCGTTGCTGACATTCGCCTGAGCTGGGTGAACCGATCGGCCGGAATCCTCAACCACGCGAGCTGGAATCAGGCTGATGGTGACATCTTCCTGCTGGAATTCGTTCACGGTCGGATCCACGGATGTCAGCATCACGTCGGGCTGATCGCCTGCGACTCGCTGATTGACATTCGCGGTAATCGTGAATTCAACCACGGTACTCCAGTTGCCGGTCGCGTTCGCCGCATTGATGGCTCGCACCCAAACTCGGTACGTTCCCGGGGCCAGCGGTGTGGTCGGCGTGTAAGTCGTCGCCGTGATGGTATCGACGCGGATCACAGGGTTCTGTGTGTCGCCTTTCGGTGAGACATAGATTTCATAACGAGCAGCACCGGTAGCCGACGTCCAGTTGAACGTTGGCGTGCGGTCATTGCTTGTTGGAATCGCGTCTACCACAGGAGTTGTGGCAGCGTTCACTGAGAACCGACCCTGAGCCGTTGTGCTCCACGGAGACACGCGTCCGTCTGCAGACTTCGCTCGCACCCACACAATCCATTCGCCGGAGTTGAGGGCACCTGTGACTTGGTACGACGTCGTCGTCAAGTCGTTGACTCGGATCACCGGCGTACCTTCTGAACCTTGTTCTGCGAGGTACAGTTCGAACGTGCTACGACCAGCGACTTCCGACCAGCTGATCAGCGGAGTGTTGTCGGATGTATTGCCAATCGGCACTACTTGTGGTCGACCACCGACTTCGAAGGTTTCGCCGTTACTCCATGTGGTCACCGTTGTGCCGCCAGCCGCATTCTCTCCGGTAACGCTGCCGCGAGTCCACACTTTGTAGCGTCCGTTTGGAAGGTCTTCCGGCAGCTGGTAGCTGGTTCCGACGACGCCGTCTTCAATACGAATGATCTGAGCCGGGACGACGTCCACTTTGTTAATCCAAACCTGGTACGTATCGATTTCAGGCTGGGAATTCCATGAGAACGTTGGCCGCGGATTGAAAGTCGGTCCGATCGGGTTCATGACCGGTGGCGTCGTCACTTCAAAGTCAAACGGATCACTCCACGGGCTTTGTTCGCCAAGGTCTGTGGTGGCTCGCACCCAGTAACGATAGCGGCCGACTGGCAGGTCAGTTGGCACTGTCCAGCTGGAAGAGGTCAGGTTTCTGGCCACGGTGACGGTCTTACCGGCCATGACATCTGTGAGCCAGAATTCGAACGTCACGCCCGCCAGCGACTGCTGAGCTGTGAGCGTTGGCCGTGGCGAATTGGTCTTTCGGAAGTCCGGTTGACCGATGCCTTCCGTCGGTCCATGAGCAACCGGAGCGGCACCAATCTGGAAGACGTGTAGCGTGCTCCAGTCAGAAAGCACAGTGCCTGCAGCATCGCCGTACGATCGGATTCGAGCTTCATAGCCACCCGGTGGCAATGCTGAACCCGCTGGAATGGTGAACGAAGTGCCCGTGATCCCCGCTTGAGTGAACACCACATTGTTGTTCACGAAGTCGCGAATCTCGATTTCCGTAGATACGGCTCCCGTGGCTTCCGTCCATGTGAATTCCGGCGTGCTGTCGTAGATGCCGACGGCAGGTGTCAGAATTTCCGGAGGTGTGCTGACAGTGAATGTAGCTGGAAGGCTCAACACAGAAACCGTCGAACCTGTAGACGCAGCCGCTGGTACGTTGCTGGCTTTGACTCGCACTTCATAGTTGCCTAAAGGCAGCGAAGATGCGGCTGGGACCGTGTGCTGAGTGCCCGTAACGGCCAGCAGTTCGTAAGCGACCTGAGACGTCACCGTGTTGACGATTTCAATGTCGTAGTGGTCGGCTCCGTTAACGGCACTCCACGCGATCGTCGGCGTAGAATCCGGTAAGCGACCGCCAGGTTGGCTGATGACTGGAGGGATAGCGACGACAAACGTTTCGGCAGTCGTCCAGGCCGCCTGATAGCCTTCACCCGTGACGCCACGCACTTCAACCGTATATTCACCCAGTGGCAGGACCTGAGTCACATCAACGGTCAGACCCGCGACGCCGGCAATGATTTGCGGCGAAGTCGCGTCCGTAATATTTGTGATGCGGACATCGTAAGTCGCAGCACCTGGAACTGAGTTCCAGGTTACCGTTGGAGTGGCGTCGGCAATCGTTCCGATCGGAGCGGTAATAACCGGCGCCGTGCGGACAGCGAACTGCGAGAATGCACTCCAATCGCCGACCTGTCCTGTCGTGTCTTCGATTGCTCGCACGCGACTGCGGTATTCGCCGATTGGCAATTCGCTGGCCAGCGTGTAAGACGACGCCGTGCCCGGCACATTCAAGTCTTCAAAGACGGTTGCACCCGTCAGGGCAGACTGAATTTGCAATTCGTAATGATCGGTCTTGTCGATCGGTGTGAAGGTGATTGGTGGAAGGCCGTTGGTCTGGTTGCCGGTTGGCGAAGTGACGGCAATGGCCACCACTTCAAATGTGTCCAACTGACTGATCGGACCGGCTTCGCCTGCGCGGTTGAACGCTGTCACGTAGGCGGTGTAGACGCCAGGTGGCAACGGATCGCTAAGCGAAATCGACTGAGACGTGTGACCTTCTTCGAAGCCCACAACCTGATCGCTGGCGTTGCGAAGTTCGATGTTGTACGTGACGTTGGCACCAGCCGGAGTTCCGGCTGAGTCCTGCCACTGCAACAGCGGCGTGAGGTCGCTGGTTTGAGACCACATCGGCAGCACGTGTGTGACTTCCGTTGCATCCAGCAGAGGAGAAATCTGGAACTGGTAGTCTTCCACTTCCCCGTCATCGGCTCGACCCGTTGGAGCTAAGCTGCCAGCACTGCTGAAGCGGGCACGAGCGTAAGTGTCCACACCGGTCACCGCTGATCCGGCCGCAATGGTGAAGTTGAACGTGTTGTCACCCGCGACCAGATCGTAGCTTGTGCCACCGTTGAGGTGTTCTGCGGGATCGAAGTCGCCATCGTTGTTGAAGTCGATCCAGATGTCCAACTTACCGGCCGCCGAAGCGTTAGCCGTGAAGAAGGATTCCAAAGCGAAGCTGCCATCAGCCTGCATGCCTGGATCAAACACAATGCCGTCTTCGTCCGCACCGTCGTCTGCCTGACCATCCAGTTCGGTATCGATGGTGGCTCCCAAATGGAACCCGTCGACGAACGTATGCGCCGCACCATTCGGCTTCAACGTACCATAGTTGGCATCCGGAGCGTCGCCGTAATCGACCGTGTGGATCGTTAGCGTGGCTGTTGTTGTGACCGAAGTACCAGCGTATGTGTCGGTGACTTGCAGCGTGATGTTGTTTACACCTGGAACCGTCAGGTTCAGGTTGGCCAGATCCACTGCGCTGACGGTTGTCTGGCTGGTGGTCAGGTCGACAAGGTCAAAGACGCTGTCGCCATTCAGGTCCCAACTATAAAGCAATTCTTCGGTCGGAGGCCCCGGGAATTCGAGGTCCGGGTCAGTCGTGGCGGACGCATCAAGGTTGAGCGCGTCGCCCAAATCGATCACGTAGTTCGGCGTTGACGGAACCGGCGGGTCTGGCTGAGCATTAACGGTGACTGTGATGGTCAGAGCGTCTGCCTGGTTGTCATCCAGTGGGTGAGTTGTCGGGCCATCGTCGACCAGCCAAATATCAAATGTCGCTGTGCCTGCTGTGTTGGCGGCGGCTTCATAGGTTAGCTTGCCATCGGCCGAAACTGCAAACTGGGTAAACACCAGGTTGCCATTAGTCACCACTGGTGAGGTGGTCTGGAAGGTTGGTGTCTGAATGGTCGCCGGCAGTGTCGTTTCGTCAGTGGCATCAACAGGGCCAACTGCTACAGAGGCGATCAGATCAATCGGCCCCACGACGCCATCGTCTTCATTACTGGTTTCCGTCGTACTGTTCAAGGTGAAGAATGGTGCATCGTTGACGGGATTGACAACCAGTTCTGCCGTAAACGGAGCTGAGCTGGCGGGAACGTGATTGGGGTCGCTTGCGTCGGCGTCTACCAACGTAAACGTAAACTGTGCTCGTCCGTTGGTATTCGGCGCGACTTCGTACGTCAGCGTGGCAGTGGTAAGAGAAGCGTCGACAGTTAGCGTTGGAGCCTGCAGGAAGACAAGATTGCCTTCGAGAATCACTGGCTGCTCCATCACGAAGCTCGTGGTCTGAGCTGATTCCGAAGGAGGTCCCGGTGTGATCCCCGTTACGTAGTTCGCAACTGTCTGGACGCCGACCGTGTCTTCATCAATCGCCGATAGGTTCGATGGCGGGTCAAATGTCGGCGGATCATTGACAGAAATTACATCAATCTCAATGACATCCGTATCAAACTCCGGTGCGTCGTTAGGTGGTCCCGTAAACTGCCCGCGACCATTCGCTCCCGTATCGTCTGTGGCGATCGTAATCGTCGCTGGTGGAATCGTGCGACTGGCCGGATCCTGTAGTGGTAGCAGGTTGAAGTACTCATCCGGCGGCACAAACGACAGACCGTCCAGTGCGTTGTTGATGTCGGTGATCGATCCGAAGAACGTGATCGACGCCTCGCTCGTGCCCGTGTTTCCGGTGGGGAATGTCAGGCCCGTTGTTGAGCCCAGAGTCAATAGTCCGGTCGAGGTGGACAGGACAACATTCAGCCGAGGATCATCCGCCAGATGTACATCGGCGTCCGATACTGTAATTGCCGTACCGTTCGCTTCACTAAAGACAAGTGTGCTGCCTTCATTCATGGTTTGATTGGGGGGCACATGATTGATTGGTGGGTCATTAACGCCGTCGGTCACCAGGATCTGGAACACCGTGGTACCATCCAGCTGATTCGCCGCAAGATATTCGCCCGCCAGGTCCTGAACTCCGCCAATAGAATTCGGATTCAGTGGGTCGATCGGCTGGTTGGCAATTTCTATCGTGTAGCGTCGTTCGAATTCAAACGATGTCACGGCTGTAAAAATGACATCATTGTTGACGGAGTTATACGCCCAGACGTAATGCACGCCTTCGATCAGGGGCACGCCATCCTGGGAGAGTGTGAATTGATCAGTGTTGACCTTTGAGTCATCAATGCCAATCCCTTGATCCTCCAGACGAACACGGAATTCGCGCAGATCTGACGGCAGGTTCACCCAGACTTCGGCGATATCCGGATCGATATCACTCAACGCATTATCTTCCGGATTGGTCAAAACTGCGATCGGTGGGAAGACGTCAACGCGGTCGATGGCTCCGCGATCAATAAAGACAAATCCACCCTGCCCGGACAGTGGCCCCTGACCATCGCCTCGGACCTGGCCATATACGTCCTGTTGAGGTGCCAGCAGCGGCGACAGTCCTCCGCCTAGTGGCGTTTTCACGCGTACGATTTCCGGATTGTCACCGAGTGATTCGAGAGAACTGTCGATCGCTTTGGAGCCAGGAGCCGGGTAGTAGTTACCGGATGCGGCGTCGACGAACAAAGGTTCATTAGGAGCCAGCACCAGCGAAAATGTTCCCAGTCCGGCGTTGGAGTTCGTGTTGTTATTCTGGAACAGTGTAGAGCCGATGACGGCACTGGCCGCATTGACGTCGATGCCCAGATTGAAATTGGCCACGATGTTGTTCAGCAGCGTCGGGCTGGCGCCCTGGTTGACCGTAATTCCCGTTCCACCGCCAGAACCGACAACCGTGTTGTTGACGATGCGGCCGACAGAAGCCACGCCGTTGGGACTCGTGCCTGCGTCTCCGCTGTAGAAGATACCGCCGGTTCCGTTATTGGCGATCACGTTGTTCGAAACAACAACTCCTGGAACCAAACGTTGAGTATTGACTTCCTGAGTGGTTCGCACGGAGCCCGGATGAGCCAGACCGTCGGCACGGTTTCCGTTGTCGACAAGGATGCCGTAGCTTCCTGAATCCCTCACAAAACTCGACTGAATGATGATCTGCCCCTGTTCACGCAGCCGATTGCTGTCACCGGTTGCATTAAACACGGTGATCTGCAGCAACTGGCTGAGTGCCGGATCGGCTTGAATGGAAGCGTTTCCTGTGAGGTGCAGTGTGCGACTGTTGCCCGTGGTGACCACGGCGTCGTCAGTGTCACTGAAAATAGCCTGGACGCCGAATTGGTCGGTCAGATGGGCGGGCGTCAGTGCATCCTGGGACGCCTGAGAATTGATGGCGGTCGCGACTCGTCGAGCGATTTCTTCCTGGTTGTCCTGAGCCGTTCCGGCGGTTCCGAAAATCGGTTCAAAGGGCACTGCGATATGCCCCGGATCGGGCGCGGTGTTCGATCCTCGCGTGTCGATAAACTGATAGTTGACCGTATTAATTCCATTCGACACCGAAAAGGTTGATCGGTCTGGAATTAACGTAGCATTCGGCAGCGTGACAGCGATCCCCTGGACTTCGCGATCATTGGTGTCCAGTGTGCGATAGAGAACGTTTGTCGGCTGAGCCAATTGAGACAAACCGTAGTTCGTACTGGTTCTGATCTCAACGTCGTAAACGCCGTTGAGGATGTCCAGATTGACATTGAATTCGCCAAATTCATTAAATTCGGCTTTGTTTTCTGCGCCGGAATCATCGACGTCTGGATTCTGCATGAATCCGTTACCGGCGGGCGCGTTTGTCACCATTTCGCCACGTTCAGCGAAGCCGATTATGATGTCGTCCAGGTACAGGCCTTCCACGTCGTTTGCCATCCCGCGAACTGATCCAGGACGCTGTGCCGCCTGACTGTTCACGTAACCTGCGTCCGGTCCGGAAAACGCGCCGAATTCGTCACCCGGCAGGATTTGGACGAACTGTAGCGGGCCAGGGTCCACGATGTCGTGACGGATCAGCCGAACAAGGTTTTCGTGGCCCTTGATGTTGTTGATGTCACTGGCGGCATATATATCGGCCATTCCCTGGCGAATTGCTAGAGCCACTTCGCTTTCCGACATCGTCGGATCAATCAAAATGGTCGGATTACCGCCGGTGTTTGAGCCCGCGCGTCCACTGACCAGCAGAGTGGTACCGGGCGTCGTCAGTGACGTTGCGCTGCGGATTGTGACGCGATTGTCGTTAACCACCGAAGGGCCGCCCCCTACTGTGCCGATAGCCGTGTCTGGCTGGTCGTGGAACAGAGACGTCCCTATGGCATCCACGACCAGTGGTGAACCGATTTCGTCTATCAGAAGTAGGGCTCCGGCCGGCCGCGAGATCTCCGTGAAGAAGAATGGATTGCCCCCACTTCCATCATCCAGAATGGTCAGTCCGTCACTTCCCGGGTCGTTGTAGGTCAGTAGTGCACCTGAGAAACCCGGGTCCTGCAGAAAGTAAACTTCGCCGGCGACATTGAACGATTCGTCAGCACCGAAGAATCCGTCGATCGCCGCCACAATGTCGTCGCCGTCCCAGTTGCCGGCACCATCACTGCCAATCTGAAACGCTGTGGGCGTGGTCGTGTCAGTAAATGTGAACGACACGTTTCGGTAGGTCAAAACGTCGCCAGCCACTGCGTCGGCCGGGCTGATCCTTAGCCGAGCATAGTCTGAGACGCGTAGGCTGTTGTTTGGGCCGCTGGTTGTGTAGTTGATTTCCGCTTCACTCGGAATATTTACCCTCGTACCGGTGCGGAACGCATCGGTCCAGTTCGTGAAGCCGAAGTTCTGGAAGAATGCATTCAACTGAGTGACTGTGTTATTCGCTACGACAATTTCGTTGACGTCTGTCTGGATTTCCTGGCTGTTGCCCGGAGCACCCCCGACATACGTGAATGGGAAGAAATCCACGTCAATCGTGTCGCCGTTTACCGCAGCAGCATCTGGACCATTGATTACAAACGACGTGCCCAGGAGTCCGCCTGCGCCACCGGCAATTTCTACATATGGCGGATTGGCAATTTTCTTAATGGCCACTGCAGGAACAATAACGTCATCCGCAGCCGCTGTTTCAGTCACCTGAATTGCAAACGCTCCGCTACTGTCCGCGACAGCCGTCACTGCAAACGTGTTCAGGTTGGCATTCGAAGATGCCTGCCCGTTGACTAGCTGGTTATTGGTCCATGCCTGAGTGAATCCAGAAAATCCATTGGCGTCGAAAATACTGACATTCTGGCTGGAGGTTGAGTTGGTGTCCCCGGCGAAAACGTAGATTTCATACGTGGCGTTGGGTTCAAGGTCGGTGAATGAAAAAGCCAGGCCCGCTTCGTCCGACAATGCACCATCAATGTTATCCAGCGGGCTCGTATGCGTCGGGAGGTTTCCGTTATCTGGTGTGCTGCTAACCGTACCGCCTGTCGTTCCGGGAAAGAACGCTACGTCCAGGTCAACTTTTGTGGCATTGCCCAGTTCGTCTTGCAAATTTGTCAGCGAAAACGGAGTCCCAGCGTTGGCGCCGGACGCATTCCAGTTGGTTGGGGTGAGATCCCCGGCCGGGCCAAAGTCAATGCCAATCAGTTCGTCTGCGGTGCTGGAAAATGCCGTTGCACGCGGTATGAGTCCATCGGCGGCCAGCGCGTTGTTTATCGCTGTTGCTGCCAGCGTTGCAAAGTCATCGGCCGTCGTGGTGCTGTTATAGACAATATCGACGGCGTTGGCAGAACCAAACGTCGGACTGGTCGTGAAGGTAAACGTCGTGCCGAACAGTGTAAATGAATCCCCTTCCACATTCTGAGGTGTCGCGTTACTAAAGTTCAGGCGAGCACCTTCGTAGATACCGTTTAACGGTGATGATAAGTTCGGAATGGTCACTCGCACCAAATCCTGAATCGCCGTACCAGCACCAAAATTATTATTGATGATCCGCGTTGCTTCTGCAGCCACTGCCAGTGGATCATCACCCTGACGAGTCAGAATATCGGCCGCACGGGTAGGGTTGTCCGTAAAGCGAAATGCCACCCCGTTGAGCTCGAACTGGTAGCCTTCCAGTTGATTGACGCTTTGGATCACGATCGTGCCGCCACGTTGAAAGCTGTTTGCGGTGAACGGGATGCTCGGCACGCTGACTCGTTCGGGCGCAGCCGCCGCAACGGGAAGCACCGTGCCCACACCCAGAGCGCCGTCGATGGCCGTGCGGACTCGCGCCGCGATCGTGGCAGCAGTTTCCCCGGCGGCGGCCAGGATGTCATTGGGTCTCGTCGGATTGTCCGTGAACGTAAACGTCACGCCGCCGATTGTGAAGTTCTCCAGCTGATGATCCGAAGGTGTTGCCACATCCGACAGATACATTGTGCCGCCGGTAAAGAATGCGTCTGCAACTGTTGGTAGATTCGGCACGCTGATCCGGGTAGGCGCACCGGCGTCATACAGAGCCGTGCCGGCTCCCAGCACTGTGTTAATGACAGTGGCTGCCTGCTGAGCGATATCTGCCGACGTTGTGTTGACTGCGATATCGATGTCGGAACCCAGCTTTGGATTCGCCGTAAAGGTGAACGTCTGACCCAAAACCGTGAAGGATTCTCCTTCCAGGCCAAACGGGGTGGGCACGTCCAGCGCTCCGCCGAATTCAACGCCGCCTCCGCCAACAATAAACAGGTCGACGATATCACCATTCGGGAACGCAGAGCCAGCACCTAGCACGGTGTTAACGGTTTGTGCTGTACGAGCAGCAATAGTGGCGGCGGTGTCGCCGACTTCAGCCAGAATGTCTGAGGGCAGCAGCGGGTTTGCGGTAAACGTGAAGTTGGTTCCAAAGTAACGGAAAGATTCATTCTGGATACTGCCGCCATCCGCCATCTGAAGACTGTTTCCGCCATAATACGCATTCAGAAATGCATTGGCTCGCTCAGCAAGCGTGGCTGCAGAATCTGATGGCAAAGTCAGTATGTCTGTTCCCGTGGTGGGATTGGCAGAAAACGTAAATGTGTCACTAAAGCCCAGTCCAGTCACGGTGAACGTCTGACCGATGGCGGCATTTCCTGTCGGAACGGTCAATTGGGCGCCCAGGTCAAATTCGAAGGTCTGGAACCCGGTATTGTTGCCAAACTGATCGACGGTGGAAAGCGTGAATGTATCTCCATCTACCAGCTCCGCACCGGACACCGCGTAGAGTTCGATACCGGTCGTACCGAGATTGCCGACATCCATCGATCCAGCTGTGCTGAAATCAAATCGCAGTTTTAGACTACTTTGCCCCGCATAGTTGCTCAGATCAACTTTCGCCTGTCGCCAATCAGCGGTGTCGAACGTTTCCACAACATCAGGAAAATTCTGTCGCGACGGATTGTTACTTAACCCATCAGCCAAGACTTCGTCGGCACCAATGTCGAATTCGTCGGGACGATCTGATTCTTCGTAGGAATTGTTTGTGGAAAGTAGCCGCCACTGTCCGCCTTCGTCCTGCACAAAAACGCGGAACGAATCGTGCATGAGCGTGTCTGGATTAGGCCCATGATCGAATTCGGGTTCGGGAGTTTCAGTCTGGAGCCAGTAGCTGAAATACAGTGAAGGCTTGTCTTCGGCAGAGTAGCCTTCCAGACTGAATTCATTACTTACGACCGAACCGTACGCTCCGCCGGGAAAGTCCAGGTTGTTGTTGACGGAGTTCAGGATACTGTTGTCTCCCGCCGTGTTCTTGTTGCCAGATTCCCGGTTTCCTCCGAAGCTTGGGTCCGGCGTGTTGCCGCCGCCCTCAAAGCCGAAGTATAGGCTGTTGCCACCCGGTTCCGGCAAGAACACGCTGTCGTCGAACGTATTCACGTCTACCCCGTGACCGTCGTCGGCTGCATCCAGACTCCCGCGTCTGCTGGTAACATGCCACAGGTTGTAGTCCAGCGTGCTGAACGCCAGGCCATTGGCACCGTTCAGCCCAGTGCTGATGGAAGTCTGCCCGTCGACGAAAACTGGTTGCAATTCGCCCGTTGTGTCGAAGGCATACATGTCGCCGTTTTGAGTAATGCCAAACAGTGTTTGAGCGAACAAGCCACCTTCCACATTTTCCGGACCCAGAGTCAGCCCCTGGAAGTTCAGGTTCAACCCGCCAATGCCAGCCAGGTCGGCTCCGATATTGCGAATGAAAGTTGTGCGGATTCGGTTGAAAAAGGTTCTTCTCGAAGCGGATTTCGGGTCGACTGTCTGTCCGCCGCTGGCAGACCGCTCCACTCGGTAAAGTCCGCCCGCGTCGTCGACAACGTAGAATGAACTGCCGCCATCCAGAGTCACCATGCCAGTGACCTGCCCCTGCAAACCGCCGTTGTTGAAGGTTGTGTCAACAAATCCCCATTCTCGTTCTGGGGTCCCGGCACCGTCCCGGGCACTAAAACCACCGTTGCCGGTCCGAGGCACATTGCCGTTGCCATCAACGCTGGAATTGGCCAAGTTCAGGTTGTACAGAATGTTGCTGGTGTAAGCGGCAGCGACAGATCCGTTTTGCCCATTTTTGAGGCCAAGCGTAGTGCGGTCACCGATCACCCACAGGTCGGCAGTGTCGTTACCATTGGAAGATCCGCTATATGTCATCGCGTTGAATTGAATTCCAACGTCGTGCGCCGCAACGCCATTTCCTTGCGGATTCAGCAGTTGAGTGGTGATGCCGTCGTCGCCCCGATTCGCGATGGATCCATTGCCCGTGTCGATTTGTAGGTAGTTCCCGATGAGGCCATCGGTGGGAATATTAGTTCCTGTCGGCGGGGTGGTCGAAAGTGCATGCAACTGGCCGTCCGCCCGCATGGCGATATCGCCGATTCCAATGTTGAATCCGCCCAGAACAGTTTCGACGGCACCAGTAAACGGGTCGACAGAACGCACAGCAGTCTGGTCGTTAGGCTTTGTGCTACCGTTTTGTGAAACAAACAGCGTGACGTCGCCTAGATGGAACGGCACGACATGCTGCGGATCGATGTCTCCGCCAAAGTTCACCTCAAACAAGTCTGTGACCGGCGGGGAGGCCGAAGTAATGGGGAAATCCCCGGTTTCAATCTGGCCCGTGACTGGGTTGAAGACAAAGGTTGACGGATAAAATCGCTCTTCGGCGATTCGTCTTGTGGAGTTCAACGGTTCGAGGCGAATCAGTGGCTCTGTGGGGTTGTCGACGTAAAACTGATTCAGTACGGACGGAAGGCGATCGTTATTAAAGACCGCTAGCGTGTAGGTGCCGGAGATCAGTTCAACAGGACCAATGAAGCCATCTGCTGAACCGTTGCTGCCTCGCGTGATGTCGTCGATATCCGCAGCACTGGTATTTTGACGGTTGACCAGTTTTCCCTTGTCATCGCCGATATTGGAATCGCGACCGATTAATATCAGTTCGTTTGCGCTATTGAAGACGGCGATCGTGGTGTTGGCACTTGAGAAACCGTCGGCGTAATCGAGGTCGAAAGTTACGGGCACATGAGCCGCATCGTCACCATCTCCTGCGATCGTTTGGGTGACGTCGTAGGCGACTTCAAACTGGTAGAAGTCGATGTCAGCGTTGCTGATGTCCAGGGACCCCGATATCGAAATTGCAGCGCGGTCTGTGTTCAGGACGTTTGGCAGAACCGTTACGCCACCTGTTTCTTCCGCTTCGCCGGTTATCAATCCGTGAATCGGCTGCCCAATCACTTCGATACCGGTGCTCGCGTAGCGCACGTCAGCATTTGTCACCTGCGAGCCGGGAAATTCGTCGACATCCTGCAGACGAACCTGCAGCTGGTAAGTTCCAGCTGTTAGGCCGTCGCCAATGCTGCTGTTGCTTTGTAGCGATGTGCGGTCATTGATGTCCGGCAGGGTTTCGACGCGAACATCGTCGACGAACCAGTCGTCTGTCGTGCCGCCGCCAACCGAACTAGTGCTGAATCGCAGCGCGAAGGTCGCATGCAGCGCGGCGGCGGGCAGGTTGACGATTGATTTTTGGAACTGATTCATATCAGCACCGGCACCCAACTGGCGTTCAAGTTCGATCCAAACACCTGCCGCGTTTCGGTAACTCAACACTAGGTCTTCACCCGGCTCCGGTGAGTCCCCGCCGCCGGTTCGTTGATATGAATAAACCACGCTGGCCCCCGCCGCAGCCGCAAGGTCGATGTCGACGGATTCGATGCGATCCGCACCGGCGGGGTTGGTATTGAGTCGCGCCGCCACGACACCGCTCGGTTCACTAAGTGCCGTTCCATCCACCTCTGCAGATACGACTGTGGCCCAGTGAGTCGGCCTGAAGGAACCGGTTTCGAAATCGTCAGAAAAGACGACTGTGGGCGCGAAGCTGGCGTTCAGGTTGCTGCTGCGTACTCGGATAAAGTAAGACTGCCTGACACCGACGGCGCCGGGCAGAGTGACTCGCATGCCTGCATCGGCGGCGTTGGTCGTGTACAGGTCTCGTGTGAAATAACGGGAATATTCGAGTGTAAATGCTTGAGTGCTCCCGTCGGTGAATACCGGGTAAACGCCGTTTTCCTCATCCAGGGTATTGTCTGACTGGGCCAGAATGTTTCCATTGGAGTCAAGCAATTCCACGACAGAATCGAGTCCCACGCTAGTGCGATCGATGTCCAGCCAAACATGCGTGCCCGCTTCGCCCTCGAAGCTGTACATGTCCTGATCACCGATGGAATCGATTGCGCCGTGAATCTGGAATCCCAATCGCAGATTCTCATCGCCAGACTTCACGTCGGGGGCTAGCAGTCCGAGTACCTCGGACGTGCCCACCGTGTTGTTGACATCTGCCGAGTCCCGGTCCGCCACTTCGCTTTCCACAACGACTCGCACATTTCGGTCGTGGGCGTACTGATCAATTCGCACACTCCGCCAGTCGTTTGGCGAACCCACGCTGGGGCCGTCGTTGTTGGTGTCGCGCAATGGGAACCCGCGAAGGTCAAAACCGGCTCCGACACCATCGTCGTTCAAAGACGTCAGGACTACCGGCTGGCCAGGCTGGCCAATGATCTGCAAAGATCCCCCAATGCGATCGTCGATGTCAATCGGATAGCCATTGGCTGTAAAGCCTGCGTTGGCTCCCAGCAGTTTTACGACCAAGCTTGCCGCTGAACTGCTTTCCAATCGCAGCCCGCCAAATGTGTGGTGATCCGGGACTAAGATTTCCTCAGTTAAGACGTGAACGATGTCGGTGTCGTCCCACACGCTTTGAGTGGTCAGCGTGGCCGGCCGAACCAGCATTCCGTTAATCGAATTGTTGCCGAGGCGGTTGTCATCGATCAGCGGTCCCTGATTGCCAACCAAGCTGGCAAATGCATTCGCAAAGCCTGTTGAGCGACCGCGATCAGCCACGATATTGCTGTTCAACGCATTGGCGTTGATAGAAATCACGGGGCCCAGATTGCTGCGGAAATCGTTACCGACAATGACAGGTTGAGCACCGCGGACAAAGATCGTGCCGCTCGAATTGGAAAACAGGCCGTAACGGCTTCCAGGAGCACTGCCGCCACGGCCGGTCGCATTCTCTTCCAGAACTGAGTTTGTGATTCGCGCGTCGGCCTGATGGATTTCAATGGCGTTGAAACCGGCAAAGTCATTTTCAACAGGAATCACGCCGCCGCCGAATGTAATTAGCGACTGATCAATACTAGCGGAGCCGAGATGCCCTACGTAAATTCCGCCCCAGTCACCCGCACCGGGAAGGCTATTGGTCCGTGATTCGACAATCCGCACATCGTCCACAAACCAGTCACCGACCGTGCCCCGCGCGTTCGAAGTATTTGGATTTCCAAAACCGAATCGTACGGCCGAATTTACGTGAATCGCAGCGGCGGGAAGTGAGACTGTGGATGCTAGATACTGCGTCATATCTGTGCCAGCTGCAGGGAGTGACTGGAGAGTCACCCAGTTGCCGATGCTATTTCTGTACTGCACAAACAGGTCCGCATCAGGCGTGCTGCCGCCACCCGTGCGTTGATACGAAAATTGCAGTTCCAATGCAGCCTGACCGACCAGATTCACTGAAGTGGTCTGGATTTCCGTTCCCGCCACCAAATGAGCACTCAGCGATCCGCTGGTTTCGCCAAGTCCCTGATCATCGATCGTGGCCGTTGTGGAAGCACTCCAGTCGGCCGCATCAAATTGTCCGCCTTCAAAATTATCAGCGAAAAAGACTGTCAGTGCACTGACCAAATCGCCATCGTCGTTGGTGTCAAAAGTACCGCCTGCCCCGTACCGGTCGTCCAGACGCGAGGTGAAAATAATCTCCCGCCCCGGCTGTGCTTCAGCGATAAACTGAGCTCCAATTTCGGATTCAATTCGAGCACCCTGCAATTTGACGACCAGTCCAGGATCGATCGCCAGACGTGCATCAAATCGGCCTCGGCTGCGCGACGTGACAGTCGTGTCCAGCACTCGCTGAAGAGTCGTGCCGTCGTCCAGGTAATTCGATTCTGATCGACCCAGTTCGGCGACCAATGTAAACGTGCCACTGCCGGACGGATCGCTGCGGTACAGTCGACGACCTGCATATTCTGGTGGTGCCGATGGCATTCCTGAGATCACAACGCTGTTGCTTGTTCCGCCGGTCACGATGGCTGGGGGCGTAACGGCGGACGCTGGGCTTTCAAAGCCTTCCTCACCGACAAAAGTCAGACGATAAGTGTAGCTTCCCGCCGTCAAGCTGCCTCCTGCCACACTCCGGGGGCTGACGATCATCAGCGCCGAGTCCGGTCCGTTTTCGACCAGTATCGGACCGCCGGGAGTTCCCTGTATTTCCAGATTTTGAGCGACGACGTGAACGATGTCAGTATCATCGAACCGGCCGGACACAGTCAGCTTTTTGGTCGGAGCCCCCGCCGTCGTTTGTGCCCGAATAAAGATGCCGTTGGTTGAGTTATCAATCAGCGTGTTCCAGTAAATATCCGGCCCGACTCGCTGATAGTCGCTGGTGAAGGCCTGAGTCCCTTCCTGAAATTTGGGCGCGTGGAACGTGTTTTCTTCGAAGCTGTCCGGGTCTGCCGAGATACCTGAATCCAGCGAACGTGTAATCGTGTTGTGGACAATTGTTGGTTGCGCTTCCGTGATGTTGATCGGGCTGATCGGTTGCAACACCGAGTCCACGATGACGTTGCCGCCACCGTAGCGAACATCGGCGTGACCAATGTAGTTCAGAAAAATACCTTCATCCTGATAGTTGAAACGACCTTCGGCGCGGTCAACATCATTACGGAAAACGATCCCGCCCCAGTTTCCAGGGATCGCACTGGTCGGTATCGGGGTCGTATCCGTGCCGACCGTTTCGTCCAGCCACGACGTAAAGACGACATCGTTTCCGGGCGTGCCAAGAATCTGTAGTGCACCTGCGGATCGGTCCGAACCTGCCGTCGAACTTCCCACACCAATTCGCGAAGCACGCAGCTTAAGCATGGCTCCTGCATCGATCATCACCGTCACGCCCTGAGGCACGGACAACGTACTACCGTCAATCAGAGGCTGATTGGAGGTGTTGGTGCCGATTTGATACGGCGTGTTGTCTTCAATCGTGGTGATGTCGTTGTCAGCACCGCCGTTGCCCACGATGCGGACGATCTGGCCCGGAGTGGCGGCTGCCAGGGCCTGATCGATTTCCAGAAACGGTGAGGCTTCCGAGCCATTATTCGCTCGACCAGCAACGTCTTTGTCTGCAGCTTCTTTATCGACCAGCAGTGTGTCGCCAGGCGCAGTTGCTCGGAACCAGAAGTTATAGACGCCGCCTGCAACGCCATCACTGTCGCCGTCGAAGGCCGTGCCATCCGTGTCCTGAAGAATATTTCCCGTGCCAGTGATGCTTGGTCGGAAGTTCAGTCGCAGATCGTATTTGCCTTGCGAAGTCCCTTCAGCACCAGTACCGGGAACGGCCGGGTCGTAGGAATCGTTGCCGGTCGACGAAACGCCAATGAAATACTTACCTACATCCAGATTTAATTCCAAATACGAATCTTCACTGAAGTAGTCGTCGTTTTGAGCAATCGCTTCACGAGAGCCGTCAGCGTTCTCACGGAACAATCGAATGTGCGAATCCAGCTGGCTGGCATCTGCCAGTCGTTCCGCCATGACCTCGGCCGTGAATTGTCCGGGTTCTGTGACCTCGAATTCGTAAAGGTCGATGTCGATACTGTCCGGACGGTGCAGATACTGCAGGTGCACAAGGTCATTATCGCCCGGGAAAACAGGTTCTGCAAAGCCATTGAATGCGCCAGGGTTGGTGTTACCAAATCCGTCGCCTGCATTGACGGTTACTGGCGAAAGGTCCGACGCGTGGCCGATGCTCAGCAAATGTCCGATTTCGTGCATTGCCGTCTGAAACCAGCTCGCGCCAGGAGAATCATCCCAGACTTCCGCCTGATCCATGATCGCCACGCCCCCGCCTGCGATCCCCGTCACGCCGCCCGGACCGGTCGGCACCAATGGGTCAAGAGCTCGCAAGTCGCCTGTAGCAATCGTCAAGCCACTATTCAGTGTTTCCTGAACGTCAATTCCAGTGACCGTGCTGTAGTATTCGAAGACTTCCCGAGCCCGCTGTTTCTGCGCTTCTGTGATCGTGTTCAGCAGGATTTGACCAGCCGGATCAAAGCCGTAAACGTCCTGAAAATTGTAGTTAATCTGCGACGTTCCGGCTTGGCTGTCGGGGCCGCCATTCAAATGGGTTTCGATTTCAATATCACGATGTCCCGGCTCATCAATGCCACCGGGATAATCAAATGGGTATGGCTGCGCTTCAATGGCGGAAGAGATTACGTGGCTCTTGTTTGCGCTGTTTGCAAGATCTCCCAAGCTGACAAGTGACGACGAGTCGAAGCTGTCGCCGGGGTCCTGAATCGCATTGAACGTGTTCTGTACAGGAGTCAGCGGGATGGCTTCGTTGGTGCCCACGCGCAGGCGATACGTGCCCGCCCCCGCCAACAGATGAATGTCCTGAGAGAACAACAACGTTGCGGTATCGGTGGCCGCATCGTAAACCACAGACTGCGGGTTGATGATTTGTGGCCCGGTGGCTGGATTGTTGTCCAGGTCGTTGTCGTCAAGATTTGAAATCGTATCGTTGGTGAAAATCAACTGATAGAACTGCACGTCCTGAGCCACTGCGGCGGGCATGTCGTCGTCGTTGAAGTACAACACGATTTGGTCACGCGCTTGACTAATCACGCCGCTTCCATCGCGCGTCACGGGTTGCGGATCGACCGCAATAATCCGAGCTCCCAGATCCAGTGAAAACTCAAATGTCGTGTCGGCACCGTTGTTCAGTGTTTCGCCAACAATGCTGCGGATCGGAGTGGCACTCGAACCGTCGAGCAAAATGCGGTAATCGTCGTCCGGCAGGTTTTCTGCAAATCGAACGACGACTTCTTCGGGTACGTCGCCAATCCCTACGAAGCCGATGTCCACGAATTCTTCATTGCCGTCTCCGAAGGAACCGTCGTGACCGGCGCGTTCAACTCGCACCGTGCCGGTGTTGATCGTCAGCGGATCAATCACCTGCCCGGGATTAAACTGCAGGGTCAATTCGTTGGGTGCAATATGCCGAGTCTCGCCAGGTTGCAGAAATTCACCCACGTTGGGACGTACAGCAACAACACTTGGCGGCGGCAATTGAATGGAGAAATCGAAGGTGTCGCCTACTCCGCCATTGAAAGCTTCGCCACCTGAGTTGGCCAATGCGCCAGAGATGTTAATTCGATACAGGTCGCTCGGAAGCGGCTGACTTAACTGCAGCAGCACTTCGTTGACATCTGAACCTACACCGACAAACGTGAGCGGAATGATGACGTCGTTGCCGTCGAACGCGCCATCCTGCCCGGCTCGTTCCAGCGTAAACGACGTTCCAATCGTTCCCGGATCAAGGTCTGGTGCAGTGCTAAAGTCCAGCGTAAACGCGCTGGGGGAGTAGTTGATTTCCGAATCCTCGGCAATCACTCGATTGGCTTCGTCCTGAACGTCAATCAGCTGAGGAGCCGCTAGCAGGTGGCGAGATTCCAGGTGCTCGAGGCTTGTTGCCGCCTGCTCGGGGGTGCGACGGTTTGGCCGCCGAGGCGAGGATTGAAGTCGACTACGGAACGACTGGAGCCATGTTGAGATCAGCATGTTGCTTCCCTGAAGCCTGAGAAATCATTGATTATTGAAGAACGCGACAGACTGGATCGGAGCGGCAGGTCTGGCCCGACCAGTGTGTGTTGACGGTACGATGCGAGCGGTCAGATGACTAAATTCCTGACCACTCAGACCAGTTTGGATGAGGACCTTCGAGAGTGCGCACAGGCAGCCCATGAGCGTGCACCATGCCCCGTCATAGGACGGCCATTATCCCTAAATCAAACACCGCAAAGTCCAGAAAAAAAACAACCAAATGTGGAATTGCGCCTACATCTGGACGCCGCAACATAACAGTATCTGCCCACTGCGGAAAGATCCGTGCCAGACTGACGCCTTCGGTCAACCTTGGCGTGGTGCGACAAGATACGGAGAGTGGGCATTGTTGGATAAGTGTGTGTCTGAGGATTGCGATGGCCCACGCAACAGAGATCGGAATTTTTGAAGACTTTCACGGAAGAAATCTGCATGGAAGTGCCTGAACAGCTCGGGATTGTCTGAAACCACCAAGGGCTTTGCCTTCCGTCACCATCAGTGGACTCCAGGCCGGCATGCTCTTGTCTAACGCCGCGCACGAAATAGCCAGTGTTTTTATTGATGGTAGCGAAATCTCCTGGCACTTCGGCTTTGACACGAAGGCTTGGGGGCTGGCTCTGTTTCATCTGCCGCCGGAATGGCTTTCACTAGACCTCGCAAGGGACCATGCTGCTGACGCCGCAATGAATGCGGCAGGTGGTACGGGTGGCGTTTCGATAGCGGGCACCTGTGAAGGGAAGGATTCGGGGATGGGCGACACACCACCTTGCTGGGGTTCTAATTGGCCTCCTCGGGATATGAATTTTGTGAAAATTGTTGGTGGGTTGAGCAGCCATAAGGATGGATTGCTCAACTGGTTTCAGCACATCCTCATCGCTGGGCGTTGGCGGGTCTGCTGGATAGCACGTGAGAATCGCGGCGAAAAGAAGTCAGAATCCGCCACAAGCGGTTGCGAGTCCATCGAATCCGATCTCGAAAGCCGTTATGTTCATGCCGCCCGGCACAGTATCTGCTTAAGTGTCCACTCAACGCGCGCGTGCCGGAGGCGGCAGCCAGCGGCGCGAATTTTCTTAAACCATGAAATAACAAGGATTTGTAACGATGGCTTACACACTCCCCGATCTCCCATACGCCAAGGATGCTCTGGAACCTCACATCGACGCGCGGACGATGGAGATCCACCACGGTAAGCACCACCAAGCTTACATCAACAAGGTCAACGCTGCTCTGGAAGGCACTGAATACGCCGACAAGTGCATCATCGAAGTGATGAAGCAACTGAAGAGCCTGCCTGCCAATCTGCAGGGCCCGGTTCGTAACAATGGTGGCGGGCACGCGAACCATTCACTGTTCTGGACCGTCATGTCGCCTGAGGGCGGTGGAGCTCCTTCCGGCGAACTGGCGGACGCCATCAACGCGGCCTGCGGCAGCTTCGACAAGTTCAAAGAAGATTTTTCCAATGCGGCTGCGACTCAATTCGGCAGCGGTTGGGCATGGTTGTCCGTTAAGCCTGACGGCACTTTGACCGTCGAAAGCACGCCAAATCAGGACACGCCACTTTCTGAAGGCCGCACGCCAATTCTTGGGCTGGACGTGTGGGAACACGCCTACTACCTGAACTACCAAAACCGTCGTCCTGACTACGTTTCAGCGTTCTGGAACGTCGTCAACTGGGACGAAGTGGCAAAGCGATTTGCTGAAGCCAAAGGCTAGCCGATCCGGCTGACATTCAACGCACTGGCAGTCTGATTCTGCCAGTGCGTTTTTTCGTTGATCATATTCAAATCACAAAACGCGAAATCAAATATGGACGCAAACATTGTTCTGTTGCCGGGCGACGGCATTGGCCCTGAAATTGTGGTTCAGGGAAAACGAGTTCTGGAAGCGATCGCCGCGAAGTTTGGCCACAGCTTCACGATCAGCGAACATCCGATCGGCGGCAATGCGATCGATGATTTCGGCGATCCGCTGCCTCAGCCGACCATTGATGCCTGCAAAGCTTCTCAAGCGATTTTGCTGGGTGCCGTGGGCGGCCCGAAGTGGGACGATCCCACCGCGAAAACTCGACCGGAAGTCGGATTGCTGAAGATTCGGCAGGAACTTGGCTTGTTTGCGAACCTTCGTCCTATCCAGACGTGGGACGAGTTAGTCGACGCATCGCCGATTCGCCGTGAGATTGTGGCTGGGACAGACATTCTGTTCTTCCGCGAACTGACTGGCGGAATCTACTTTGGAGATTCCGGGCGCCGGCCGCATGCGAGCGGCGAAGAAGCGTACAACGAAATGGTGTATTCGACCGGCGAAGTTGAACGAGTGGTCAGGCTGGCAGCCAAGGCGGCTCAAACGCGTCGTGGCAAGCTAACGTCGGTAGACAAGGCCAACGTTCTGGAAGTGTCGCGACTTTGGCGGCAGGTGGCCGATCGCGTGGTGAAAGAAGAGTTCCCCGATCTGGAATACGAAGTCGTGCTGGTCGATGCAATGGCCATGCACCTGATTTCACGCCCGAAAGACTTCGACGTGGTCGTCACGGGCAACATGTTTGGCGACATCCTGACCGATGCTGCGTCGATGTTGCCTGGTTCTCTTGGCCTGTTGCCATCCGCATCACTCGGCAGCGACGGTCCCGGATTGTATGAACCGATTCACGGCTCAGCGCCGGACATTGCCGGACAGAACATCGCAAATCCATTGGCCACGATTCTGGCGACGGCGATGCTGCTGCGGCATTCACTGGGGCTTGAAGACGAAGCGAAAGCCATCGAAGATGTCGTCGCGGCGACTCTGAAGGCCGGCCACCGCACGAAGGATATCGCTGGTGGAGGAGCGTTCGTTTCTACCACGGAAATGGGTGATATCGTCGTCAACCAACTGGGCTAACGATGGTCATCAGCCGGTTGGACCGAACGTTCCGCATGTAAACCGCGATTCCCGTTGGTCACTGCCGCAGCAAGTTAACACCTGCCCTGCAGCGACCAGCGGGAGCACTGCGGGCGCTTCGGCATCATCCGGCTCACTCGGTCACCACGCCAATCGCCTGCCGTGGCGGGACGGCCCGCCAGCCGGTTGGAGCTTACGCTCCGATTAGAAGACGCCGTTCCCGCTGGTCACTGTCTCACCGGTTCGGCACCTGCAGCGACCATCGGGAGCACCGCCGGCGCTTCGACATCATCCGGCTCACTCGGTCACCACGCCAATCGCCTGCCGGGGCTGCCCGGCCCGCCCGCCGGTTGGAGCTTACACTCTGAATAGAAGCCGCCATTCCCGTTGGTCACTGCTGCAGCAAAGTCACACCTGCAGCGACCAGCGGGAGCACCGCCGGCGCTTCGACATCATCCGGCTCACTCGGTCACCACGCCAACCGCCTGCCGGGGCTGCCCGGCCGCGCGTTGTTGAAGGTTGGGGATTGTGCGTTGATAGTTGCGCGGCGTGTTCAGCCCGGGCACAGGTCCGCCGGGGTTCGGGTTGAACGGCTGCAGAAACAGCTTTAGTCCTTCGTTCAGGCGAGCCGTCGGTTCGACTCGAGTTTGAGGTCGGCTGGTTGTGCCTCTGACTTCGATCTTGGCCCAGTTAGTAAACAGCCCGCTGATAAACGGAATCGCGGCGGCTCGTGACCGAGCGGGGCGGGAGTAGAAGTCGAGATTCACGGCACCGGCGAAGCCGACCGTTCCCTTCCCTCGCAAGCTGATCGATTCACCGACCAGGTCAACCCGTTCAAACCAGAACGCTTCGTCGGCCACCTCGAAGTCCAGAATCGCATAGTTAAACGCCGTGCGGTCCTGCACGTTCATTCTCAACTGCGACAGTGAGCCCAGCAGCTTAACGACGACCGGAATCTCATAAAGCGCGGCGGGATGAATCAGCAACTGGCCTTTGCCGGTGACGTCGCGAGCTTCTTCGCCGGTGCCTTCCAGAGACATCCATGCGGTGACGACTCCCTTCAGATTTGTTTGATCGGGTATATGGCGAGCTGCGTAGGATTCCAGCCGGGCGTTGGCCAGTTCAGTGAAGAATTGATAACGCCCGCCTTCACGCAGATCGACGTGGGCGTCCAGCAGCAGTTCTCCACCGTATGCCAGGGCTTTCATGCGCGTTGATCGATCGATATCGGCGAGTAACTTCTGGCGTTCGAAAACCTGCCGCGATCCAAGCACCAGTTCCACGTCGTTAAGCGAATACGGGCCGTGAATATTGGTGAACGGCATATCCAGCACCTCGGCCGTTTCGACGTTGATCTCCCCCGTGTTCTTCAGGTGAAACCCGTCCCATGTTCCGTTTGCGGTCACGGCACCGTGGACGTGCTTCACGTCGAGGCCAGCGTTCACCATGCAGTCTCGCAGGTTTACATTCAGAGCCCACTTGGCGGTCGTGTTTCTTTCGCCGGATGTGTCGCCTCGAAAATCCATCTGCGAATCGGTAAGCGACACCACACCGACATGCTGGACTCGCCCCATCGTTTCCCGCCACGACGCCGGCAACGCGGCTCGCAACTGATCGTCCGGTCGAAGATTGTCGGCCGAAAGGTTGTTGAAATGCACCTGCCATTCGCCGTTGGGTTTGATGTCCGCCCAGCAGTTTTTGGCGGTGATTTCGGCGCCTTCATGAGTCGCCTGAAACGATCGGATTTCGCAATGTTGATTCCCCGCCGCGCGAACGTCGTTCGGGTCGAAGCTTAACACGGCCTCCCGAATCGTCATGTCGAAGGGAAACGGCGTGGGGCGAATTTTCGTGTTGTAAACTCGAACGGGTGAATCGCGAGGAAACGTGACGATCGGCGAATGTCCGGGGCCAGCCGTCCAGTCGATCTTTGCTGTCAGGTCACAGAACCCGCTGGGATTAATTAGATTCCAAACTGTCTGCTGCGGCTTGGACAGTACGTTGTACAAATCGGAATCCAACGCCGCTTTGGTGGCAGTGATCTGCAGGTCGAGTACGCCGGGTTCCGGCTGGCCTCGAAAACTTCCGGCGGCGCGAATTCGGCCTTCGCCGTGTCGACCATTCAACTCGAGGAACTTCCAGTGCTTGGTGGCGCTGTTGAATGTCAGATGCGCTGTTAGGTCTTCAATGTCGTAGGGGAATTTGCTGAAACGCATGCGTGAGTTGAACACTTGAGCGTCCGCGTAGACGTGAGTCGGTTGATCAAGACCGGGCGGGCGGTGAAACACAAAGCTGACGTTGGCCATGCCGGTGAGATTCAGGTTCTCAACGACACTTAGCTCTTTGTCGTTCAATGCATTGCGAAAACGGCTGTCGAGCGGGAAGTTCTGAACAGCCAGTTCAAACCGAGTTTCTGTTTTGGGGCCGGGGTTCTTCCACCATCCGGTTGAGGTAAACGGAAGGTCGCCCGCGATTCCTGAGACTTCCACATCCAGAATCATGTCGTCCACAGTGGTTCCGGATTCCGTTGGCGTTGCGGGACGGTTGGCATACGGCCGCTGCACGACGTGGGCAAACACGTTCTTCACCGGATACCGGAACCGATGATACTCGGACGTCCCTTCTTCGAAATCGGCCACAACGTTGACCGGCATCCACCGGCCAGATGGATGCCGTCGAATCTGCCCTTTGACGGACACGACGCCCTTCGGTTGAAAGCCATCAAACAGCCGCTGCGCGCGCGGTGGCAACAGCGGGCGAAGGCGTGCATCGACCGGAAAGCGTTTGATGTCGAACCACGCCTGGCCCGGCGGGGCGTCGGCTCGCGTTTCCATTTCGAAACCGCCGGTGATCGTGGCGTTGTCGCCGGTGGCTTCGTCCAGCTTGAATGTCAGCGACTCATTGTCACGGAAAAACGTCGCTTTGACGTTGGTGAGTGCTATCGGAATTGCGGGAGTCTCCAGCCGGCCGTTCTTCACGTTGACCATCAATTGGAATTGAGGAATGCTGTTTTCCGGGGCTCCTGCCACGTTGAAGAACACGTCCAGCATGCCAAGAAACTGAGGCGCAGTCTGGCCGTTGTTGCCGATCAGTAACGCGGCACCCGGCGACGCTGCGTTCGCCGTCTGGCGAGGCGGGAGCGCGCGTTCGATGGCGGAGTCGAGATCCGTTAACTGATCATTCAGTTGTGGTGCCGTGGCTTTGGCCAGCTGCATCAGCTGCTGATCGGCCTGCACGTTCAACATTTTTCCGCCAAGGTGCCACTGTCGCGATTGCAGATCCCAGCCGCCGCCCAGCCGCAGCATGCCCGCACCAGGTAGGTTCAGCGCGCCGTCGAAATCGTAGGCGTGCTGCGACTTCGGAATGGCCTGCAGGCGAGATTCCCGCAGCAGCAATCGAGCGGCAGGGACGTTGCCTCCGTGCTTCAGCGTCAACTGCACAGCCACGTCGTCCATAATGATGGCGGGCAGCGCCGGCGATTTGAGCTTCGGTGGACGGAATTCGTACTTCTGCCAGTTCCAGCGTCCGTCGACCTCTCGCGTTAGCAGCACATCAGCAGATGTCAGATGAATTTTGTCGACGATGACCTGCTGGTGTTCAAGCAGCCGAGTCGAATCGATATCGACGGTCAATTCCTTCGCTCGAAACAAAGGACGGTCGGTCGCTTTTTCGCGGATCTCCACCTGCTTGAGAGTGGCACCGCGAGTTCCGTTTAACGTTGTCCGGCCGACAATCAGCTTCAGTTCCGGCGCGACTTCGGCAAAGCGTTTCAGGATTTCTGATTCGACCAATTGGTCTTTGTGGTTCTGGAAATAGACGAACCCACCGCTCGCAGCCAGCGCTGCAACCAGGATCAGAAAGATCATCCATTTCAGAACGGGAAGAAACTTCATGCATCCATGCCGAAGATCGTCCGCCAAATCAGCGGTGTTGCGTGTACTCTGCCGCGCGTCGTGCTTCAAGCAGGGGAAGTCGGCGACGAATTCCCGGCAGAACCTCCTCGTTTCAGTACCAACCAACGCCATCCGATGGCGGCCAGCACGGACAAGGGAAACTCCACCGGCAAACGATACCTGACTGAGCCAACGAAGACCATATGAACCAGCAAAAACAGCAGCAGTGGCCCCACGGTCACTAAAATTCCAACACCGTCCCACTGGCGACTCACGAGACCAGCGATCGCCAGCACCGCCAAAGTTGCCCAGACTGCCACGAAGGCGGCCTCGATTACCCATCCCGCCTGCTTTGTTGCGTTAGGTGCCGGGCTCAGAAACTTGCCCGCTTTGATGGCCGCCAGTTCCAGCACTCGGCCGGGATTGGATGTGGCGAACGCGAACGCTCGCTGTTTGTAGTGCTCATTCATCTCAAATTCCGACAGGCCCTGTTTGGCCATCACCTGCTCGTCGTCGAAAAACCGCATGTCGCTGGCACCTGTGGCGTCAGGATTCCAGCCGTCGTACAAGCTGGGACCCGACCAGAGCGACGTGAAAACCCAATGATCGGTCACGGCCGCATTTCGCGCGGCCCACGGGAACAGTACGACAAAACAGCCCGCCACCATACAGCCCGCCGACAAACTGCGAATCGCTACCGTTCGCCGCAGCAAAAACAGCACGCCACAAGCCGCCAAGGCGAGCCACGGCAGAAATCCGGGACGGACCAGCACTGCACCGCCGATCAGTATTCCGGCCCAACAGGACTGCGTGACTAATGGCCCCAGCGAAGGCACAGCGGGAGCAGCGTCGGCATTCTCTGGCAATTTTTTCGGAGCAGAAAATCGATCAACCAGTTTCACCAGTGCGAGCAGACTTAACAGCATCCAAAACGTGAACCACGATTCGGAGAGGACCAGAACGCTATTGCCGATGTGCAGCGGATTGATGGTGACAAACATGGCCGCCCAAAAACCGGTGCGGCGCATGTGGACCAAACTTCCCAGGCGATACGTCAGCCAGCAGCAGGCCGTGCCGACAACGGCAAGCACAATTCGAGCCGCAAACACATTGTCGCCGAAGATTCGGATGGAAGCTGCCAGCAACAACGGAAAGCCGGGCATCCGTAAAACATAGCGCGGCGGCTGATGAATGGCGTAGTCCTGTCCCGTCGCGATTTTTTGAGCCAGCTCCCAATAGCCATTGGCATCGCCTTCAATCAAGAACGGTCGCCCGGCGTTTTGTACGTGACGTTCGACCAGAATCGCCGCCATGATGCGCAGCACAAGAGCGACAATGATCAGCGCGGCGATCAGCGGCTTCCACTTCGCCGCCATCGCAGCGGCAGCTTCATCTTCATTGAGTGACATTTTTGATCCAGTCGTCATGAAGCTGTTCCAGTTCCTTCACGATCTCCGGATGTTGTGCAGCGGTGTTCTCCAGCTCGTGAACAGAATCGCTCAGGTTCACCAGAAAACGTCGGTCGTTTTGCGTCAACGCTGCCTTGTTGCTTGTGTCGTTCGGGTTTCCGATCAGCTTCCAGTCGCCTTTTCGTACCGCCCATTGTCGGTTGTTTTTGCCGCCCCCGGATTCCCAATGGAAGACTTTATGAGGCGACGGCGCGTCAGCCGACTTTAGCACGGATGAGATATCTTTCCCGTCGAACTTACGCTGGCCGGCGTCCAGGTCGCAAAGAGAAACCAGAGTCGGCAGCCAATCGCAGCCGGTTGCCATCTGGTGCCGCACTGATTTCTGCGGGATGTGGCCCGGCCACGAAACCATCGCGGGAACTCGAATGCCACCTTCAAACAAACTGAACTTCGCACCTCGATAAGGTCCGGCTGAACCGCCGCCGCCGAACGTGCGTTCTTCTGTGCTGTGGCCGTGATCCGACTGAAACACGACGATCGTGTTCTCACGCATTTTCAGTTCGTCCAGCTTTGCCAGCAAGCGACCGATGATCTCATCCGTGGTCGATACGAAGGCCGCGTACATTTTTCGGGGTGCGTCGAGGTCGGCGTAGTGCTTCCGCCACTTGTCGGTTCCCTGCAGTGGATAGTGAGGCGTGTTTAATGCCCAGTACAGCATGAAGGGCTGTTCGCGGTGTTGTTCGATAAATCGAATCGCGTCGTTCGCCATCAGGTCCGGAAAGTACTCGCCATCGTGAAACACTTCCTTGCCATTGCGCCACAGGTCGTGGCGATTGGGGCCGTTCCAATAGAAGAAGTGCGAGTAATTATCGATGCACCCGCCCATGTGGCCGAACGTTTCTACAAAGCCCTGGCCGCTGGGCATCGTGGCGGGCGTGTAGCCAAGATGCCACTTCCCAACGTGCCCCGCCACGTAACCGTTTGCTCCAAAAAGTTCGGCGACCGTCTGCGTCGCCACCGGCATTCCCGTGTTGCCAGCCTTCGATGAAACGTTGCCCGGCACACCTGCTCGTTGAGGGTACTGGCCGGTGATAAAGGCGGCTCGCGAAGGCGAACACACGGGAGCAGCCGCATAGAACTGAGTGAACCGGATACCGCGATCGGCCAGGGCGTCCAGGTTTGGAGTTGCCAGGTCGTTGGCTCCGTAGCAATTCAGGTCGACGCTGCCCAGGTCGTCGGCCAGAATCAGAATAACGTTCGGCTTGCGATCGGCGGCTGCCACAGAGGCGGTGATGAGGCACAGCAGGCAGGATAGAATTCGTGAGGTTGTGCGATTGCGTCGTTGCATGTTTGTGTCCGGTTATTCAATCCTGATCGAAACATCCAGCCCTGGTTGCAGATCAGGCGCTAGAAGTTTCCCAGCCGTGCGAGGACCTCGGTTTAATTCCCGCTCGCGTGTTTCAAGTCTTCCTCTTCCATCACACCGATATATGGCAGATGGCGATATTCGTCGTTGTAGTCCAGACCGTATCCGACCACAAACTCATCGGGAATCTTAAACCCGTAGATATCCGGTTCGACATCCACGACAGTGCGATCCGTCTTCCACAACAACACGGCCGACCGAATACTCTGGGGCTCAAATTCCTGCACCGCTTCCAGCATTCCGACCATCGTGTTGCCGGTGTCGAAGATGTCGTCCAGAATGACTACGTCGCGACCGCGAAGGTCGGGGACAAGAGCACTGTTAATTGTCAGCTCACCAGCCGTTGTCCGCGTACCGCCGTAACTTGCCGCCTGAATGAGGGCGACTCGCAACGGCACCGAGGTCGCTCGAATCAGGTCTGCCAGCAGCACGATGCTGCCGGTCAGCACACCCAGAATCGTGAGTGGACGTCCCGCGTACGTTTCGCTTAGCGTCTGCCCCAATTCGGTCACACGATCGCGGATTTCGTGTTCGGTGATCAGTACCTTCATGAATTGTGCTGCCGGCTTTGAGGAATCATAGTCTGCGTTCGTCAGACGCTGTTTGGGACGTTCGAGGCGGCAGCTTAGATTCTTTCGGACCATTTTTTAACAGTGCAGCCGCGGGACTCCGACCGATTCGAAAGGCAGCCCGCATTTTTTCATTGGCGGTTGCCATTGCTTCGCCGCAAAATGCACACGAATTCGCTCGAAACCTGACTCTCTTGACCACCGCATGTCTGCTGACGAAACGACAATCGAAGACCTGCTGAAAGCGTCTCACGACGAATACGGTATTGACGGTTCGCCATTCGTGTTTCCCGCAATCGTTCGCCGAATGGTGGCGCGCGTTGTGTCGTTTAACCATCGTTTTTTTGCCATCGCCGTTTGGTTGCTGCATCGAAGCTGGGGATTCTTCGGTCGCCATCACAGTCATCCGATGGCCAAAGCGTGGTCGCAGCTGGTTTGGACATTCACGTACGCTGAAGCTCGGCGACTTGCTCTGGCCGCGGCCGCTCTGGACGCTCATCCCACGTTTCGCAACGGTTGCCGTGAGCTGAAATTTCGCAACTGCCTGGAGGCCATGTTTTATCGCGGCGCGTTTCTGGATCCATTCTTCCGTCAGGGCAAGTGGCAGGCGACTGAATTCACTCATCCACTGCAGCAGCCGCAGTACTTCGTGCCAGGCATTCCGCCAAACCGATTCTACGATCCGGCCAACTTCGAATGGACGCCTCAACTGGAAGCCAGCTTCGCAGCGGCTCGCCAGGAAGTCGCGGAACTGCTGAACGTGCACCGCGACGAATTTGGGATGTTCCGTACCGACTTTGAAAACTTCGTCGACGGGTGGAACACGTTTATTTTCTACGTGAACGGCCGCCGCCAAAAATCGAACTGCGAACGAGCGCCCGCGTTGGCGAAAATTGCGGACGACATGCTCCAGTACGAAGAAGGCGAGCTGACGATGCTGTCTGCTCTAAATCCTCATGCTCATATCCCGCCGCACGTGGGGCCGCTTAACGGAATTCTGCGATGCCACTTGCCTCTGTTTGTTCCACAAGGTTGCGGGCTACAGGTGGGCGGCGAAAAGGTTGAATGGCAGGAAGGCAAAATTCTGGTGTTCGACGATTCGTTCGTCCACGACGTCTGGAACGACAGCGACGAACTTCGCATCGTGCTGTTCTTTAACGCATGGCACCCATGCCTGTCGCCCGAAGAACGAAACGCGCTGGCAGCTCTTCGGAAGGCTTACAACGACACGCCAGTCGGCCGCAACTGGCTGAAACGCCAGGAAGAAGTCCGACCTTCGACCGTGCGTCAGGAGGCGTCGGCCGTATAAGTCAACGTAGGTCAGCCTGTGCATGATGAAGCGGTGGACAGTCACCCTCAGTAGCCGTAGGTCAGGCTCCCGCCTGACTTCCTTGCTTTCACCGCTGCACGTCATTGGTTGGAAAACCGGTGCGACCCTGCTTCGGTTTGTCGGTTGTCTTTGCCATTCTGTGAACATTCACCAAGCCGCAAAGTTCACAGCTCGGGCTCTGCCCATTAATGTTTCGGCAACGTCCATCTTCGAGAACGGCAAGCATTTGGGTCGCTCCACTTTCGAAAGAACACAACCGCTGAACGCGGGCTTTGACAGAAGCGGCAGAGCGTGGCCAGATTGCCAGTGGCCGTGACGGTGCGCAAGAAAATCGAAGCATTTCTTTCCTGCCAAATGACTTGGTCACCACACAGCTACCCAGCGATCAACGTCGCAGGTGATGACGGAATTGGGTACAATTCGTTTCTGGTTTCCGTCGACACATCGCGACAATCAGTCGCCTCGGAACCAGTTCTGCAGACTTGAGGCAAGGATAGGAAAAGTGGAAGCGCTAAACATCAACTCAGATTCGTGCGAGTTCTGCGAGGAACTGTCCGGAGCTTCAGACTCGCGGTTTCGAAAAATATATGGTCCCGAATTTTTGGATCGGACGGCTCTCGAATCCGGTGCGTTAGTTGTTTGGCCGACCATTGGACAGCTTTTCCCAAACAGTTTCCTGATACTGCCGCATCGGCATGTTGAACGATTTGCTGACCTTAACTCCGCCGAGCTTGATGATTTCTCTGCTGTTGTTGAGCGATTGTGGAATGGTTGTGGAGCGCCGGAACACTACCTCTTATTTGAACACGGGGCGAGAGCGTGTAGCGGGGCTGGATGCGGAATATATCACTGCCATGTTCATTTCGTTCCGTTACCCGATTCCCTTTCAGCTCCTTTGCTTTTTCCGTTTGGCCATCACACGCACGAGTCTCTCCTTGACGCTTGGGCATTCCACCGAGACGGCGGGAATTACATCTTAATTCGTGACACCCTTGGCAAAATCTCGTCAATTGGGGAGCAATCACTGTCTACGCACAACATTGGTTCCCAATATGTTCGGCGCAAGCTGGCCGAGATATTTGACGTTCAACGACCGTGGGATTGGCGTGAATACGATTCGCCAGAACACGACCTTCAATCCGCTTACAAAGAATTGAGGTTTTCAGGTGTTTCTTAATGCAGAGCAGATCACAGCGAAGCGGTCTGAGTCTGCACTTCTGATTGAGCCGTTCGATCGTGAATTACTTAAGCCAGTCAGTTACGTTTTACGGCTGGGGCATAAAGTTCGTCGATGGGCCAAATCGGATAAGGCGATCGACGTGTGGTCTAACAACTGCAGCGAAAGCGTGCTTGGTCCCATCGAGACTTTTTCTGAAATCACTGTTAACAGAGGAGAACTGCTGCTCGTCAATTCTCACGAACGGATCGGCCTTACCGATGGACTTTTGGGAGTCATTACGACACTTTCTCATATATCTCGGTTTGGGATCTCGGTTACCTCCGACTCGCATCTTGTCTCTCCGGGATTTGGCAAAGATGCTTCCTGCGAGCTGACTTTCGAGATCACTTCTCACAACCCGAATCCAGTCCGATTGCGTGCAGGCCTGCCCATATGTCACCTGCTACTCGCAAATGTGGAGGCTGCAAGCGGCAAGACGCGTCTCGCCAATAGCGTTTACGAGAGTCTTCCTACTCCGTTTGGTCCAGCCTTGTTTGAGGAATTCGCGTCTATTTCGATTTTTCAGAGTGCCAGCGAGCAGCGTAAGAAGTGAGTGATGGCATGAAAGACATTGAGTTTGACGTTCTCAGCTCCGACGCAGAAAAGAGCGTGCGACAGTCAGCGTCCGCACTGCTCGATCAATTGACCGGTAATGGCACTTCTGACGACAACCTGCGCAAACTGATTTGGCCAACTATCGAAGGAGTTGACAAGAATGACGTCGTGTTGCGTTTGGTTCCATTAAACCGCTTGGGTGCTGATGAAGGAAAAAGTAGCGCATCAGTATTCGTCGCCTACTTTCGTCCAAGTGGGGAAAGATGGCCGTCTCATCCGTTGATTGTGAAGTTTGCCAAGCCAACGCGTGAACGCGATTCGTGCCATAAAGAGTATGACGATTACCAGTCAGTCTCAAACTACATCGCTTTGTCGCCTTGCGGTTTTGCCACGCCACTTGTCTGCCACAAACACGGGGACTCTCAGCCGTTTACGGTCCTTTGGTCTCCATTCGCATCCGCAGGTGGCATTTGGGGAGTCGAAGCCTACCAGCAAACGTTGAACCTTCGAATCGACGATGTTTGGAAGGGTTTGACAAACAATTCGAAAGCCGTTGACGAGATTTCCAATGCGCTGGATAAGGCTTTTGACTATCTGTGGCCACTCCATCATCGAGGTGGAACGGCTGGGCCATCCTTGAAGAGCGTATTCGGAGAGTACAATCGGTATCTGCGAAAAATCGACACGGCAGACTGGTCAAATCACTGGCGGTCTTGCTGGGGCGACGCAACGGTAAAAACCACGCAGATGTTTGGGATCGACTGGCCGAATCCATTTCGTGTCCTCAAACGTATCTCTGCAATTGAGATCAGAATGTACTGTGGAGGCGTCCATGGCGACCTACACCCCAAGAACATCGTGTTTGCGCAGGATGGCCCTCGAATCATTGACTTCGGGTGGGCCGATGGAGATGCCCACATCGCAAAAGACTTCGTGCTCATGGAATGTAATTTGAGGTACGTGACGTTAGCCTCGGCAATGCCATATTCAGAGATTCTGAAGCTGTCCGACTGGTTAGGATTCGACGATCACGAACCGGAATTCGAAACCGAAGGACTACGACACCGCGTTCAACTCATCTCTCAGGTGCGGAGTCGTGCGAAAAAAGCCTTTCCCACCGACACGAATTGGGATAACGAGTACATCATTCCAATGTTCATTGTGGCCATGGGGCTGCTTAAACATAGCGATGATTTCTACTCCCATATCTCGACGCAACTTCACGTCCTTCAGTTGGCCAGATACATTTCTGAGAAAGTTCTCCCACACCATGAATAATCGCGAGCATGACACATTGCGAGATTGGGGCGAATTCAGACTCTTGAATGAGCTTGTCTTGCCAATCTTGCGACGAGGTTCTGCAGGCATGGAGTTGGGCGACGATTGTGCATTTCTGAGCCTCGACTCAGCAGAACAGAAACTCGTTGTTACGACAGACGTAGGCCCCAAGCCACTCGCATGGGCACTTGGTTATGAGTCATATCGAACTTGGGGTTGGTACACTGTTCTTGCAAACGCCAGTGATCTCGCTGCGGCTGGAGCCAGTCCCGTAGCACTAACTACATCTGTTGAGGCACCGGCGGACATGCCGGTCAAAGAATTCGAAGAGTACTTTGAGGGCCTCGATGCAGCGTGCACGGCGTTTTCACTTAAAAACGCTGGAGGGAACATTCGCGTTGCTCCTCGCTTTGCTTGTCATGGGACAGCTATTGGCACGATCCCGCAGTCTGAACAGGTTGGCAGAAGCACATGTCAACCCGGTGACAAGATAGTGTCGATCGGACGCAACGGTTACTTTATAGCGAGCTATCTGAAAGCATCGCGACTGGGTAATATAGACCTTTTGAGTAGCGCTGAACGCGACGCCGTTGTAAGGCCTGAGCCACAAATCCGCCAAATGCAGATACTTCGGAGAGCAAGAGTGTTAAGCTCAGCAACGGATAACTCTGATGGAGTTATGGGTTCACTTTGGAATATTATTGAGCGTTCAAATGTTGGGATCGAGTTGTGGCTGGATGATTCGCAGATACCAGACTGTGTGCACAGGGAAGCTACCCAACATGACCTGGACCCGAAGAATCTCTTTCTATTCTGGGGCGACTGGCAAATCATTGCTTCGGTAAAAGAGGCACGGCTGGACGAATTCAAGGGCGTCATCAAACAAGAGGGCATTGATGCAACCATCATCGGAGTAGCCGTACCTGGTGAAAAGGGAGTCTGGGGTATAGAAGCTGGTATGAGGAATCGCCTGAGCGTGCTTAGAAACGAGAATTTCGTGGATCGGTCGTTCAACGAGAACCCCATTTCCCACATAGACTATCTCCTCAAGACTAGTCTGTACGAAACGGAAAAGTGAGGCAAATTGAGGTGGTGATGGTGACGGTGATTGCGGACGACGCCGTGAACCGCGAACCGAATTCGTTCGGCTTTGGTGTCTCGGACTCGCCACCAGAAGCCGAGTTGCCGTCAGCCATGTTCCCTTTGCCTGGCCTCGCTGGCGGTTGCCGGCGAGACGGTGCTTGTGAACGCATAAATGGTGGTTGTGGTGTCACCGTCCACGGTGGTCGTCTTGGATTCGCTGCTGCCGCCGACGCCGGGAGCTCGGCCGTCGCATTCTCTGTCTCCATGTTCACCCTCTCCGATTTGCCCGTCCGGCCGTCGTGTCGGCGTGGGCACCGTCGCCATGGAACGCGGCCAGCAGCCAACGGGAACAATGCTGACACGCATGCCGCGATTGGCGGTAAAAACACGGTGCGGTTGTCTCGCGACTCAATCGGCCAGGCTAATCGCCCGCCGGGCCGTACCGGCTTGGAATTGTAGATGCGAAATCGTATCTTATTTTGAGGAACGCTGTTCGCCACGAACGGCATACTCGCCCCATTCACGGCCACGTTTAAGGAACTCAAATGTCTACCACCATTGCACCCACTTCAGACCTGCTTCCCGAAGTTGCCGCATTTTTGGATTCGCCGTCGCTGAAAGCCTTCGTCAATGGAGAATGGATTGACGCATCCGGTGGCCAAACGTTTGACGTTGTCGATCCGGGCACGGGGCAGAAAATCACAACCGTCGCCAGCCTTCAGAAAGACGATGTCGATCGCGCGGTTGACGCGGCGGTGAATGCGTTCGAAGGCAGCGGTTGGGCGAAAATGCCAGTCAACGAACGCAGCGCTGCTTTGCACCGACTCGCCGATGCCGTCGAAGCTCGCAAGGCTCAGTTTTCGCAGATTGAATCGCTGGACTGCGGCAAAGTGTTCGCTCAGGCCGAAGCCGACGTGCAAAATTTCATCGACACGTTCCGCTACTTCGCTGACCTCGCGCAGCAGGTCAATTACCGCAGCGTGATCGGCGTCAAAGGCCACGAAGCCTGGATCGCTCGTCACCCGTGGGGCGCGTGCGGATTTATCGTTCCGTGGAACTTCCCCTTTCTGCTAACAGGGTGGGGGCTGGCTCCCGCACTTGCCGCTGGTAATACATGCGTTCTGAAACCGGCCGAAGACACGCCGCTGTCTGCGTTGTACTTGTGCAAGGTTGTGCAGGAACTGGATCTGCTTCCGGCGGGCGTGTTGAACGTCACGACGGGCATCGGCGAAACAGCGGGCGCGGCGATCGCCAACAACCCGAAGTTTCGTCGCATGAGTTTCACTGGATCGCCGGAAGTTGGCCGCATGGTGGCGGAAGCCAGTGGTCGGAATCTGACGCCAATCAAATGCGAACTCGGCGGCAAAGGAGCGGCGGTTGTGTTCGATGATGTGGACATCGAAGAAACGGCCGAAAAACTGGTCGGAGCGATTACGTTTCACAGCGGGCAGGTATGTTGTGATGCGACGCGTTGGCTGATCCACAAGGACATCTACGACAAATTCGTCGGCGAATGTGCCGATCGAATGAAGGCCGTCAGCATTGGCTATCAGCTTGACGCGGGGACTCAAATGGGACCTCTCGTGAACACCAAGCAGCGTGACCGAGTTCTCGGGTATTTGGAAAAGGGTGTGGCCGAAGGAGCTGAACTGGTACTTGAAGGTGGAGCCGCCAAGGTTGCGGGCAAGAACGGCTATTACGTGAAGCCAGCGTTGATGGCTGGTTCGCTGGACAACATTGCCGCTCGCGAAGAGATCTTCGGCCCGGTCGCGTATCTGGCTCCATTCGCCAACGAAGAAGAAGGCATTCGCCTGGCGAACAACACGGAATACGGACTCGGCAACAGCGTCTGGTCACGTGACCTCGTGCGATGTGCTCGCGTGGCCGAAGCGTTTGAATCAGGCAACGGCTGGATCAACGCTCACAACGTCATCGTGCACGGTGTCCCGTATGCCGGTGTCGGCAAGAGTGGCATGGGTGGCGGCGTGGTTTCACCAGATACGCTGAACGATTACCTGCGACCAATTTCGATCGTGCGTCCGCTGTGATGCGCGAGGCAAAAACTGGCACCGGAAATGGAAGTCACGATTCGTAAAGCCGTTGCCAAAGACGCGGTTTCGATCTGGGAAATTCGCAACGCATCGATACGCGCCCAGTGTGCTGGGTACTACTCGGATAAGGACGTCGCAATTTGGACCGATGGTGTTCCAACCGAGCGGTTTGTTCAATCCGTCGTCGACAAATGGCATGTCGCGGTTGTGGCCCGTGCCATTGTCGGCACGGGCGTGATCGATTGTCTTACTGGCCACATTGATGGTGTGTTCGTGTCCCCCGATTTAATGGGCCACGGCATCGGCACCGCAATGATGCGACACTTGCAGGAGATTGCTGCGCGTTGCGGATTGGAAAACCTGTCTCTGGATTCAACGCTTAACGCGGCCGCCTTCTATCGCAAATGCGGCTTCACCGGTGAGCGAATCAGTCAATATCATTCGCCAAGAGGTATTTCACTCGCGTGTATCCCGATGGTGAAACGAGTTGACAGTGCCGGCTACAGCGAAACTCATTGACTTGTGGCCGCGGAACAGGCGTCTCGGACGATGAAGCCTGTTTCCCGCGAGGCCCAACCGGCCACACCAAAAGGGAAACTGCTCTCATGTATGGGGGGGGCTGTTGATGGTTTCGGCCTGGATCTCACTGGTTTTCCGGAGTCGGTTCCGTGTCTCGGATACGGATCCAATGATCGGTGAAATGCAGATGCTTGTTTGCCGGGACCGAGGGCATATGGCACGTAAGGCAGTTGTCTGTTCGCGCGGCCTTCGGGCAGTTGGCCGCTCGATCATGAGCCCCATCATGGCAATCCAAACAGACCGCGGCGTGATCCCGCCAGTCGTGGGACGTCGGACCGTGCGGGTTGTGGCAGCTGGTGCAATCCAGGCGGGCCTGTGCGCCAGATGATAGTGTGACGCTGCCCTGCTGTTGGAAGCATGGGCTTTGTGTGAGCCCCACCGGCGCGAAACGGCCCAGCGATTTGTCTTCGGGGGAAACCTCAGCTCCCATTTCCTCCGTCCGTCGATGGCACTCCCCACATCGATCGACTGACTGTTCCGGGGTAAGTTCAGAGAAACGTTCGATAGTCGTGGGTAGATCAGCATCCATTTCATGAACATGCTCTGTCGTGTTCCAATGGCATCGGGCGCATCCGATGTTCGGTACGATCCTGTCCATCGCAAGGCGTCCGTCTTCAACGGGTAGATGAGTCGAATGGCAGCCGAAGCAGTTGACCGTTTCGGCCGGCCCTCGCACGGCTCCCAGGCAGTAGATTCCGCTTGTTTCTTTCTGGTCTTCGGCACCCAGCGTAAGCCCCAGTTCGCCGGATGGATACGAACTAACGCTGTGTTCGATTCCAGCAGTCTTCCCGTCGCGGTCGGTCCATGTAATCAACGGTGTGCGAGCGTGTGTCCCTGATCCGAAGATCCACTTAGCCGAAACCTTGCGTGAATAGGCGTCCGTGATTATGTCAATCCCGTCTTTACCGGCTTCGTAGTGATAGGACACGTCTGTCAGGTCGTTGTGGAATGTTCGTCCGACGAATGCTTCCTGATTCTCCGGCGCGGTCGCCCTGCTTAACGTTCGGGAATGCGGTGCCTGTGCGAATTGGTCGGTAATATCTGAATGACATTCAGCGCACCGGTGCTGCGAATTTGTCGAGTGTCGGCTGAGCACCACGGGGCGAGGCGGCGTGGTGAATTCGTGGCTAAACGACGCCCACACTGCGAACGCTCCCAGCAACGCAATAATTGACGTTGCTATGGTGGTCCAAACACGTTTGGCAGGAATCTCATTCATACGGAACTACAGTCAGGAAAAATCGGGGTCATTGTCCCTGATCCAGAGCCATTTGTTCAGACCAAAACTTTGCAGCAATCGCCAGATTCAAATCCCGTTGATCGGACAGCAGAGGCTGTAGGGCAGCTAACGCTTGTGAAGTTTCTCCAAGCTCAAGCCACAGCATCGCTGCTGCAAAGTACTCTTGCGGCGTACCACCCTGCAATACGTGAATGGCTTCGGTCAACTCGCCGGCAATGTATCGCTTGATACATTTGTCCCAGACGTCTGTTGATGGTGCTGTCGCATCCTCGGTGGTCTCACCGTCAATGCCGTTGGGAATTTGAGGCTTCAGGTTTAATCGTTCTGCGATGAGCCTTCGAAACAACGTCGTCCGCCCGAATGTTGTCCATTCCTGGTCCGCCAAGGCCAGTTGGCACTTTCTGAACTCGTCAATCAAGGCCGGGTGATGGTTATGGTGGCGTATCGGCAAGAGCGCTCGAAGTGCCGCAACCGGAATACCGGTTGCCCGAAAGCGCTGAGCTTGACGTATCGCAGGTATCGGGTCCGGGGTGCCGCCAATTTCACCGATGATGTCGAACCGCCAGTCCTGTCCGGAGTAGATCTCTGCTGTTGGTTGCCAGGGACCTGATTCCACAAACCATTCCTGTTGCATTGTCGCCAAAATCGCATCGGAATAGCGAAGGTCGTCCGTGGAGACATACGGCACCGTTGGTGAATCCAGATCAAGTGGCCGCCAGGTAATTTTCTGTAGGTCTCGATTCAACTGTTGCATCTCAACGGGAACGAGCATGAGCTGCACCTTCCAGTCTGCCAGTCTCTGCACCCAGCCACCCCACGTGCCGTCGTCGCGCCGGTAGCGAGCTCGATGATCGCCCTGAAGATCTTCAATCAACATCGAATGTTCCCGGACTCGTCCTCCGAGCAACGCTCGCTGAGGATGATCACACAACTGCATTTCGGGATAACGCCATGCGGCGATGCCGGTGGAACGTCCGTCGGCCGCCCAGCCGATCACCGGCTCGTCTTTGTCGGGACGTAGCGAAATGTCCAAAAGGCGCGGATCAAGCTCCTGCGAGATTCCCCAACCCAGTCGGCCATAGGACGCCAGTGCCCGACCGTTCGCATCGACAATCATAGCCGCTAAGGCCACTACGAAGGCCGCTGGAAGAAGTATCGGTTTCCCTGAAAAACGCCAGTTGAGCGATTCTTTTGGGCCGCGGGCGGTGGCGCTGAGTGCATCAAGACAGATCCACAAGCCACAGATCGCAAGGTTACTGCGAGAAAGGATCACCAGCACTAACGGCACACAGCATCCCACATAGCGACGCAGCGCCAGCGGCCGCCGGTCCACATCAGATGCCTCTGGAGGCTGTTGCCTGCACAGGAACCGGTTTCCAGCCCATAAGGTCCACAAAAGGACGAACGCCCATTCGGCGGCAGTCCATGGCTGGTTTGAAAACAATCCTGGCCACGATGTCTCGCTGTATTCGCCGACGCTGACAAACGATGTGGGGGATAGCAGAACACAGGCGTCGCTCCACGTGAAAAGTCCTCGCGGAGTCAGCGATCCGCCGACAACAGCGGCTGCGAAAATCTGAATCACCCAGCGACGAGTTTGGTGAGAGGCCGATGCTGTTGGAGCCGAGTCTGATGCGACAGCAAGTGGGCCAGCAGGCGGATCAGTGACACGTCGCCAATCGCAACACATCAACCACAGCAGTCCAACGATTGGCCGAGGTCCCAGATTACTCCAGGGGACGAAGGTCAGGAAAATCAGCGTGACGAACGTCCGTTTGGATTTCCAGCGACTGCTTAGCAGCCAAAGGAATACCAGAAAGACAAGATCGAAAACGGCAGGGACAGGCTGCAGGTCTCCTCGCGCGGACCACAGGAAAAGCGGCAGAAACATGGCCGCCGTAAAGAGGTTCCTGCAGTGGGAAAGACTGCCCTTAAGCAGGACTAGCATCACGGCGCATGCGGCCAGAGGGACCATCGCGAGGAAATGCACCCCGCCCAGGGTCCAGCCGAAGTAGAACGGCACGCCGCTCAACCAGTCGGCTTCGCAACTGTGGTCCAGGGTTAATAGCACCTGGCTTGGCGTCCAGCTCCCGCTGGCAACCTCACGACCGCGCGAAAGGTGCCACCAAAGGTTGGTAGACGTGAGCGGTCGCTGCACGATCAGCACCGTGGCGAGCACGGCCCACCCGAGAAAGGTCCTGAATTTCAATGGCTCAGCCTCCGACGAGAATTCTCTTCAGGAAACCATGCCATGAACCTTCGCTTCAGGTCTGCGTACCGCGAACCGCTCCCAATAATGTCTACAAGCACAAATTCAATTGGCAGCAGAGCGAGCAGCTTCCGCTTCGGACGCTTCTTCCTCTTCCGTCATTTCTGGTTCAGGCTCATCAGGCCCGCTGGCAACACCTGGTTCAACGCCTCCACCACAGCCAACGACAGTGAACGTCATCGGCAGGCAGAAAAGCAGACAGAAAAACAATCGTTTGGCCATCGTATAACTCAATCATCTTTTTGGAAACAAAAAAAATAGCCCAGCCCTTCAGGAGCTGGGCAACGAAACGCATGCATGCGATGCGATAGAAAGGGCGACTGGGGAGACAAAAGCCTCACCAGTCGCCTTTGATTCTACACAACCGGTTGGGAACAAAGCCCCGACCAGAATGCTAAAGATTAGAATTCGCCAACGACATTGCCATCCGCCATGTCGCCGAGGAAGCTCCATGTGCCGAGGTCAATGTTTTCGCTAACGAATCGCACTGAACCGTCGCACATCAGAACCTGTACACCGCCGACGTGCATACTTCGAGCAGCTGCGTTAACGCGGTCCGAATTCACACCACAGTCGACCGAAACCTTGTTGTTCGGCCCTACATAGGTATTGAAAAATGCACTCTGTGGAAAATACGCATAGAACCACGAATTTCCGGCCATTCGTGTCGAGGAGGTATCTTTCGATCCTCCGACACAGTCTGTCAGGTTCCCGGAGTCATTGACGCTCTCGCGATAGAACCCGATCACGGTTTCAGCAACGGCCAGTACGTTTGACGTCCCATCGACAATGTCGCGGATCTTTACGGTGTTGTTTTGATTGAAAATTCCGGGAGTGTTCGTGTTCAAGCGGGTTGAGGTGCCTACGCTTCCCACATAGTTACCGTGAGCATAACCGCCGTTGGCGGGGGCTCCGGTAACCTTCACTCCCGCTGGGGTAGTCCATGGGATTCGACCCGTGCCAGGGTCTGACGGGCATCGGAACGCCGGAATGATTTGACGGCGTGCGCCTGTTGGGTCGACCCCGTTGGCTCCTCCATGCCCGTCGGTGCCAGATGTACCGTACCCCATGTTCCAGTCAATCTGGCCGAACAATGGTGCCTGATCGATTTGTGCCAGAAGTCGCGGCAGCTAGGAAATGTTTCCGCTGTACCAGGCTGATCCCGACACATGTGCCGATGCCTTGCGTACTCGGCCTGGAGGCAGTGCCCCGTAAACATCGTGATAGTTGTGCAGTGCCAGTCCCAGCTGTTTCAGGTTGTTCTTGCACTGTGTTCTTCGTGCGGCTTCTCGCGCCTGCTGTACAGCAGGCAATAACAATGCGATCAAAATCGCAATAATTGCAATCACTACCAGCAGTTCGATCAACGTAAACGCTTTACGTCGCTCTTTAACTTTCAACATAGCACCCTTCCTACAAGTCTCAGTACGAAAACGGAATATCCTGAGCACTGGAACGCCATTTTGCGCCACTGCCCGAACCGATCGATGTCACTCTTGAAGCGATGATTGTCAAATCCTGATTCGCTAATCACGCTGCCTGAATGACAACTTTCTTTAATATTTAACGTTATTCCCGTCACTCAGAATGCATTAACTTGCGGTGTTAGGCAGCGTGTCGTTGCCAAACCCCGCAGGGATTTATGGGTTTTCGCGATACGGAGATGGGCCGGGGTGTCCCATGGGGCCCTCGCACGGTTGCCAAAATTTGGGGTCAGTACTTGGTTACCTGAGCGAATCCAGTTGCTCCATTAATCCGTCAACCGTCGTCACCGGTTCCAGACAACCGCCGTTGTGGCAGACCCATGCGGTTTCGCCGTTTGATGGTGCCGGACGGCTTTCGAAGAGGGCATTGATCGGCGACGCTTGATCTGACGGCGCGTCGGCTCCTCGCCAGGCGACCAGCAGACCGGGATGGAAGTGTGTGTTCAAAGCCGCCAGCATTTTGGAATCGGCCATGTTGGGCGACGCCGAACGAATCACGACGTCCGGCATGGGACTCAACAGGTGATCGATGGCGATTAACGCCTGACCGCCTGACATCGGTGACTTCCGCAGCTGACTTTCTAACACGGACAGAATCGATTCGGCCGTGTCGCGGAAATCTGTGCGGCCTGTGAGCACGCTTAGCTTTAGCAATGCTGTCGCCAGCATGCTGTTGCCGGATGGAGTCGCTCCGTCCTGGCTGTCTTTGATTCTTGCTATCGGCGTTGCCTGACTTTCCGGTGTGTAGAAGAAAGCACCGGGCGTGTCGTCGCTGAAGTCTTCCAGCACGATGTCTGCGAGTTCAGCGGCCTGACTCAGCCGGTCTTCGTCAAACGTGGTTTGATGCAGTTCGATCAGGCCGTCAATCAGGCAGGCGTAGTCATCCAGAAATGCGTCGATCGTGGGTTTGTCATGTCGAGCCGTATGGAACAGCCGCCCGTCGTCTTTCCGCATTTTGGTCCAGATATAGTCGCACGCACGGGCGGCAGCGGTTGCGTACCGCGGTTCGTTTAGGACTCGTGACATCAGCGCCATGCCACTGATCATCATGCCGTTCCACGCGGTGATGACTTTGTCGTCGGTTCCCGGCGCGATGCGCTGGCTGCGTTGTTCAAACAGCTTCAACTTCAGGGGCTCTAACTTCGCCACAAGTTCGTCGCGTGTGATTCCGAATTCTTCCGCCACTTTGCTCAACGGCTGAGGACGATTGAGAATGTTCTTTGCTTCCCAGTTGCCCGCCGTAGTCACATCGTAAGCCGAGCAGAAAATTCGAGCGTCTTCTTTGCCCAGCAATTCTTCGACTTCTCGCTGACTCCAAACAAAGAACTTACCTTCTTCGCCTTCGCTGTCGGCATCCTGAGCGCTGCAGAACGCGCCGCTGTCCAGCGTCATTTCACGCAGCACGTAATCGAGTGTTTCGCGCAGCACTCGTTCGTATTCCGGTTCTTTTGTCGCCACGAATGCTTCGGCATAAACGGATGTGAGCAGTCCGTTGTCATACAGCATTTTTTCAAAGTGAGGTGCCAGCCAGCGGGCGTCGGTCGAATACCGAGCGAACCCGCCGCCGAGATGGTCGTAGATTCCGCCGGCCGCCATGCGATCGCAGCTTAGCTTGACCACGTGCACAGCATCGCTGTTGTTGAATCGCTTCCAGCATCGCAATAGTAGTCGCAGATCCATTGGGTGAGGAAACTTGGGCGCACTTCCGAAGCCGCCGTAAGTTCCATCGGCCGCCTGCAGCAGATCACCCATCGCGGAATGCAGTAACGCTTCGTCGCAGGATCCGTTGGCCCCGCCTGGTTGACTCATCTTCGCCACGATGTCCGCGAGTTCGCCGGAACTGCCTTCTACATCGCTGCGTCGCTGCTGCCATGCGTCGCTGATCTTGGTGAGGATCTGCCGGAAACCGGGCATCCCCATTTTGGCTTCGGGCGGCCAGTACGTGCCGCTGAAAAACGGTTTCAGCTCATGAGTCAAAAACACAGACATTGGCCAGCCGCCGCGTCCAGTCATGGCCATCACGGAGTTCATGTAGATTTGATCCAGGTCGGGGCGTTCTTCGCGATCAATTTTAATGTTCACAAACCGTTCGTTCATCAACGCGGCGATATCGACGTTGTCGAAACTTTCGTGTTCCATCACGTGGCACCAGTGGCATGCGCTGTAACCGATACTCAAAAAGATTGGGCAGTCACGATCTTTGGCCGCCTGAAAGGCTTCGTCGCCCCACGGATACCAGTCAACCGGGTTGGCGGCGTGCTGCAGCAAGTAGGGGCTGGATTCGTGGGCGAGGCGATTCATGGTGTGCTCTTGGACGGAGTTTCGGACGTGCGGAATGGACAAATATACGCAGTCGCCTCAGCGTGGCGGGACGCCCCATTTTGCCCTGTCGTAACATTCCTGGGATTCTTCCCAAAGCCTGCTGTTGATTGCCGGTTTCACCAAAATGCTGGCGAGTTTGTGTGGCAAGATTGATGTGGCGGCTTCTGCCGAAAAATCAATTCCAGGACGAACGGGTACCGGCCCCGGAAATGTTGGCCGATTCATTCGTTTGTACATGATCTGGGGGCGGATTGCCGACATTTAGGGTGTTGACTTCTTTCGATTGTATGCAATTCTTGGCGACCCGAGCTCTTAGCGTTCGGGTAGACAAAGGATTGTCACCCCGGCTCTGGTAAATGGCGCGAACAGTTAGCAAAAAAAAGAAAGCACTGCCCCTCGGTCAGCGCATCGTTCGCTGGGTATTTCGCCCAATGCGTTTGGTGTGTGCTGCGGCCCTGGCGATGCTATGGCTGTGCTGGCCTATGGTCGAGCGGCAACTTCCGCAGCTCGACAACCGTGACGAATATCGCATCGGCGTCGATCAGGTTGTGGTTACGCCACCGCCTCGCTGGGTGCCCGAAGACATCGTCGCGAAGGTGTTTGCTCGCGCGGGCTTTGATGAATCGCTGTCGCTGCTGGATTCAGATTTAAGCGAACGCGTCGCTCTGGCGTTTTACACCTATCCGTGGGTTGAGCGGCTGAAGCAGGTCCGCAAATCGTTTCCGGCGCGAGTCTACGTGGAAGTCGTGTATCGCGAACCGGTCGCAATGGTGGAAGTTGTTGGCGGAGGTTATCTGCCCGTCGATCGTCATGGGCACCTGCTGCCTGAGAAAGACTTCAGTGCTGCGGACATCGATCGGTACCCGGTGATCAAAAATGTGAGCACCGCGCCGATTGGCTATCATGGCGAATCCTGGGGTGACCCGGCCGTCGCTGGAGCCGCTCAATTGGCTGCCGTATTGACGGCACCGAATGCGGCGGGACAGTCGTGGTGGAATTCACTGGGTCTGAAGACAATCTTCGCGCCACGCCGACTGGCAGCGGACGACAATATCGACGACCTTCAGTTTGAACTTGGCACCAGCGGCGGTTCTCGCATCGCATGGGGCCGGCCGCCGCAGAGTCAACATCCGGGCGAATTGACGGTCGCCCAGAAACTGGAACGTATGGCGGAATACCACCGCAGCCAAAACGGTTTCGACGACGGTCCGGCTCGCTACCTGATCGACATTCGCGATTGGGAAACAACTCGCCGACATCTTCTTGCAGCAGAACCGCCCAAGACGTCGCGTCGGTAGTTTGGTTAACCGGAAATTCGAACGTTTGAGCAGTGTTGAATTTGTGGCTCGACTGTCCGAGTCGACCAGCTTCCGCTTAGACAAACGCAACCATAGCACCTGCACAACAAGTGTGAACAACACGGTGGCGCGCGTTCTCGACTCGGAGAGTCGAGGCACAATTGGTGCGGCTCACGCGGGTTTCGGATAGGTTCTTAGTTCATGATGGGGTGATCTGAGACTGTTTCCGGGTCGTGGTGCGATTTGCTCTCACCGATCTTCGCGAGGTGCCGGGCTCGAGCCAGCGAAGTGTCCAGAACCAGACGCAGGTCGACCGTCCACGGACCGCTTTCGGGAGCCGAGATGTACCAGTGAGGCGTGACGGCCACGCTTTGGTGGACGAGTTCGAAACCGGATTCAGACTGACTGATCGTTTCGATCGGGAACGCCCAGATGCCGGCCGGTTGAGACATTTCCAGGCTCACATCCAGGCCCTGCCATTCGTCGACCAGACCAATGCGTTCGCATGTCTCAAGCGACTGTCGCGAATCGAGCGTTCCCAGCTGGCTTCCTGCGGCATCGTAGAAATACCGATCCGACGCACTGCCCGGCATGGTGGCGAAGTTGAATTCCACGCCAAAATGCATGTGTTCGTGTTGAGGCAATCCGTGAACCTGGTACTGAATCATCAACTCGTTAGGGCGGTCCTGTGAAATCATCACGACCTTGCGAATCTCGATCTCGTACTCGCCGGCTGGTCCGCGTGAACGCATTTCCAAAGCGATCTCAGTTTCGCTGCGGCGAACCGAGGCTTCGTATGTAGCGATCGAGAAGCCGCTGATCAGACCTTCGCCACGCTGGAATTCGTCGATGGACAAATCTGGTTGCAGAAAGTGATCGACCAGGCTCTTGCGTGGCCACGCATCGTAGGCGATTTTTTTGTCCAGGTCCGGCTGTTTAAATCGTACGAGGTCGTGAATGCTGCTCACGTTGTCGTGCAGTTCTTCGCCGCGTTCAGCCGCTTCACGCAGCCTGTCTGCGTGTTCGAAGATCTTTTGGTGATACGCTTCCGGGCGTCGATTTAGCGTGGAAAGCAAGTTCGACTTGCAGGCGCGCAGGTCGAGTTCGTACATGTGTCCGCCCGACGCTGGTGCGAACAGTGCGACCAGGCGTTGGTTGCTGAGCTTCACTTCCTGGCGAGCGTCAAGGTTCAGGTCGCCCGTGACGACGTCAACCCAGCGATCTGCATCGCGCGTGATCTGTTCGATCAGCCCGTCGGCTTCAATCAGGTTCGCGTAGACTGCGTTACGAAGATGAGGCAGGTACAGGCCGCCGAACGCTCCGTGCCAGAAGCTGCAGTTGCATTGAGCTCGATACAAACACCGGCGAGCGTTTTCGAGGATCTCGCGCTGGTCTGCGTTCAGCGATTCATCCGCGTCAAGCTGAGCGACCCGCGTGCTGATTTCCAGCGAACGCGCGTACATCTCGTTGCTTTCCGGATACTTCACTCGGAAGTTCCGCCAGAAACCACCGCGCGTGAACTGAATCAGCTTGTTCCAGTCTTCGTCGTCGTGGCGTTCCTGGTGCATCAGGCGGTGAAGTTCCTGCTGCGGTTGGGGCGGCAAGGCCCATTCTGTCATTTCGCGGTAGCTGGCATCGGGCAGGTAGAAGGTGCCCTTCGGTGTGACATGATCCAACGTTTCCGATGGCGTCGTCACGTGCAGCCATGATTCGTTTTCACGCAGTGCCTGAAGGAAGCGTTCCAGCCAGCGGTCTTCGTAGACATGCTTGAAGGTGTCAGGCCATGTGCCGAATTTTTCGCCATCGTCGCCGAACACGACCACCGGGTTTTCATAGTTGTTCGCCACCTCCCGCAGGTATTCCACCGTTTCGTACGGATCCTGGAACGGGATGAGATATCTAAGGCGTTCGCTGCCAGGCAATACTGAAAGCAGTCGCCCATCGTCTTCGGTCACGTAGTAGCCGAACAAATCCTCCTGCTCCATGCCGCCGGTTTTGAAGTGATGGTCGTCCAGAATTGTGTAGCGAATTCCAGCGGCCGTGATGTCGCCGGCAAAGGACTGCTCCCACACGCGTTCGGGAACCCACATACCGCGCACGGTCGTCTGGAACAGATTTTCCAGATGATCGGTGTACATGCTGATCTGGCCGATGCGATCGCGTCGCGGAATGTTGGCCAGGATCGGTTCGTAGTAAGCTCCACCGATAATTTCGGTCTGGTTGCGAGCCACCAAACCGCGCACGCGTTCGATGTATTCCGGGTGAGCGGTCTCCATCCATTCCAGCAGGCTGCCTGACGTGTGCAGAGCGAACGGAATATCGGGATACTCTTCCAGAACGTTCAGGAATGGCAGATAGCTTTCCTGATACGACTGTTCGAACACACCGTCGAAGTTGCCGATGGGCTGATGGTTATGAAAGGCCAGAATCAGGCGGACAGTCCCTGTCATGGGAGACAACTCCATGTCGACGAGCGACGATTTTTCAGAAACAACGGTGTTGATGGGGGCATGCGAACACGACTGCGGAATTTAGTGTACTTCCGGACAGCGGTGACTCATGCTGCACGTAACGTAGCAGAATTGCGTTCAAATGAAGAATTCTCAACGCGCACGCCCCGCGCAGTAGGCTTATCGAGCGACCACAGCCGGAGAATCCAGCATCAGCCGTGCAGAGAGCAGACTTTGCCGGGGCTTCCCATGTCTCCTATTTGACCCGCTTTTAGGGACGGCAAGGCTGGCCAGATGCACCGGGGGACGTGGGGACGTTGAGGTGGTCCCGAACGCGACAGTTTGTTGCGCTGCCAGAGGCGATTATTGAGTTTTCGCCCGGAGGGCGCAAGCACGTAGCCGTCGGCGTGAGCCGACGGGAAAGTTCGTTCACGTGCGAGAAAGCCCCAACGGGGCGACAGCAAATACTTTCGCCCCATTCGGGGCTGGTGCGTCGATATTGTCCCGTTCCGTCGGCTGACACCGACGGCTAAGTGTTTCGGCCCTTCCGGGCCAGTCGCAGTTTTACAATTCGAAATCTCTTTTTGTCGCCTGTGTACCAAGCTGGGCCAATGCTGCAATATGTGCCGGATCTTTCCCGCAAATTCCCGATCGCCAGCGGTTAAGCCAGGTTCCTGAGGCGGTCGAACTCTTCGCTTGCAGCATTCGCCCATCCGCAACACACGTTCATTCCGGCGAGGTTCGTTCGCGTGACTTCTTGCGCATCTGCAAAGCTCGCCGATAGTCGGCGAAGACGTGCTCAGCCAGCAGAGTCGCTTCGGCCACCAGTTCGTCGATGCGGTTGCGGAAGATCGCGAAGGCACTTAGCGACGGTACGGCGACGCCCAGGCCCAGCAAAGTGGTAATGAGGGCTCGGTAAATGCCCGGGGCGAGTTCTGAAACCTGCGGATTGGCTTTCAGTTCGAATTCCAGAAACGCCTGAATCATCCCCCAGACCGTTCCCATCAGGCCCAGCATCGGAGCGATCGTGCCGATGACCGACAGGTATTCGATGCGTCGGTACAGCCGCGCCATCTGTTCGGCGGCCGCGTCTTCCATCGCTTTTTCCACAGCGTTGTAGCCGACGCCGATTTCGTCCAGCCCGGCATGCAGAACTCGAGCCAGAAAGCTGGTGTGTTCCCGGCATCGTTTTTTGGCTTCGTCAAAATTGCGTTCGGCCAGACAACGATGCACTTCTTCCGCAAGCCCCGGCGGCATTAACGTCGACCGACGGATATTCATCACGTGGTCAGCGATCAAAGCGACCATCACCAGACTCAGCATGACAATCAAGTAGCCAACGGCCCCGCCCGCTCGCAACATTTCGCGCAGATCCAGCGACCGATCGGGCACTTCGTTGACGACTACATTGGCCCCATCAGGCGGCTGCATGGCTAAGACACCGGTCGCTCCACACAACACGATCGCCGCGGCAAGGAAGATCAGCCAGCGATGTCCAGACTTCATAGAATTCATTTGTGAAGGGCTTGCGGGATCCAGGTTGCATGACCAGCCGGTATAGCGAGGATTGTAGAAGGAAGTCTGACGCGCCGACAACCTGTGTCTGTTAAAGCAGTTTCCCTTTAGTTGTGGACGGTTCGGGCTCGTGGGGAGCAGCCTTCGTCGTCCGAAACGCTTGGTCCGCGGCCACAAGTCAGTGAGATTCGCTGTGGCTTAGGATTCAACGCTCTCGCGGCAGGTCTTGTCACGCGGCATAAGCCAGCGGCGGAGTGCAATTCGCCACGCGCACCAAGTACCGAAGGTCAGCAGGAACACGAGCCAGTGCCGCACCGCGACGATCCTCACGAAGCTCGCACCGCCCGCTCCGGAAGCATGGTAATGAAGAACTCCAGGCAGCGGATGCGTTAAGTCGCCGTCACTAAGGACGTCTTCCCAGAGTCCAGAGCGGTGCGGATGGTAGTCGTGGGCGATGACTCCAATCCTTCGTCCTCGCTGGGAAGGCATCTGCTGCCACATCCAGCCTTCTCGATCAATCCGCACCGAATGCTCCGCCCCTCCAATCGCCACCCAACCGAAGATGATCGAAAATTGCCCGGCCAGCCAGAACACGCTGACGGTCAGTAGCGCAATGTTCAGTGTCAGCGTGGTGAAGAAGGTGCTCAGGCGTTTCATAACTTCTTCGCCGTGAGGCATTCGCCAGTGACTGAAGCAACATGGACTCATCGACGGCGCATCCTCTGACAGTTGCGGGGTGCCAGATTGTACTCGACCTGCCCGTCGATCCCGAGCCTCCTCTGAACGCGGCGACAACCGCTATTCCAACTGCGTCTTTGCGGGGGCGTCGAGATTCGCTTTCAGCTGCTGGACGCTCATCTGTTGAACGGTGGTCAGGGAGGTGCTGCTGGTTAATGTATCGATGATTGCTCGACACTGGGCAGTTCTCTGGTCGCGAAAGTAAACGGTTGCCAGGCCATACTGAGCGGCGAAGTGCTGCGGCTGTATTGTTATAGCGCGACTAAATTCGGTTTCCGCCGCCGCAAAGTTTTTCTGCTCAAGATGCAACATGCCCAGCATCGTCCACGACTCAGGAACATCCGGGCAGGCTTCCGCAAAGGCGTGAGCGTAATTCGCGGCGTCATCCGTCCGATTGTTCGTGAGCATCATTTTGACAAGCCCCGTCCATGCGGGCACATCCTCCGGCTGCAGCGTTAGAGCTTTCTGGAATCGCTGAATAGCGGATTCTGTTTTCCCCAGCTTTGCCTCGGCGTTGGCCAGATTGGTCAGGGCACTCACGTTAGTGGGATCTGCTTCAACTGCGCGCTCAAACGCAAACGCGGCTTCTTTGACGGCATCAGATTCCTGCAGCGCGGTTCCCAGGTTGTTGTAGGAACTCGATTCCAGTTCGGGATCCAGTTCGATGGCTCGCAGATAGGCATCTGTGGCGGCGTCAATGCGACGATTGCGAATCATCGCGTTGCCCAAATTAAAGTGAGCCGTGGCACTGTGAGCGTCAAGGCTGACGGCGCGCTGAAGGTGTTCGACGGCGGATGGGATGCGTCCCTGAGCCAGATGGATCTCACCCAGCAGCGTCCAGGCTTTGGCGAACGAAGGCTGAATGCCGACCGCCTTCTGAGCATGCCGCTCACCTTCGGCCAGATTTTCAGCCGCTTGTCGTTCTTTTGCCAAGTTGTAGTGAGCCAGCGAGCTTTCCGGCAGCGTCGCGACAACCTGGGCATTCACATCACTGGCTGATTCAGAAAATCCCAGCACTGCCAGCGGAACAACGAACGCGCCCCACAATGCCGCATGGGGAAACCACGACGGAGCTCGACTGAGCGTTCGTCGCACGGCAGATGCGTTCTCGGCTACACCCAACATGCTGCTGGTGGCGCGTTCGCGCAGTCGCCAGATAAAGCCGTCGTAGTAGAAGTGCAGAAGTCCAGACGCGACAAACAATGCCGTGAGGATTGTCTGCACGGTTGAGCGGTCCATTGACCTCGTCAGCAAACTTCCGGCACCGTACGTCAGCACCAGGGCCACATAGATAAAGACGCAGCGCATCTGAGGTTGGAACAGAGCCTTCGTCAACCATCCGGAATTTTCTGTCGAGGCGCGCCGCCGATTGAAGTACCACACAATCGCCAGGTATTGCACGTCGTGAAACACTTCGTACATCGCGACGCCCAATACGATATTCGAGACTTCAACCATGCAGTACCACCAGAAGCTCACGCTGACCACAATGGTAAGCAGCTTCACCAGACTCGGGCGGCGACCGGAAAGGACTGCGAACAACAAGTGGCCGACATAAGCCAGTAGCGACACCATCATCAGGCCAAGCACGCAGTTTTGTGCCGCACGGACCCAGGCGGCGTCGATGGCAGACCCTCCCGTTCGGTAATAGACGGAGAAGAAATCCGTCATGCGGCCAGTCGATAGTACGATTCCGCCCGCAAACCACGTGAGACACAAGAAACGGTCGATGAGCGCAGAGCGAGCGTCAGTGAATCCCGCCTTCGAATCATAGATCCGCAGGAAACCGTAAATCTGGGCCTGCGAGTGCCAATAGCCCCATGCGATGACAACAACCGTAAGGGTGTCGGGACGGTAGAAGCTGAACAACAGGGAAATGGTGAGCAGGAAAATCGGGGCCAGAATGAATCGAACGCGATAGCGACGAAACAGTTCGGCATCGCCGTACGCGCGAAACATTCCGGGAAGGTGATGGCCGACCGCGCCGAAGGTCACGACCAAAATCGCCAACCGTTCCAGCGACATGACCTGTGTGAGCAGCAAAAATGCGGGTACGAGCAGCACCGGCGTTCCGATAAACCACAGCAAATCCAGTCGCGGGTCGACGATCCACAAATTTTGGGCTTTTTTAACGGGTGCGGATGTCGACATGGCGTCTTTGTTTTGTAGAAGCTTGAGTCGTTAGGCTTATCCTATTATTAGCTCGATCCGGCCCGCAAATCACCGTAGTCGCGCGCTGTTCACCCGCAATTCATCTAATTCTGCGCGGTTCGTCAGTCGTCTTCACGGTTCCTTAACAGTGGACATAATAATACCGCGGTTGCAGTTTTCCGGACATGCCTTGGCCGAATCGGATGCTGCTGGCAGTAACCTTGTGATAGCTAACTATACGCGAAGGAAAATCGCAGCGGGCTAAGGGATACTTGCTCCGACACCGTAGCTCACGTACGATTTCTTTTTGCCGGGTTACCGCTGCGTACGCTGCTACCTCTTGTCTGGACGGGTAATCCCGACGACAATTTTCATAAGCCTGCTCCGTTTTTTTACAGTTAAACATTAACGAAAAGGAAGTGTGAACAATGCCATTATCGCATTTGTCGAGATCCAAAGGTGAGCATCCCAGCCGCCGCGGATTTACTTTGATCGAACTTCTGGTAGTGATCGCGATCATTGCCATCTTAATCGCGCTCTTACTGCCAGCTGTTCAGCAGGCACGAGAAGCTGCGCGGCGGACACAGTGTAAGAACAATCTGAAGCAGATTGGACTGGCACTGCACAATCACATGGATACTCACGGAGCGTTTCCACCGGGCTACGTCTGCTATGACGAGACGGGTAACAAGTTCAAAACTGGCGGTTGGCAGGACGGCATTAACGAGCTTGGCTTTAGCTGGATGCCTATGCTGTTGCCATTTGTAGAGGAGCCGGCTCGCTGGCAGCAGATTACCGATTGCAACGCCGCACGTTTAGACACGCACACGCACAATCCGTCTGACGACTGCGAGTACAATGCGGCATTTGGCCATATTGGTCGTGAGCCGCTGAAGTTTATGCTTTGTCCGTCCAATCCACAGACGCGAAAACTGTTCAGCGGGATCAGTCTGGAATCATTGGCCAAAGGTAATTATGCCGCAAGCTGGGGGTCGGGCAACATGCTGGGCTGGGAATCCACAGCCACCGCCGGTGCATTCGGCTGTTATTACGTGAACCAGAACAAGATCGTTAGGTCACTGGGAGGTTCCGGGGATCGGTTTCAGCAGGACAAGGGAAGCCGGTCAGGCGACTTTGTCGATGGCATGAGTAACACAGTTGCCGTCGCAGAAGTCATTAGCACAGATGGGTTCGCAACAGGCAGCAGCAGCCCCGACATTCGTGGGGTATGGATGAATCCGGGCATGGGAGCATCAATCTTTAGTGCTGCTCGAAATCCAAACTCGAAGGAGCCGGACATTCTTCCGTCCTGTGACACCAACATTCCTGCCACATTCCGTCCCACTTTGCAGTGTGTCGAAAATACGGCGGATGCTGATGTCTACGCTGCCACACGCAGCTATCACACGGGTGGCGTTAATGCAGTGCTGGCTGACGGATCCGTGCGTTTCATCAGCGAGAACATCGACAATGTCGGCGTCTGGCAACCGCTGAACACCCGAATGAACGGTGAAGTGATTGGGGAATTCTAGGCCGCCCCGTCCACGCCGGTCGTGGAGCTTCAAGTGTTTTTGCTTTTACCGTTTTCATTCACACAGGTAGAGAAATGAATTTTCGAAAGTTTTCACTCGTGGATCGTCCACGAGTTGTTGTTGCTGTCTTGGGTCTGATCACTACAGGTTTCTGTGGTTGTGGCGGCCGTGATGTGCCCGTTCTGGACGAGACGCAGGTCGTCGAAGCGGTAGTCACTGCGATTGGTGATGCAGCAGGCGACGAGGCGGCGTTTAAGGCGATGTTCGTCGATGGAGCTGCTCCTGAAGATCGCCGAACGTACTTCAGTGCTGCCATTTCAATAGTGGGACCACCCACGATTGAGGGCGACACGGCTACGGCGACGGTCAAAGTGACTCAAGGGAATGCCGAATCTGAAGGCTCGGGCGGAACCAAGTCTGCAAAAGTTGCTGACGGGGAAGTCACCTGGACACTTCAGAAGGTTTCCGGTGAATGGAAACTAAAGGATGCTCCTCTACCGGAAGTTTGATTTCCGGAAGGGTTGCTCCGCCTGCCGAAATCCTTAGGCATTAAACGGCGGGTTCTATGCCACGCATGCTGACCATCATCACAGTGATTGTGTTGGCCGCATCTCTGGGGCTCTTTCTGTTGTCTCAACAGAAAGAGCCTTTTAATGTTGAAGGCGGCGAGGATCAACTTGCGCAAACTCAGCCACAATCGGTTGTGGAATGGCGAAAGCTGATCGACAGTCGCTTTGCCGGCGATCAGGCCTGTGCTGAATGTCACCAGTCCGAGTTCGATGCTCACCAGCGGTCCGGTCATTCTCGCACGGCCACTCCCGCTGATCATTCAGAACTGGCCCGTGCGCTTGATGGGCAGAATTATACGGATCCCAATCGCGACACCGTCTATCAATTCGAGCGAAAGCCAAACGGTCTACTCGTTGGGATTGAAGGAACCGATCCGGAGCCTGTGTTTCCCGTTCAGTGGCTGATTGGTTCCGGCACACATGCTCAAACGCCTGTGTCGATTGATCCCACTTCCCGTAATGGTGTCGAATTTCGCTGGTCGTGGTTTGCGTCCACGCAGGAACTAGGACTGACACCAGATCACGAGCGTTTCGATACCTTTCGTCCGGCTTCGCTGGAGTGTTTCGGGCGACCGATGGACGCTCAACAGGTATTGGCCTGCGTGAACTGTCACATGACGGCTGTGCCCCCGCCAACGGTGGTGCCCACACAGGAAGCCTTCCTTCCGAACGTCGGTTGCGAACGATGCCACGGGCCACGCAAAGATCACGTCGAACTCGCCAAACAGGGACGTGCGTCCGAAGCCAAGCCACTGTTGGAATGGTCACACGCAGAAACTTACCTGCGCCAATGTGCGCAGTGTCATCGCGATGAAACCAACGCGCCTACCGACAGTACTCCAGCAAGCCTCGCGCGCTTTCAGCCGTACGGAATTCTGAAGAGCAAGTGCTATCTGAACAGCGGCAAGAAGCTGTCCTGTGCCAACTGCCATGATCCTCACGACGTAACTTCGCGAGATCCGGAACACTATGTTCAGGCGTGTAACGCGTGTCACGCCGGCCCGAAGCAGGTCGCGTGCTCTCTTAATCCCGACGGCGACTGCGTCGATTGCCACATGCCGACAGTCGAATGGCATCCCGGCATCAGCTTCCACGATCACTGGATCCGTTTGGATCGAACAGATCCCAAAGACGACGCCCGCGCGGTACTCGACGCTGTCCATAAAAGCAGTCCGGAGGCGTCGCCGTGAAGCCTTTGCTATTCAGCGTCACTGTCGCCTCAACGATCGCTGTTGCCTGCGTTTTCAGTCGCACCGATTCACGCGATGCCGCTGTCGTCACCGGTCCGCGTTCTGAAGCGGCCTCAAAGCGGCATTTGATCGACGTTCCCAAATCCCATGTGCCATCGCTGCCGGATCGTGTTGACCAGGATTCGCAGATCGATTCATCTGCTGAGGAACTCACAACGATACACAATGGCACTGAAGATGCTGAAGCCGTGGCGGGCCAGTCGCCTCAGGTGGCTGACGATTGGGGCGCTGATGAACGATCGCACTGGGCGTTTCAGCCGCTTAGGCGTCCGCCGATCCCTGACGCGAATGCGAGTTCATCCACGAGAAATCCGATCGATGCGTTCCTGATGGCTAAGCTTCAGGAAGCCGGCATCTCGCCCGCCCCACCAGCAGACTATGCCACGCTGTTGCGGCGGCTGACGTTTGCTGTCACAGGTCTGCCACCGTCTGCCGACCAGCTCGAACAGTATGACTCCGATTCGACACGCAGTGATATTGATCCTGCCGAATGGTCGGCACTTGTTGAGCGGTTACTCGACAGCCCAGCCTTCGGCGAACACCAGGCACGCTTCTGGCTGGACCTGGTTGGGTATGCCGACACCAACGGTTACGAAGACGACGGCCGAAAGCCATTTGCGTGGAAGTATCGGGACTTTGTCATTCGAGCGTTCAACAGCGACATGCCGTACGATCGGTTCTTGCACCTGCAGATCGCTGGCGATCTGTTCGCCGAAGAATCCAACGATCAGCCCAACAACAACGATGCATTCGTCGCGTGCGGTTTTTTGCGGCTGGGAGCATGGGACAGTGAACCGAACGATGAACTACGTGCTCACTACGATCAGGTCGATGACATTGTTTCGACAACCAGCCTGGCATTTATGGGGCTGAGTGTTGGATGTGCTCGCTGCCACGACCATCCACTTGAGCCGATCAGTCGCCACGACTACGCCCGAATGGTGGCCGTGTTCCATGGTCTGGCACGCCCCACAAACGGTCGACTCGAAGAACCGTTGCCATCAGCAACTTGGGAAGAACAACGACGGGCCGCCACCATCCGACGATCGCAGGCCGACCTGCAACGGCAGGCTTTGGAAACAGAAAATGAAACTCAGGCAGCAGCGTTGCGGCGCAGGGCAAGGTCTCTGGAATCCCAGGTGCGGTTCGACTTTGCGTACCGTTTTGCGGAAACCGAAACGTCAAATCTGCCGACTCAATTGTTACTGCGTGGCAATCCTTACCAGCCCGCCGAATACGTTTCGGCGGGAGTTCCGTCTGTGCTTCAACAATCAAACGATGACATTCTGACGACGGGGAAGAACCTGCCGCGACTTCAGTTTGCCAGATGGCTGACAAACGGCGGTCGTCACTTGACGGCTCGAGTTGTCGTGAATCGCGTCTGGCAGTGGCATTTTGGTCACGGCCTGAGTCGCACCACCAGCAACCTGGGCCTCAGCGGCGACTCACCGACGCATCCGGAACTGCTGGAGTGGCTGGCGCACTGGTTCGTCTGCGATGCGAATTGGTCAATGAAGCGCCTGCATTATCTGATACTTACCAGCGACGCATTTCAACGATGCAGCGAACCGGAATCTGCCGATTCATCAAGCCGTCGGAATCTTTTTGGATCGTTCACTCCACGACCAATTCGCGCAGAAATGCTGCACGATGCCATGCTCGATATTGCAGGGCTCAGAAACGAGGAGCTGTTCGGCCCACCGGTAGAGCACGATTCTTCCACTGACATGTCGTCAGGGCCAACACAAGATACAGACCGTACCATCGCCCTCGATAGGCATCGGCGAGCCATCTATCAATGCGTTCAGCGCAACCAGCCGGACCCACTACTGCAGGCGTTCGGTTTCCCGGACTCCAGCGTCTCCTGCGATCAGCGGACGACTTCGTATTCCTCTGAGCAGGCATTGTCATTGTGGAACAGCCGCTTCGCGACCACCTGTGCCGAAGCTCTTGCGGAACGCATCGCCTCCTTAGCGCCCGACGAGGACAGTATCGATCGTCGGGTCGCTCTTGCGTTTCAATTCGTCCTGGGCCGTTCTGCTGATCCGTCAGAGATGAATGCGATGGGCGATTTTCTGAGAACGAGATCACGCGACGAAAGCACAGCTGCAGAGTCACGTCTGAGTCAACTGTGTTTAGTACTGTTCAACCTGGACGAATTTGTAATACTGGATTAGTGCCGTGTTGAACTCCATCCTTCAACAACCTGATCATGTCGACGGTCGTTCGCCGCTCATTCGCCGACGCGCGGCGTTAGCAGCCGGTGCGCTGAGTGGACTGTGGCCCGGCGGTGGGTTGAAGCGATTGCTGAGCGACGATGATGTTGCGCCGTCAGCAGATGCAGGTGCGTCCGCCGCTGGAGGTGTCAAGCGCGTCATCTTCCTGTTCATGAATGGCGGTCCCAGCCAGATCGACACGTTCGATCCGAAGCCGGAACTGCGAAAGTTCGACGGCAAGTCGTATTCCGGCAATCAAAAAGTTGCGACGGGCACTCGCACAGCGGGAACGTTATGGGCGTCCGAGTTTCAGTTTTCGCAACACGGCGAGAGTGGTTTGGAAGTCAGCGAGCTGTATCCTCAGGTCGCTCGTTTTGCTGACGATCTCTGTGTGATTCGGTCTATGCAGTCGCGATCTGCCCTGCACGCTCCGGCGATTCTGGAAATGAACACTGGCCGCCCACAGACCGGTGCCGCCAGCCTCGGCGCCTGGATCGACTTCGGCCTTGGTGCTCAACCACGGCAACTTCCGACCTGCGTGGTGCTGCCGGACCATCGCGGTGGTCCCATTGGCGGACATACTAACTGGAATTGCGGACCGCTGCCCGTTTCGGCTGCGACGCTGGTGCGTCCGTCGAAACGGCCTGTCATCAATCTTCAGCGCGAACGACGTATCGCGCCCGGCGACGAGCAGCAAATGCGCGGCCTGCTAAAGGCTCTGAACCAACATCATTCCGATGTCAGCGGCTACGAGTCGATCGCTGCGGCGCGTGAGCGTGCTTACGAGTTGGCGTGGCGTATGGAAGTGGCGGCTCCGGAAGCCATGGATCTGACTCAGGAAACGGAAGCGACGCAGCGCGACTATGGCCTTCAGCAAACTCACACGCGACCGTTCGGGACGCAGTGCCTACTGGCAAAACGAATGGTGGAACGAGGAGTTCGTTTCGTTCAGGTTTATTCGGGCGGTGGTGAGCAGAAGAATACCTGGGACAGTCACACGGGGCACGTCGCAAGGCATCGGAAGTTCTGCGCAGAAACTGATCAACCGATTGCAGCGTTGCTGAATGATTTGAAGCAGACCGGCTTATGGGACGACACGCTGGTGATCTGGGGTGGTGAATTTGGCCGCACGCCAACGCGTGAAGCGTCGTCCAATGGACGTGATCACAATCCGCATGGGTTCAGTGTCTGGCTGGCGGGTGGCTGCGTTAAGGGGGGACAGGCGATCGGAGCGACCGATAGCATCGGGCTTGAAGCCATCGACACACCGTGTTCCGTCGCCGACCTGCACGCAACTGTGCTGCATCTGCTGGGGCTCGATCATAATGAACTTCGGTTCTATCGCAGCGGCATGGAAGTCGGACTCACCGGGCCGGAACCCTGTCGCGTGATCGACGAGGTTCTGGCATGAGCAGCGTCGTCGAGACTTCGAATGCAGATACTCACTCCACCGTTGATTCATCAGTCACTACCGCAGCAGAGTTGTCCGGTAAGCGAGATGCAGAGCAACGTCGAGGTCACTTCCTGATTGGTCCGAAGTTTGACTCACTGTTCGTCGCCAACATTTATTGGCCCCTGCTATTTGCCGTCTGCTGGTTCAGCGGCGACGATGTTCGCACCGGAGTGTTGTTTTGGCAGGTTTATTTTATTACGGCGCCCCATCGCTGGATCACGCTGATTTTGGTGAGCACAGACCGCAACAGAACGCGTGGGCGAGGTCTGGCGTTTGTCGGCATCGCTGTCGCCATTGTCGGCGGCGTCTGCCTGCTGCAGCTCAGCACAGCCTCGCTGCTTTGCCTTGGTGCCATTGACTACGTTTGGAATGCGTGGCACTTCGCGGCTCAGCATCACGGGATTTACCGAATCTATCAGCGAAAATCGTCCGTCGCAAAATCGACCGCCGCAGCACCGTATTCGTGGATCGATACCGCGGAGAAAGCCATCTTCCGCGCGTTCCTGCTGTACGTAATCGCACGCGTCGCCGGCACGGGCTGGCACATCGGGCCCGAAGACTGGACATGGCAGTTGAAGTCGCTTGACGTCTTTGTTGCTGCGATTCCTGTCCTGCTGCTGGCTGTGCAGGCGATCCGGTGCAGGCGTTTGAATCTGTTCAGGCCGGGACAGGTTTATTATTTCAGCGTGATGGCATTGTTTCTTGCCATGTTGTGGGCCGCTCATGCTGAACAGCGGCACATGGTGCTGCAGTTAGCCCTCGCATCCGCCGTCTTTCATTCTGTGGAATACATGGCCGTCGTCACATGGGCATCCACTTCGGAAGCTCAGAAAGCACGCCGAGACCTGGTCGGAACGATGGCACGCACATGGGTTCTGTTTCTGGCGTTCTTCGTTCTCTTTCTGGGCTTCACCAACTATATGATTGCCAGCGGCTACCAGCATCTGTGGATCATGCTGAATCTAATGGTCGCGTTTTTGCACTATGCCTACGATGGGATGATCTGGAAAGCCAGACGTGCAAGTGCATGACTGAGGTTTTGAACGTGTCCGCAATGAACAACGATTCCAACAAACATTCACCCCGTCGGGTAATACTGGTGCTGATCGCGCTGGGAATTTTTGGAGGCATTCTGCAGTACTCCACGGACGTACTTACCAGCCGGTTTGGTCGAACAGACATTTTGTGGACAACGATTGTCTGGATGGTGCCTGCTGCGATTTGGTTTTCGCAACAAGCGTTCCCAAAGCCTGTTCGCGGGACGATTGCTGCACTGTCCGGACTATGCGCATGGGTAGTTTGGCACAACGTTGGAGCGTCCGGAATTGATTTGCTGGCACCGTTTTCTGCGAGCCAACTCGCACTGCTGCTGGTCACGATAAGTGTGTCGTGTTTGCTGGCAGGTCATCGCCGTGCAGTCGGCGACAACGCGCCAGACTTACCATACGACCGCAGCCTGCAGCGCTGGCTGACTGGGGGATCCGTGCTGTTGGCTGCGATCCTTCTGCCGCATGCGTACGCTCACGTTGCCGCTCAGTCACAGCTTGAGACCATGGAAGAAGCTCTCCAGGACCAACGCTTTCTGCGAGCTCGTCGTGCCGCAACGGTCCTGCTTTGCTGCCGTCCAACGGAGACCGTCCTGCAACAACCGGTGGTGGCGGTGGCCAGTGAACTGGATGATCGCATTCAAACGCTGGAGGAACTCGCTGAGCAACCGCTGCCCCAGGCGTCGGATACCGCGGCGATCGGGCAACGCGTGGTCGCTCTGATGCAGCTCGATCGAAACCAGGCCGCTCTGGATCTCATCCGCCCACTAACAGAACAGCCCGAGACCGCGCCTGTTGCTCTGGACTATTGCGGCCTGTGCTGTCAACGACTGCAACGCTGGGAAGACAGCCGAGCCTGGTACGAAAAGTCGCTGCAGTTCTGGCAGAAGCAGCCTCCAACCCAGCAGCGAGCCAGCGCATCGACAAGCGCGTGGAAGGGAATCGCGTTCGCCGAACGTCGTCTTGATCGATCGGCTGACGCAGAGAAAACGTACCTGACTGCTCTGGAAACTGTACCGTCTGCCGAGCTGCATTTTTTGCTGGCGATGCACTACGAAGATCAGCAGCGAACTTCATCGGCTGCACAGCATGCCGGCAAGGCCATGGCGATGGCTCCGGCCACCTACCGGCGTCGCGGCAAGGAACTTCTTGATCGGATGAGTCACTCCCATATCGGCTGTCTTCAGACATCGCCGGCTAAGAGCCCATAACCGACAGGAATCGAAGCTTGGTGATTTCGAGCTTTATCCGACGTCGAAGCCGTCAAACGGCAGCGATAAACGGTAACTTGATCGTGTTGCTAAGAAGCTGCCTGGATGTTTCATGAATGCTTCGCTGTGCGCACAGACCAATACCGGAATCAACATGAACTCATTGACGACGCAACACATAGCCGTCGCCGGTCGTTCGATTGTCCTCAGCGTGCCCGCCGATCCCGAGTCACTGCTGAATGCGGCGGCCGAAGCTGAAGGAAGTCATGATCCGTATTGGGGAATCCTGTGGGACGCTGCCCTGCCCTGTGCCGAATGTGTTCTGAATCACCACTGGCCTGCAGGCACAAAAGCCCTGGAGTTGGGCTGTGGAGCGGGGCTGGTCGGGGTCGCCGGGTTAATGGCGGGACTTGACCTGACATTCAGTGACGTGGTTCCGGATGCGGTATCGCTGGCCGTCCAAAACGCTGCTGCTAACGGGTTCGCTGCCGCAAAAGGGCGTGCCGTGGATATCCGGGAGTCACCGGATGAAACCTTTGACGTCCTGTTAGCCAGTGACCTTCTCTACGATACAGCACTCCACGCGCCGTTGCTCAAATTTGCGAGGTCGGCCTTGAACGGAGATGGTGAATTCTGGCTGGGCGACCCGGGGCGTCAGAACGCCGCCGCCTTTGTCGCGATGGCTCGCGATGGCGGCTGGCAGGTAGAACAACGCGATCAGGCCGGTGCGATCCAGCCACCAGCATCGCTGGCTGAATTTCAGCTACTCGTGCTCAGACCACCGGCCTCTGTCGACTGATGCGCATGTTGGCCGCGAACATTACGTCAACTGGAGAGGGGCTGGCTTCGGCTGACTAAGTTACGGCGTGGCAAGGTCGTTCTGGCGGACGGAGGCCAGCTTGGCCGTCATCTTTTTGCGAAAACGCTGCACCACCTGTGCGTGTTCGGGATGCTCAGCAAGGTTTGTGAACTGTTGCGGATCCTGTTCTGTGTCGAACAATTCAATTCCCCCCGAAGCGTCTTCTTTGTACTGAATGTACGCCCACTTATCTTCTCGCAGCAGGAAGCCCTTGCGAGACGGGGCGACGCTGAACGCGGCGTCTCGTACCGTGTGGTCGGGCGAATCCAGCATTGGTGAAATGTCTTTGCCCTGAATGCGATCCGGCACCGGCAGGCCGCACAGTTTTGAGATCGTTGGGTACAAGTCCAGTAATTCGACAAGGCTGTTACAGACGGCGGGCTTCTTGCCGGGCACGCTCATAATCAGCGGCACCGCCGCAGACTCATCGCGCAGGCTGACCTTCGCCCAGAAGTCGTGTTCGCCAAGATGATATCCGTGATCGCTGGTGAAAATTACGATCGTGCGATCCGCCGCGCCAGACTTCTCCAGAGCCGCCATAACCTTGCCCACCTGAGCGTCCATGAAGGCCACCGACGCGTAGTAACCGCCCATGGCCTTCTTCTGGCGCCGAATATCCATCTTCATGTTCTTGCTGGTTTTGTAGTTGATTCCCGCCTTGGGAATGTCATCCCAGTCGCCCGGCCGTTTTTCCGGCAGTACCATTTTTTCATACGGTTTGAACGGCGGGTAATAAGTTTTAGGAGCCACAAACGGGACGTGCGGTCGAACAAATCCGACGCCCAGCCAATACGGTTCGTCTTTGTGGTGTTCAATCAGTTCGACTGCTTTAGCAGCCGTCATACCGTCAGAATGAGTTTCGTCGTCGCCGTCCGCTTCCACCACCACAAACGTGTTTCCGCCGACGACGGGCTTCTTACCGTTCGGGTTGCCTTCCAGCGTTTCGCCATCGCCAGGAGCCTTCCATTCCGGGCCGGGACTGTTGAAGCGTTCTGTCCATGATGCCTCATCGTCAGCTCCGTTATAGTTGTTGTGGTCTCGACCATCGCCGCCAATCAACACGCCTCCGGGCACACCCATGTGATAGATCTTGCTCACGCGAGCCGTGTAGTAGTCGTGGTTCTTGAAATGCTGTGGCCACGTCGCTCGATCACCAATCTGCGGCCGCGGACTCGTATAGCCCAGCACGCCGGTTGCGTGCGGATAGTAGCCGGACAACAGCGAAGCTCGTGATGGTCCGCAGTACGTTCCCTGGCAGTACGCTCGCGTAAACCGAGTGCCTCGCGCAGCAATGGCGTCTATATTTGGAGTGCTGCAAACCTTATTGCCGTAGCACGATAGCGCGGTCGCAGTCAGGTCGTCAGAAATAATGAACAGTACGTTGTACTTCGGCGCTGCCTGAAGCTGCGTGGTGCAGGCAAACTGCAATGCCGCGAGGAACAGAACGACCGGCGTTTGAATTCGAATACCCATGTTTTCTCCGGAAGTGCGCGGCCGGTGGTCGCGGCGTTAATCGGCGACGGGTGCACCGCCTTTTAATTTGTTGTTGCCTGGACCGAAATCGTGAACGTTGCCAATCAGGTCGACTTCAGGATGGAGCCTGTGCGTCGCCCGACGAACCGCCGGTTCCCTTCCCGCGCCGACGCCGCTTTCGCCCCCTGCGTTTTCGGCCTTGCCCCGCTGGTTTGGCTTTGTCAGTGCTGGCGTCGGATTCCGGCGACGACGATGTGGACGCGGATGCCTCAGTTGTGTTGCTGGCTGTTACGTCTGCCGTATTCGACGTGACCGACTGTGCGGCAGGCGATGCATCACTTTCCGTCGGCGCGCCGGGACGCCCCTTCGCTCCTCGTCGTCGTGAACGCTTGCGACGACGTTTGTTTGGTTCATCTCTCGGTGAATCGGATTTCAGATTGGCATCAATAACCGACGTGTCGCTCGCCGCCGCTATGGCGTCGTTCGTGCTCTTCGGAATTGCAGCGCCGGTTTGTGCCGCCGGAGATTCGGTCGGTGTTGTGTCGTCCAGGCCTGCTCCAAAATCACTTTCTTCAAGTGACTTGTCGTCTTGCGCTGGGCCTTCCGGCGCGCTTTCCGCTCGGAGATAGCCGGTGCCTCGCCGCAGCGGCTTTTCCGCTGGTGGGACGGGCAGTTCCTGACCTTCCGGCAGCAACTCCAGCGGCAATTCTTCGACGAGCTCCGCTTCTGTGGGGGTTGTGTATTCCTCGGTCGTGTAAGTGGCGAACGGAGTTGCATCGAAGGGGGAAACGGGCGGCGGGTCGACCAACTGCATCAGCGGTTTCGGGTCGGCGCAGGTGCACCACCGAGACGTGACGTGCCCGCGCGTCTGCGTGGTTCGTCCACATTTGGGGCATTTCCACAGCCGACGAATGCGGAGTTCGTACTGAAGTATTGGACCTTTAATCGCTGCTTCTCCCAATCGGTGCCGCGAAAAACGCAGGCGTTGTCGACTTTACAGCGAAACTCGCTGACTTGTGGCCGCGGAGCAAGTGTTTCGGAACATGAAGGCTGTTTCCCACGAGCCCGAACCGTTTACGGCAAAAGGTAAACTGCTAGAACGGCCCCGATTGTGAAGACTCCGAAGGGCCGTCGCAAGCGACTCGCGGCCGGACCTGCTTCGCTGCCGCCCTTGATCTGCGACCTGGCGATGAATTTTGATCGCCCCGGGTGGGATCAAAGCCACCGACGAACGCGAGCCTGATAGCTTTGATACGACGCGCCAAATGTTTCGGCGAGGTATCGTTCTTCCGGCTGGATCACCAGCTTCGTCAATGCAATCAGCACTAGCGGCAGCAGCGTTAGCATCCAAAGGTTGTCGGCCAGCAGGCTGACTCCCACGGTGATTACCGTGAGGGCCACATACATGGGGTTGCGACTGAATCGATACGGTCCTTGAGCCACCAATTGCCGCGCGGGGCGGTTGGGATAGATCGCGGTCTTCATCCAAACGAATGTCACAAGTGCCCACCCGAGTAACGCGGTTCCTAAAGCGACGGTACTCCAGCCCAGAGGAACTTGTGCGGGGACGACGACGACCGTACTTAACGGTACAGGAACATTTGCTTCGATGGCCGAACCGCAATAACCCGAGATTACAAACAGAATGGGAGGTGGAAAATTCACGCCAGGGCTTCGGAGTTCATCTGTTTGAGAAGACATACGGCGGATTCTGGTGAGTCAGGAACGGTCGGGCTTTGGGGCGGCGTTGCCTTTATTCGAACGCCATGCTTCGCGGCCATCAGTGGCTGGAACGGCAGTGGCCAAACAGAATTCCATCCGACTTCTGATCGTGCCCTCTCCGTCATATCGAACATTTTCCGGAAGCGCCGTTTGCCAATTCGACGCGCGGCCCGCCACTCTAGCAGAAATCTGCACCGAAAAACGATTCTGGTGCAGAAACTGCCGAAGGTCGAAGGGACGATGTTTCGCCTGTCGACTCATTTGTTTTTCAGGCAATACAGCGCGTCGCTGGTGCGGATCAGCAGCGAGCCATCGACGGGGGCTGCTCCGGAGAGTTGTTCGCCGGTGAGCTTGTTTGTGGCGAGCTTTTTGAATTCGCGGCCGGGGGTGATTACGGTCGTCGTGCTACTGCGGTCGAAAAAGTAAATGCGGCCGTCGGCATAAATTGGCGATGCCCAAAAACGGCTGCCGATGCGAGCGGTCCAATGCGATTCGCCGGTCTTCGCATCAAGACAAGTGGCGATTCCATTGTCGGACACGAAGTACAATTCGTCCCCGATCAACAGCGGACTCGAAACGTTCGGAACTTGCTTCGTGGACTTCCATACGACTTCTGGATTCTCATCTTTCGCCGAAGGCGGCTTGATCGCAAGCAGATGCGATTTTGCATAGCCGGTGCAAATGTAAACCAAGCCGTGGCCGGCAACCGGGCGAGCCGAGTTCGAGAACCCCAGCTGACCATAATCCAGCTTCCATAGCTCTTTGCCCGTATCTGGATCATAGGCATACACCCAGTCAGCAGCTGGCGAAATCACCTGCGGGGCGCCGTTCACATCCGCTACCAGCGAGGTGGCATAAGACTTTTTCATTTGCGGCTCATCGTGCATCTTTCCGCTGCGAGCCGTCTTCCACGCTTCTTTGCCCGTTTGTTTATTCAGTGCCACGATGTATTGCTGATCGATGCCGTCACAGTGAATGATCAATACGTCGTTCCACAGAATCGGCGAACTTCCCGGCCCGTTTTCGTGCTTGACTCGCAACGTGCGGTTTTCCCACAGCACTTTGTGCGTCGCCGTATCTACGCACACGATCCCGTACGGACCGTAGTGACAATACAGTCGACCGTCCTCAATAATCGGCGTCGGCGTCGCATAGCTGTTGTCGACGTGGATCATCTGCGGATCGATCTCCGTGAAGACCTCGGTGTCGCTCAGGATTTTTCCGGACGCAAGGTCCAGTGAGACGACTCGAAAGCTGGCTGAATCCGAAATCGTTAGCGGCATCGAATTGGTCGATGTCTTGCGACGAATCTTTGCTTCTTCTTTGGAAGCGGGCACGTGAGTTGCCGTGGTCACCCACACCACGCCGTCGGCGATCACCGGAGTCGACCAGCCGCGGCCAACGATCTCTGTTTTCCACGCGACGTTTTCATCTTCACCCCACGACACCGGCAGGTTAGCGGCGTCGGCATGCCCCTGCCCCGAAGGGCCACGCCATTCCGGCCATGTCTCACTGGCTTGGAGCTGGTTACAGAAAGTTGAGAGCAGCAAGAGGGCAGAGAATACTCGAGGCGACAACATCAATAGTCTCCGGTGGGGGACACAGAATGGGGAAGGCTGGATTCTTATTGTGCCGATATTGCAGATGGAAGTCGAAGCGTCCGGCGACAGCGATCGTGGTGCGCAAAAAAAAAAGCCCGGCTTTCGGAAAAAGCCGGGCGTCTGGTTGCTTGTAGTCTTCGGTGAAAACTAGTCCCAGCTCAGCGAGCCACCGGTCTGGTATTCGGTGACTCGAGTTTCAAAGAAGTTCTTTTCTTTGCCCAGGTCAATGGTTTCGCTCATCCATGCGAACGGGTTCGGTGAACCGTACTGAACCGGCAGGCCGATGCGTTCCAGGCGTCGGTCAGCAACGTGCTGTACGTAGTCGCGGAACAGGTCTGCGTTTAGGCCGAGTACACCGCGTGGCAGGCAGGATTCAGCATATTCGACTTCCAGTTCTACGGCCGCCTTAATGCGAGTGATCATGGCTTCCTGGAATTCCGGAGTCCACAGATCGGGATTCTCGGCCTTGATGCCATTGATCAGGTCGATGCCGAAGTTCAGGTGAATGGTTTCGTCTCGCAGGATGTATTGAACCTGTTCGCCGATACCAGGCATCATGTTGCGGCGGTGGAAAGACAACAGCATGACGAAACCGCTGTAGAAGAAAATGCCTTCCATGATTACGTAGTAACCGATCAGGTTCTTCAGAAATGCCTGCTGGCCTTCGAACGTGTCGGTTGTGAAGTCCGGGTCGAGAACTTCCGCCGTCAGTTCCATTTCGAAAGCGTCCTTCTTCGCGATCGTGGGGATCTCACGATACATGTTGAAGATTTCGCCTTCATTCAGGCCCAGGCTTTCCACGATGTATAGAAACGTGTGGCTGTGGACGGCTTCTTCAAACGCCTGACGCAGCAGATACTGACGGCATTCGGCATTCGTTACGTGCTTGAAGATTGCCAGCACCAGGTTGTTGCCAACCAAAGATTCGGCCGTCGAAAAGAAGCCAAGATTTCTCATGATGACGCGGCGTTCATCATCCGTCAGCTTGCTCGAACGCCAGATTTCCACGTCGCGGTTCATCGGAACTTCGGTGGGCATCCAGTGATTAGCACAGCCGTTCAGGTAGTGTTCCCACGCCCAGTTGTATTTGATGGGCATCAACTGGTTGACGTCGACCTGAGCACAATTGATCAGACGCTTTTCAGTGGCTTTGAAGCGACCGTCCGCTCCGACAAGGAGTTCTTCTTCGGTGGTGGGAATGTCATTGGTTGCAGTGGTGGTTGACATAAACTTGCGTCCTTGTGGTTATGGGGTGTATGCGTTGCTGAGAGTTTAGTCATGAGGGGCCAAAGTTCATGGCCCAAAGTCGAATTCTTTGATCTCAAATTTGACCGGGTCGCCCAACTTGCCGTTCAGGCAAGCTATGTCGATTCAGCGATCAGAAACCGTTTTGATGGCAGCAAATGGTCGTGAACGCGGCCAGCTAAGTTCCAGCGCACAAGCTCTTTCGTTTCACCAAAGCCTGGCGACGGCCCCTCCCCCCTTTTATGGGGAGAGGAGACAATCGCAGTCGTTGGCTAATAAGAAATCGAAGGACTTACGTCCCTTGGCTTATGCTATTGGCAGGCTTCGCAGTCCGGGTCGTCCAGACTACACGCTTGCACGTTCGTCATGTCTGTAGCCGGCACGGGATGAGGCGAGCCAACCGGTGATTCCGGAGCGTCGGTTCTCATTTGCGTTTCCGCACTGTCGCGGTTCATTGCCACATCGCCGGAAGCACTCTTGTTCTTCATCCAGCGTGGCTGAACACCATAGCGGTTGACGTCGACAGTCGACTTTTCGATCTGAGTCGCGGCCAGCGTACGCAGGTAGTAGGTCGTCTTCAGGCCCTTCTGCCATGCCAGCATGTACATGTCGTGCAGCTTGCGGCCACTTGGTTCGCACATGTACAGGTTCAACGACTGACCCATGTCGATCCACTTCTGGCGTCGAGCTGCACATTCGATGATCCACTTTGGATCGACTTCGAATGACGTCAGGAAGCGAGCCTTCACGTCGGCCGGAATGCGTGGGATGTCTGTCAGCGTACCATCGAAGTACTTCAGATCGTTCAGCATGTCCTGATCCCACAAGCCACGTGACTTTAGCTCGTTCACCAGCGACGTATTCACATGCGTAAATTCGCCAGACAGGTTGCTCTTCACGTACAGATGCTTGTAGATCGGTTCGATCGACTGAGACACACCGATGATGGTGGAAATCGTAGCCGTGGGAGCGATCGCCATGCAGTTGCTGTTACGCATGCCGTTTTCGGCAATTCGTTTGCGAACCAGTTCCCAATCAAGCTGAGCAGATCGGTCGACATCAATCGGAACGCCTCGTTCGCTTTCCAGCAGATCCATCGTGTCGATCGGCAGCAGGCCACGATCCCATTTCGAACCGGAGTACGATGAATACGTGCCTCGTTCAGCCGCCAGATCGCTGGAACCCAGAATGGCGAAGTACGAAATCGCTTCCATGCTGCGGTCGGCAAACTCAACAGCTTCCGGAGAAGCGTAGCTGATGTTCATCGCGGCCAGAGCGTCCTGGAAACCCATCAGACCAAGGCCCACCGGGCGATGTTTCTGATTCGAATTCTTCGCTTCTTCGGTTGGGTAGTAGTTGATGTCGATGACATTATCCAGCATTCGCATTGCGGTGCGGACGGTGTCTTCCAGCATCTTCAGGTCAAGCTGTCCGTCAACCACATGCTTCCACAGATTGATGGAACCCAGGTTGCAGACGGCCGTTTCGCTGGCGGACGTATTCAGCAGAATTTCTGTACACAGATTACTGCTGTGAACAACACCGCAATGGTCCTGAGGCGAGCGGATGTTGGAAGGATCCTTCCACGTAATCCACGGATGCCCGGTTTCGAAGACGCGAGTCAGCATCTTACGCCACAGCTCGACGGCAGGCAGGCGACGAAAAATGTCCATCTTGCCTTCGTCGGCCAGCTGCTCGTAGTACTCGTAGCGTTCAACGAATGCCTTGCCGACAAGGTCGTGCAAATCTGGCACTTCGTCAGGGCTGAACAGAGTCCATTCTTCGTTGTTCTGGACTCGCTTCATGAACAGGTCGGGAATCCAGTTCGCCGTGTGCATGTCGTGCGTACGACGGCGATCGTCCCCGGTGTTCTTTCGCAGGTCCAGAAACTCTTCCAGGTCCAGGTGCCACGTTTCCAAGTACGAACACACGGCTCCCTTGCGTTTTCCGCCCTGATTGACGGCGACAGCGGTGTCGTTGACAACCTTCAGAAACGGAATTACACCCTGACTGCGGCCGTTTGTTCCCTTGATGTAGGAATTGGTCGCTCGGATGTTAGTCCAGTCGTTACCCAGACCGCCCGCCCACTTGCTCAGCTTGGCGTTGTCCGAAACACACTTGAAGATGTGTTCCAGATTGTCGCTGACCGTAGACAGGTAGCAGGAACTTAGCTGAGGATGCTTCGTCGCTGAATTAAACAGCGTCGGCGTAGCGGACGTAAACCGCATGCTGGACAACAGGTTATAGAACTCGATTGCCCGTTCTTCTTTGTTGTCCTCATTGATGGCGAGTCCCATGCAGACTCGCATCCAGAAGTACTGCGGCATTTCGATCCGGCGACCATCGATGTGCAGCAGATAGCGGTCGTACACCGCCTGAATGCCGGGGTACTTGAACAAGCTGTCGCGTTCGGGCTGCAGAGCGTTCGCCAGTTTGGTGAGGTCGTACTGGCGCAGATCGGACGTCAGTCGATCGGCAACGATGCCGTCGATGATGTAGTGTTCAAACTGGTTGCGGTACAGCTTGTCCTGTTCGTCAGCATCCAGTGGAGCACTTCCCAGTGCTTCGTTGGCGATCACCATTCGCAGCAGCCGCGAAGCTACCGTATCGTAGGCGGGATCGATTTCGATGCGGGAACGAGCCGCCAGGATCATGGCGCGATAGATTTCCGCGATGGAAATGCCGTCGAAGACTGACTTCATGACTTCTTCGAGCAGCTTTTCCGGCTCGCAGTCGTCAAGTCCTTTGCACGCCATTTCAAAGCGTCGACGAATTCGCTGTGTGTCAAACGGAACGGAAACGCCGTCTTCCAGCTTCACATGAATCCGTGGCTTGGATTCCGCGTCGTCTTCGACACCATCTACAGCCTGCAGGCTACGAATCTTTGCGTGTTCAGCTCGGTGAACAATATAGCGGCGAGCAACTCGGTAGTGCCCGCGTTTCATCAGCAGGATTTCGACCATGTCCTGCACACGTTCAACGTCAGTTCCGTCCGCGGTGGCGGCTTCTTCACCAATTGCGTCGGAGACTTCTTCTGTAATCTCCCGAATTTCGCCATCCATCTTTTCGTCGAGCGGCTGCCCGTCGGCAAGATTCAGTTCGGCTCGAAAAGCATTCGCGATGGCTCGACCAATCAGCCCGTCGTCAAACGGAGCGACGCGACCATCTCGCTTGCGGATAACCCATTCCGATCGTGCACGAATCATTCGATTCAACTCCTCTTTCTCCGACAAGTGCCGAAGCTGCGCGTCGTGCGCAATTAGTCCATTTGAAGTAATCCGTCGCTCGCTCGATACGAGCGACACAGAGGGGATCCTGCCAATTAATGCGCAGCATCAAGCACTTGGAACAGTCACGGGGATTCAGCAGAATGCGCTGACAGGAAACCTGCGGACTGACAGACCAGGTGGGTGAATGCTGGCTGACATGTTGTGTCGACCTCCTGTCGAATAGGCGTCCGTGCGGGGGGCAGAATACGTCTGCAAAGCGGCATGTCAAATCACACCTTCAACCGCCCCCAAGGTGTTGGCAGGCAAGCTGTTGTGACAGAAACCGCCTTTCCGGCGGACATGCGGTTGTTCACAGATGGTCGCAATATAGTGTGTGCGAAAAGACTGTCAACACCAAATGTAGTGTATGTTTTAGATCGGAGCCACAAGGCTTTTCGGACCACAGAATTCCAGCACTTTTTGAAAATCCAGTTTCGCGGTGCGCGTGTGGGTAAGCCTCGGTCTGGCTTTTTAGGTTCAACTCTTGTTTAGAATCACGAGCCTGACCTGCAGCCAATCGCCAACAATTCACCTCACCGTAGAGCCCTGCCAATCCGCCTTCACGAACCGCCCCGGCAGCTTTTCGCTGCTGCCGAATTCGATGGCCGCGCCGCCCTGCACGATGCGAATACCGCCGACCAACACGTCACTGATTCCCGCCGCCAATGTCTGCGGAGCGTCATAAGTGGCGGTGTCGGAAACCGTGTCCGGATTGAACACTACGACGTCAGCGATCGCACCTTCACGAATCACGCCGCGATCTTTCAAACCGAAACGCTCCGCCGCGTGACCGCTTAGTTTGTAGACTGCATCTTCCAGGCTAAACAGGCCATAGTCCCGCACGCATCGGCCCAGCAACCGCGCCGCAGAACCGAACTGACGAGGGTGAATTGAACCGCCGTCGGCGTGAATGCCGTCGCTGCCCATCATGTAAAGATCGTGCTGCAGAAACGGATCAATCGCACGGTCGTCGCCCTCAAGATAAACGCAGAGCACCGACAGCCGTTCTTCAACCAGAAGATTTACCAACGCTACGCCAGCCGGAAGGCCCGTTGATGCAACGTACTCGCTTAACAGCTTGCCCTGATGGTGTGAGTTCTCTTTACTCGGCAACCACGCGATGCGGATTTTGTTTGTGTCGAACATAAACCGCTGCATGCTTTCTTCAAACCGGTCCGCTACGCCCGGCTGGTTCAGCTTTTCCATTGCGGCCAACGGCCCGTCTTCCCATATATCGTACGGCAAGAGGAAGTTCAGCATGGTGCAGCCTGGCATGTAGGGATACACATCAAAGCTAAGCGGCACTTCTTTGCGAGCAGCCTCGAGCCACGCAAGAAGCTCATCCGTGCCCGCTCCTTTAACAGCCTTCAAGTGCGAAATGTGCAGCCCTGAACCCGATTCGCGAGCGATCTGCAGCGCTTCGTTCAACGCTGGAATCATGCCCAGCTTGTACCTCATATGAGTGACGTACAGACCGCCAAATTCACCGACAGGTTTGCAGGCTTCGGTGAGTTCTTCGGTACTCGAAAAGCACTGAGCGATGTAATCCAGCCCTGTCGACAGCCCCACTGCACCCGCTTCCATGCCAATACGTATCTCTTCCTTGATGGCGTCCATTTGCTCCGGTGTCGGCGGAGCAGAACCGAATCCACAAAACATGCTGCGTACATTCGCATACGGCACGTGCATCATGGCGTTTTGAGTCGTCCGGCCTTCGACGCATTCCATGAATTCCTGGATCGATTGCCAGCCTTCGTATTCATCCAGCCGCAGCCCATCCAGCGATCGCAGGTAAAAAAACCATTCTCGCCAGGTTTGTTCGTTGACCGGCGCGTAGCCGATTCCATCCAGCAGCAGCACTTCTGTCGTGAAGCCCTGCAATGTCTTCGATGCCTGCAGAGGTTCCTTCAGCATCCATCCGTCGGAATGGTTATGCACATCCACAAACCCCGGGGCAACAATCTGCCCGGTCGCATCAATCACCGCAGCGGCTTCCGCATTGGCCAGATCTCCTACGGCCGTGATGCGGTCATCTGTGATGCCAACGTCCGCTCGGTACCGAGCCGCTTTCGTGCCATCAACCACTGTGCCGCCACAAATAATCACATCAAACATTACATTTCCCGATTCGTTGTTTATTTTGGCTTCTCGCCTGAGGCGAGCATATTCCGCCCTCGCAAAACAAAAAGCCAGCCACATGAATTCAGCAGAAAAAAGCGAAACGGATGACGGGAAATGAGGCCGCCGTCGTAGGCCACACGCAAGCCACCCCGTTCTCAGTCTTCGGAAGGTCACTCGCCAACTTTGACGGTAGCGAACCACGGTTGAATCGCTGACGTTGCTACAGCAGAATACGCAGGCAATTCACCGGCGACCGCAGCTCGATGAACCGGCAGATCATTACCTCCAACGACCAGACAGCAAACACGTTATGTCGATCGAAACCGCCGAACAACTGAAACGAGAACTCACCGACAAATGGGTGGTTGTGGCTGAAGAGATTCCTGAGCTACGGCGATTCGCGTCGCTCACAGGCAAGGTTCGCACCGTCAATATGAACTGCCGCGCCCTGGTGGAATTTGACGGCCCGGAAGACATCGCCTGGTACGACATCGATCCGCAGTTTCTGACCGTTGTCGACGCTCCGAAGCCCAAGCAAAAGGAAGAAGCCAAAGCCAAGCCCGCCGCAGCCAAGACGGCGGCCCCCAAAGCCAAAACTGGTGGCGGCAATCCGTTGGACCAAATCCGCGGTGGCGGTGCAGCAAAAGCGAAGCCTGCCGCCGGTGGTTCACCGCTCGATAAGATCCGAGCGTCAGGTGGTGGCGCAGCCGCTACTCCAGCGGGCGGATCTCCGTTAGACAAGATTCGAGCGTCAGGCGGAGGAACTTCCGCTGCAAAACCTGCAGCTGGCGGCTCGCCGCTGGATAAAATTCGAGCTTCCGCAGGTGGCGCAGCGGCCGCTCCCGCCGAAGCACCGGCTGAGAAAGAAGAAGCAGCTCCGGCGGCAGAAGCAAAGCCGGAAAAGAAGGAATCGAAAGCTCTACCACCCGGAACGAGCCCACTGGATGCCATCCGAGCTCAGGGCGGTTTCAAAGGTTAAGACGCTTCCGCGTAGAAGCCCAGCATGTTGAACAAGCCGGGTTTCCGTACGCGCAACTTTCACCTCGCCGCTACTCGCAGCTTTGACTCAGAATCCGTCGCACCTGATCGCCGACTTTCGCACGCACGTTAAACAGTGGCTTGCCGGGTTCCAGCAAGGCCAGTTCAATGGCGGCGGCTGCTCTTTGACGTTGCGGGCCTTCGGCTAGCACCGTCCACAAGTTGTCGCGGTTGATGGTCTTGCCCGCGAGATATCGTTTGCCCGGTTTGAAACGGCCACCGTTTTCTGCCCACCACCCCTTCACTAATGACGGATCGGGAACCGGAAGCGGCGCGTCGGTATCTGCAGGCTCGGCTTTGCCGGATGCTTCGTCTGAAGCTCCTGCCGATTCATCAACCTCGCCCGCATCGACCGTCAGGTCTTCTCGTTCCAGGTCAACGCCCGTGATCATGCTGAACGCTTCTCCCGCCGCCGGCGCGAGTTCTTCATTCGCCATAAATTCGATCAGCCACGGAGCCAGCACCGGGTCGGCAATGGCTCCCGTGGTCACCAGTGCCAGTCGTTGCAGTTCTGCATTGGCGGCCAGTTTTCCCAGCCAGTCGGCCGTTGCGGCGTAAGCTTCACCACGAGCGATCAAGGGACACGCTTTTTCTGCGAAGTCTGGTTCATTCGTCACAATGTCCATCAGCTCACGTTTTGCCGACGAATCGCCCAGCAATCGACACGACCAAGCTGCCCAAAATCTGGCTTCGACATTGTCCGACGACAACTGCGATGAACACGGCCGTCGCAGACTGGTAAGCCCCAGTTCACCGATGCTCTTCAAAAAACGCGGATGCGACGTTAAGTCTCTTCGCTGAAACAGATCATCCGGCAGAGCAATCCCCTGGATGGCGTTGGCTGCCAGCCCCGCATGCTGGTGCAATGGATTTTCACTGGCCAGCAACTGCGACGTCAGACGGTGATCGTTGCCCGCGCCCACCCACGCGATGGCAGAAGCCATGGCCTTCGCAGTGTACTTGTCGACAACAACTTCCAACACCTGCGACATCCAGTCGCGGTTGCCTTCGGTGACAGCCACGACCGCTGCCGTGAACACCGCCGCAGGTTCGCCGCCTTCCAGGCCTTGAGCCAGCAAGTCCCAGATGCGTGATGCCGCCACAACCAGCCCATCCAGGTTTTCACTGATGCGGTTGTCAATTTGCTTCAGGTCGGCCAGGTAGTAGTCCGGCCGCTCAACTGCGCCACAGCGATCCGCCCACGCATCGGCCGCGTGTTCGGCATGGATGGCAATGACGGGTTCGACGATGGGCGTATTCATTAACCCAGAATTCCGAAATGCAGCAACGCGGCAACCAGCAGAAAGATCGCGGCGACCAGCAACTGAGTCTTCCGCTGGGGCAACAGCTTACCCGACTTCTGAAGATCCAGCCCCGCCAAAACACAAAACAGGATAGCAATCCCGAGCAGTATGTACTTCGCGATCATGATGTGTTCCTGACCGATTCAGAAGTGGCGTGACTTCGACTGCTAACAAACCCTACAGACTTTATCGTTTTCAATCCGCGATCTGTATGACGGATCGTGCTCAAAAGTCAAACCACGGAAGACACCGAGCACACGGAAGAAGAGTCAAAAGAGGAGAGCGAAACACTTCCGTGTTTTCTGTGTCTTCCGTGGTTCCAAAATTGATTCACAGTCCGCACATCGAATTCGGTCCAGTCAGAAACACTAATCGAGCTGCGATAATCAGCGTTCACTTCTTCTTCCGCAGGTACTTCTTCCACGTATGATCGTCGGGACCGGCTTCGATGTGATTGCAGCGGTACTCTTCGTTTGGCAGCCGTTTGATGCCCAGCTTCTTCATCTGACGCCGCCCATGTTCTTCAACATTGAATAACGGCTCCGTCGGATTGCGAATCGCCAGTTCCAAAGCGGCGGTCGCTCGTTCCCGCTGCCGTCCCAGCACCAAAACTTTGCGTAGCCATTCTTCATTGTCGAGTTCAAAGCCCAACAGATATCTTACATTGGATTTGAAGCGACTCGGATTCTGCTCCCACCACTCCGCAATCGGCCCCGGCTCCGGCCAAGGCAGATTCTCATCCTCATCCATCTCAACGTTTTCATCCTCCGGATCATCATTCGGCCCCGCTTCAAAGCCATCCGGCCAATCACCTTCATAAGGCCGCTGATCAAGTCGCAATCCGGTAATCCGATAAAACGATTCCCCCGCCACCCGAGCAAACAACGGTTGCGACATCATTTGAATGAGCCACGGGATGCTGTCCGGAATGCCCAGCCACCCCGCACACTGAATCGCCACCCGGACCGAAGCTTGATTGCCACCGCCCAACTGCCGGAGAAGCTCACGAGCGTCACCGACTTCCAGCACACACATCAGCATTCGTGCTCCCGACGCGGTGTCGGAAGGATTTTGAAGGACGGAATTTGTCAGGCATTCAACCGCCGCTTTGCGGTGCGATTTCAGTTCGCTCGCCCGATGCCGTAACAGGATGGCTTCGCTGATCGCCGGACCAGCCGGTCGGTCTAAGTTGTCGGTCAGCAGGGACGCGAGGACCAAAAAGTCCGGACCAGCGAGGTCGCTAACCAAACGAGCGACTTCGCCCGGAAGTTCCGGCGCATCTTTTTTAAATACCTCAACAATGCCCGAGCTGAGACGCTGGCCATGCAGGCGACTGGCTCGCAGCCCAATGAGCTGAAGATCGGAATCCCCGGTGTCGAGCAGTCCATCCACAATGGGTGCAGCGATGTCCCATTCATGCCATGACAGAGCATCAGAGAAGGCTGTTCTGTGACTTACTGTCGTACACACTCTGCAAGCAAGATCCAGACAGTTAACATCGGACTTCGCGGCCGCATTTAATAGCGTGATCAGGAATACAACGTCGTACTCCGACGGCGCCTCATTCGCCAAGTTTGAACTCAGCACATCGTTCCCGAGCAACGCCTGCTGGTGCGTGACAAGCTGATCGTCGAGGCCGAGAATGTCGCATAGCGAATAATGCCATTCACGCACCGCCACCGCTCGTCGCAACGCTAGTCCCAGCGCCGCTTCCCAATGCTGATTAACAACAAACTCAATCGGCATTGGCCTGACTTTGTTTCGACGACTGAAATGGAACCGTGCACAGAGCACTGGGGCGAAGCAGGAAAATTTGGGTTCGCTACGCGAGCGACGGAACAGCGAAAGGATCGCAGTCTAGAACGTGTCATTTCGGCCAGCTAAAGTCAGACTGCCACGTCGCCCCAATGACGGAACGTTTCCTTAGTCAATTACGCGAAGCAGCGTTGCAGACAAACAACCGTCTCGGCCCGCGTAGGAGGCATTACATCCCCCAAAATCGACATGCCCACCTTGTTTGTCCTCGCGAGCGGACGGAGACCATTGGCCCTAGTTAATTCATGATCTGCTCCCATTTTGACGCATCGGTCGACCAAAACACGTGCTTACTCCCAACTGATAGCAGGACACCGTCGTTCGCGTGCAAGAATCCAAATGTCGCATCATCTTTCGTTGTTACGTTGATCGGCTCCAAAGTCGTATCCTCCAGCCGATAAACTGCGTCTGATGAAGCGACAAAAACGTGGCCCATGAAGTCTTCCAGAGACCACAATTCGTCGTCCGTGGTGCCATGGTCGATTACAGACCAGGCTCCATTGGCTTTTGACAGTAATACGCCATTTTTGCCACAGGCATAAACAGTACTATTCTTGGCTAGTCGCACATCATTCAACATGAGGTTGGTCGGACTCTCTGCCTGAGACCAAACACCTCGCTCTCGCTCCCATATTTCTCCCCCGAAGCCGACAGCGACCAAGTTGTTGAGATCATTGCCATCGACTGCATTGAACCCCATGACTTCTTCGAGGCTCGGTTCTGCGAGGGCGCCATCGTCTTCCCTCTGCCATCCCTGTTCCCTGTCACGACGGTAAACTTGCCGGCTCATTCCAACGCACACAAATTCATCGTTAATCAGACGCATATTTCTTACTACGCCGAGCGGTGCTGGAATCTCGTCTGATACCTGCTCAGTTACCATTCCGTCACTGGAACTATACAGGGCGCGACCGTCCTCTGAAACAATTACAACTGTGCGTTTGGGGTGCATTGTGACGCAGGCGCGCTTCGCAAACCAGTCCAAGTGAAAATCAGCTCTCGCACTTGGCTCTAGTGTCTTCTTCATTAGAGTGGAGTTTGCTTCTCCATCTTCCGTGAGCTCATCCGAGGTCGCCAACAATTGCAGCGTGTTCCTATTCTCTACGAATCCTGCCACAAACGTAAAATGCTCTGCGATCTGGTCCATTCTGTTCTACTCAATTCTGTCGTTTTATGGTGAACCGGATGTCGTGCCACCAGTAATGGCTGAAATCGCGGATTGAAGGGCATTCTTCTGTTTTGTGTTTAGATTTCCCGCAGAACGCGTTCCAGCCTGAGGGTCCGTGCGAAGCGGAGTAGAGTCATCCATGCCACAACGGTCTTTGTGATACGCATCTAACTGCGCCGTTGTACATTCCTCGCTACACTGCCCATTCACTGCCTTGTGCGCCTTCACTCCGGTGTTTCTTGCATCCTTGTACGTCCAGCTACCGTTCTTGGAATGATGAGCTGCTTCGAGTTTCTGCTGGAACGCATGATACTGGCCATGCTCTTTTTCATGGCGAGGCCCCTTGGCACAGACGCAGGGCGAGTCGCCATCATTGTATGCTCGTTTGCCTCGAGGAGCTTTCACTACCCGTTTCCCCGGCTTTCCCCGTGAACCGACTTCGTAGAAACAGTGCGCTTCAACCAGATGGTGTGGTTGCTCGCCTGGACAACAGCCCGTCTTACTCTTTTTCCCTTTTCGTTTGCCTTGCTTGTATGTAATAAGCAGACACCTTTTTGCATCTCTGCACTTCTTGCTATTGCATTGAGCCTTCTTGGTTTCCTTTCCACTGCACGCGTTCTTCGCTTCCTTCACCTCATCTTCGCAATCACTGATGGCCGTCACCGCTTGAGTATCGGCATACGCCCATGGAGGCGAATTTCCTGGAAATGACATGTGATTGTGTGTTGTCAGGTCCAGGTGCCGAACAACATTCTGTCCTTCGACTTTCACATCCATCGACCACATCGTGAAGTAGACTTTTCCGCGGTTTGTGCTGGTGAGAACACCCTTTTTGGCGGCGGCACCTGCTTCATCTCCCATACTTTTCTTGAAGTAGGACTTGTTCTTGAGCAGGACTTCCTTCTTGGAAATCTGAACTTTCTTGCTTCCGCTGGTCGTGTCTTTGGCCATGCCGGTATTGGGATAAGGGATTGGAACACCGGGCGGTGTGGCAGGATTCTCCGGCGGCGTAAAGCAGACGTCTGGGAATGCGCAGATGGACTTTCCGTCCGCCTTCTTGCAGGAGATTTCTCGACCATTAGCAAAGACGTTGTTGGCCATTTTAGAAATCCTCCGGGTCTAAGTAACCGCCGATGATGACGGCTCGTTGATTGTCGTCGTTAGCGCATTGGAACAGGACTCCGTCGCCGCTTGAGATTTCCTTTTCGGCCGCGCTTTTGCCAACCGACACCATGACGGGCACGATGGCGGCTCCGGTGTCGCCGATGCAGTCGGCGGGGTGCCAGATGTCGTATTCTTCTTTGACCTTCTTCATTGTTCGAGACGCCGCCAGCGTGGCTTCCTTGAAGGCGTATTGTTCGCCGCTGATGTCGGTGATGCGGTAGTCGACGTCGTCGTAGGTGCAGCCGGAGTTGCGGAAGGCGTCTCGGATGGCGGCAGCCATGCCGTCGGCTCGGAGAGGTTCTTCCGACAGTATAGTCGCCTCTTCTCGACCGTAACCTACTCCTTTTAGCACAAACTGGCCCGGCTGGGGATCAGGAGCTGGCGTTAAAAGCACCGCGGCTGCTCCTTCACCGGGGATCAAGCCGTTTGAGTTGCTCGGAGTTAGCAGGCGGTGGTTTTTGTCGAGAGCTGCCAGTGTTCCAGCGACCAGCAACGTGTCGACGCCCGTCACAATCACGTATTCGTAGCCGCCGTTGTTGAGTAACTCGAACGCTCGTTCAATCGCCTGCACACCGCCGACGGCTCCGTTGCAGAAGACCTGCGACTTGCTTGAAAACGGCACGTTCAGTTCGGTGGCGATGTCGGTCAGCATTGATCCGTCAAGATCCGCAAACCGGCCGGGGCGGTCTTCTTCGCTCAGGCACAGCAGCAGCGGAACTGAAACCGGGACGGATGTCTTGATGGCGGAAAGGCATTCCATGATCGCCGGAGCCGCCATCTTGATCAGTTTGGCTCGACCACGCACCGGCGGATCGAGCGGCACTTCGGACGCCACAATCCATTCACCGCCGCTGTCGATGAATCGAGTCTCCGCGAAGTTGTCGATGGCGCAATGAATCGCCGCGCACGTGGATGGTGCGGTTAGTCCAACGCCGGTCACCATGCCGGTTGCGATCACAGCAATCGGCTTCATTCGTCTTCGTCCTCATCACGGTTCGACGCCGCCACGGCCTGCAGCGACGGATAATATGTCTTGCCCATATCGCGAGCTCGATACCACGCTCGCGACATCCGCCCCACCACGCACGATGGAATTTCGAAGATGTTCTTCTTTAGTTGAATCGACGTACGCCACACGAGGATAAAGCGGTTCAGGTCCGGTTCGATTAAAATCGTGTCCAGCTTTGCCATCTGTTCAATGCGGTCGAATTCGTTGGTGGTGAATTCCACTGGAATATCGATCGACGGCAGTTTGAAAGACGTGCGGCCGTGTGGCGACAGATTCACCAGTTGGATTTCTTCGCCGCCGACGGGATAGTCAATCTGCTGATCTTCCGGAGCGGCCTGGTAGTATCGTTCGTCGAAGTCTCTGGGCAAAAATGGGAACACGTTTTCCTGCCATGCTTCGTCATAGGTGCCTGCCCATTTTGAACGATGTTCTGCGTGGCGGCTGACGACGCCAAGTGCCATGGGCTTGTGGTTTCCGGACGGCGAATCGATCGGGCGACCTTTTTCGAACGTGTTAGGCAGTGGCTTGCCTTCCAGCGCCGGACCCACGGAAATCGGGTAGTATCCGCAACCGATGGGATTCCCCATAAACGCTTTGCCATTTTCCGGATCGTCTTCCGGGGCATCGCAGCCGCCCCATGCGTTGTCGTAACTGAACGGCAGTTTTTCGAAGGGTTCCGGTGCGCTGGGAATAAACGAAACGTAACTGGCGGCTCCGTAGTGGCGATTACCAACCACGCTGAATGACTTGGTCATTTCACCCACGGAGAGGCTCACGTCAACATATTCTGCCGTGCGTCCTCGAGGAGCATACGCACTGCCGTTGAAGAGGACGTCACATTTTGGCTTGAAGGGGGCGTAGTCGACTTCGTAAAGAGTTGCGGAGTAGCCGGGTTCGCCGGTGAACTCGTCAGCCATTACCAGTGGCGCCTGCTTCTTCGATAAACGCAGCGACCGGCCGGGTTCAGGGATGTCAAAAGTTGCCTTCGCAACAACGACAATGCACTCGCGACCATCGGGCTTCATCCCCATGGTATAGCCAGTCAGCATGTTGGTGGCGTTGGTGATTTGCATGGTGGCGTCTACAGCGAGTTTCGCTGATTTGTGGCCGCGAAAGAAGCGTTTTGACAGCAGTTTCGGTGCCCCATGAGCCCATGCCGTCCACGATGAAAAGTGAGTTGCTCTAGTTAATATGTACAGAACCGCCGCGAATGCGCTGCACGCCCGACGATCGGCTGGACACGTACGCTCCCTGAATCAGTACCTTGCCGGCGCGAGTAAGCGTGATACTAGCTTTGCCGCACTTCAGCACAATCTCTTTCTTGCCTTCCAGGATTACTCGTTCCCCGTCCACCTTCGCCGTCGTGTCTTCACCAACGATCGGAGAACTTTTTTCCAACAGGACCGGCAACAACGGTTGTCCCGCAATCACTCCCATGATGATCGGAAGGTTGGCGTCGCCGTTTTCAAAGACGAGGACCACGCTTCGTGCGATCGAATCCGGCGTGAGCGGCACTGTTGTGCGAGCGAGTCGCTGCTCACCGTTTTGCAGCGTGACAACCGGCCCGTCTTCCGAAAGTTCAGCCAGCGTGGCTGTTAGAACAGCGGGAAAAGTTGCAGGCGGGGTGGCCGCTGCAGCCGACTTTTGCGTGCCCGAGACAATGTCATTCAGGCTGCTGGCAGACGAAACTTCAGCTGGTGGGCGCGTGGAATCAGTTTGGGTCGCCATTATCAGTTAGCCCTTACAGCCGCTATTCCTGTTGATTGCGAAAATCCACCGCGTGCCGATGTGTGAACCACGGTTGCCACTCTAACGACAGAAAATCTCCGCAACAACTGCAAGTCAAATGAGTTATCGCCGTCATCCGGCCGCCGGTTGCGACCTTTTTTTGCGGTTTTTCGCAATGAGCCGAACCGAAATTGCATTAGCGATCAGAGTGTTGCTCATGCCCAGAAGTGAAATGCCCCGACCGTACATACTGTTCAGATAGCAGGAAAAGGCTGATCTCGCGCGGCATGCGGCTTCAAAATATGATCGGCGAACCTCGTGGAAGAGGCAATAGGTTCGTGGAAAAGTCGTACAACGCATATCGCAAATTGCGATTACTGACGTGCTACCGGACAACTCGACCGGACGCCGAGCCCTTCATCAACGCGTCCACTTCCTGGCGGTTGCTGAAGTTGAAATCGCCGGAAATCGAATGGGCCAGGCACGAGGCTGCAGTAGCGAATTGAAGAGCTTCCTGCGGAGTCGCGTAGTCGTCGTGGTTGAGGGCAAATAACAGGCCGGCCCCGAATGCATCGCCTCCGCCGACCCGATCGATAATGTTGCGAATCTGGTACGGCTGGTAGTCGCCCTTCACCTCCGGCGCAAAAACAGCATTCCCGTCCGCGGCATCGAATAACATGGCGCCCCAGTTATTGTGGCTTGCAGAAATGCTTTCACGCAGCGTGGTCGCGATGAACCTGATGTTGGGAAACCGTTCAACGACCTGACGAGCAACGTCAGGATAGGCGGCGACTTCAACATGGCCGGATTCAACTTCGCTGTGCCCAGCGTGGATCTTTAGAACGTCTCCACAATCGGCTTCGTTGGCGATCAGGATGTCAACGAAAGGAAGAATTTTCGCCATCGTTTCCGCAGCAAGCTGCTTTCGCTCCGTCCCCGGCCGCCAGTTCCAGAGTTTCGCTCGGTAATTAAGGTCGCAGGAAACCTGAACTTTTAGCTCTCGTGCGGTCGAAACAGCAGCGATCGTGGCATCGGCAGCTGCCTCGGACAGCGAAGGGGTAATGCCAGTCACGTGCAGCGACTTCGCTCCGGACAAAATCGTCGGCCACTCATAACTGTTGGCGTCGGTCACGCTGATGGTCGAGCCGGCTCGGTCATACGTCACGCGACTGGGCCGCTGATTAGCACCGGCTTCTACAAAATAAATGCCCATCCGGCCTTCTGCCGAGCGTTGCACGTGCGAAGTGTCAATTTTTAGGCTGCGGAGCGTATTTAAACAGGCATCGGTCAGCGCATTGTCTGGCAATGCACTGACAAAGCCGACGTCTGCGCCAAACATCGCCAATGATGCTGCCACGTTTGCTTCCGCGCCGGCGAAGGTCACGTCGAGGCTTCCCGGGAGGGTTTGTTGCAGGCGCAGAAATCCGGGCGGAGCCATCCGCATCATGATTTCGCCGAAGGTAATAAACTGTGGCATAAGTAATTCCTGTATCTACGGTGAAATGCTGTCCGCAATGGCTCGGGCTTCGGCCGCGCGGCGAGTCACTTCCGTCCAATCTTTCTTTTGAAGGCATTCCTTTGGCGTCAGCCATGACCCGCCGATAGCGAAGACACCGGGGTTGGACAGCCAGGAAGCCGCGTTCTTTTCGTTTACGCCACCCAACGGAACGAACCGCACGCCCAAATGGGCATAGGGAGCTCGAATACTGTTCAACATCGTCTGGCCGCCACTCGGTTCGGCGGGAAAAAACTTGAGTTCGCGGCACCCGAGTTCAACAGCGGCCTCAATGTCCGATGGCGTCATTACCCCAGGTGCGAACGGCAGACCTGCCTGTTGAGCTTTTCGCACGACTTGAGGATTCAGCCCCGGCGAAACGGCAAACTGGGCACCGGCGGCAACGATCGGATCAATCTGATCTACGCTAATGACGGTGCCAATTCCGGCCAGCATTTCAGGCACCTCGTCACGAATTCGACGCAAAGCGTCAACCGCTGCATCGGTTCGTAAGGTCAGTTCCATGGCATCGACGCCGCCAGCCAGCAGAGCCTTCGCCAGGGGAACGGCATCTGAGGCGTCGTCGATAATCAGGACAGAAATCACGCCGCTGCGTTCAATTCGCTGCAGCATGTCCGGTGGAAATTGTGATTCCAAGAAGAGGCTCCTGTACAGAATTCTATTTTCGATCCAGCAGCAGCAGTCCCACAATCGACAAAGCGATGCCGGAAACCATTGGGATCGAATGTGGTTCGGAGAAAACGATGACCGCGCCCGCAGCACACATTGCGTTTTGAGTTGCGTTAATCACATTCACTTGCGTGATGTTCAGCAACTTCAAAGCGTTGGTCACGCAAAAAAAAGCGATGGCGTTGAATGTACCGGCCGCCAGCATCATCTGCCACTCTGCCCTTTGAATCTGAAGAATTCGCTCCGTGCCCAGCATGTTCCAGCCAATGGCTGTCAGGAGCACCAACCCCGTCGTGCTGTAGACGAACAACATTGAGGCAATTGGAAGGGCTCGCTGAGAAATTCGGCGGATCACAATCCCATTGATTCCGTACGACATTCCTGAAATGACGGCGAGAACGATGCCCAGCCATGCGATCTTCTCTTTCGTCTCCGTCCCGAGCTCCGGCGCATTCAATGTGGCCGCGTAGGACAGCAGAATGATCGAGACCAACATCACCATTATCGAAACAACCGTTCGTTTCGAAACGGTGTCTCCTAGAAATGTGCGTCCCAGCGCAGCCCCAGCGATAATAATAAACGTGAAAACGAGGGGGACTGTGATTGCGAGGCCGATTTGTCCCATTGCCAATTGGAATCCAAGGTTACCACCAAACTGCATGATTAATGCGGCGGCCAACAACCAGGGAACGGGTCTAAACGACGGAAATGCTGCTTCTTTTCTTAATCGGAGCCTGAGCAACAGTCCGAGCGATAGCAAAACCGTTGGGCCCGCTTTCATCGCGGTCACCCAGATTTCCCAGCCCGAATCTGCGTGGCGACCAGAAAGCCCGCGCAATGCCAGGTTCGCGGCGGAATAGCAAACAGCCGAGCAAAGTCCTAACGCAAGCCCGCGATTCACGCTATTGCCAACCACAGGTGCAGCGTTTTGGCTTAGTGGGGGCGAAACATTGACCGCATCCATGTTGCGATCCGACTTCTGCTCCTTCATCGAGATTGTTTCATTCCGTGTTGCACGATCCGGAAGAAGGGCCAGATCCAGATCAAGTCATTGAAAGGCAGCAGCCACAGTACTTGAGCAGCAACTTGCCCTCGAAAAACGGCGCTCGCCATTCCAGCCATCCCAAAAACTTTAGCGAGTAATCCGATAAAGACGATGCCCCAGTGCTGACGCTCGTCAAAAGCCGCCATTCCAAAGCCGATGGCGAGTAGAAAAATAAAAAGGCCCGCGCCTTGCCACAAGTGAACTTCCTGAGGAACGGTAGCGAAGCCATATACGATCGAAGACTGCCGGGGCATGCCCATTATAAACACACCCCACAGTCCGGAGTGCAGAGATGCGGCAATGAGGACTCTTCGTCGCCAGCTGGAATCTGAATCAGGCATTCCGATCACACCACAACGCATTGAATCGCCACATGCCGACCAATCGAAGATCGGCGCATAAAAAAAGCCGGATCCTAAGATCCGGCTTAATAAAATGTTCCCGGCAATAACCTACTTTCGCACTGGTATGCACTATCATCGGCCTTGCGAGCTTA